>NZ_JBSFTE010000012.1:0-204125 GCF_053590565.1 Micromonospora sp. NPDC003197 | reverse complement strand
CAGGACTCTCGACAAGCCCTATTTTCCCTGATCAGAAGGCACTTCTTCGTTTCCGGTCCACTCCTTGGACAGCCCTTAACGAAGGGCCGAGGTTAGGAAGGGCCCCTTCCTCTACAAAAAGCGATAGGAAGGGGCCCTTCCTAACATCACCTCGAGGGCGGTCGCCGAAGAGTCGCCGATCGGGCACGTTCTCCAGCACGTACGGGATGCCGAGGTCGGTGTCGGCCACCTGCTACCGGCTGTCGTGTCGAGGTCCGCGTCGACGGCGGCGATCTTTTCGAGGGGCGAGCGACGAGCGAGTGTCATGCGCAACCCCTTCAGTGGCGCGCCGGTTGGGATGTCACTGCACACGCAGTTGCGGCATTCGTCATCATTGCGCCTGGCCTGTGTGTGGCTAGGAACCGCGCACTACCAGGATCGAACGTGCATTGGCCCTAACGCCCGACTCATGTATCCTGCCTACACGGCCATTGGGTGGCCGGACTGTACTCTGAGCGCCCGGATCGCTCGGACGGACTGCGGTCGAAGGGTCCTAAGGCCCACTTGGTGGATCAATCAGAACAGCACGCATGGTGCCTACCAATGATCGCCGTGCCGGGGCGGTGGGATTGGTTGAGCCTTGTCTGCGTTGAGCCTTCTGTCTCGTCCGCTGCGTCATTTCATGTTGGCGGTCGCCTTCATCCCTCTGCTCTGGGTGGCGCTAGTAATCTCACCGTATCTCTGTATCGCACCGTTCTTAGCAAATCGTCGGCATGCCCTGACCACGCTTGCCTTCGTCAGGCATCTGCGAGGATGGACTCGCGACATTGTGGCTCACGGCGGGGCGGTGATAGCCGATGACGCATAGCCAGGCAAAGGCAATTGTGCGCCAGAGAATGCTGTATACCGGCGAAGGCTACCAGCAGGCTTGCCTAGCAATGAAGCGTGATGGCAGAAAGTTGCCGAGTGCTGATTCGGAGGAACAGCGGCTGCTGGAGGCGGCGATTATGATCGCCCTAGCCGGTCATGGCGGTTCGAGCAGAGGCTGGATGCCCAAGAGTCGCTGGTGGTCGGATGTCACCCCATTGACGATCTGCCGGGTCCAACCCACGTCCGCCAGGATTGAGCTGTCCATACCGGACGACCTGCTGCCCGCCTTCTACTGGGCGGTAATGCCCGAGGACGCCTCCGTATCCTCTCCGGAGGGGCGGGGAGTGCCAGGGTTGTACGACGTTGCCGTTCGAGGTGGCGTCGAGTTGCGACGTTCGCAAACCTCTGCGGCGGTGACCGTACGCACGACGTCGACGCGGTGGAATGCCGCAGGACGCGCCGCCCGCGACATCCCGTGCCCTTTCGACGTCGGATTCAGTCGAGGCTATCTGACCAATCCAAGGTGGGCCCGCAACGATGCGGAATGCCGTGATGCGTCGTTGTCCTTGGTGGCGAGTGAGTTGTTGCGCCGGGCAGCCTTGTTCTTTGATAGAGCGAGTGCGAGCTGGGTCACCCGATGGTCTGACATCTACCTCCAGGGTCCCCTCTGGATGAGTGAGTGGCTGCCTGACCCTGTGCCGATCGACCTCGCAACGATGCTCACCGACACCCGTTTCGGCATCCGCATCCTCAAGACCGTTCTAGATCCCGACTACACGGTGCACCAATACACCAAACATCCTGCGTTCATGACTGGTTTGGCGTACGAGGACATGATCAGGGCGCGCTGAGGCGGCACCAGGCCAGGCACCTCTACCGCCTTGACCGAGCCGTCGGTCGGGGCCCTTCCTAACATCACTCCGGGACGCGGCGGTACGCGCCGTCGCTGGCCGAGGTGGCCATCGAGGCGTACGCACGCAGGGCGGCGGAGACTTGGCGCTGCCGGTCCACCGGGGTGTACGGGCGGTCCCGCTTCTCCTGGGCGATGCGTCGGGCGGCCAGCACGTCCTCAGGCACGTTCAGTTCGATCGACCGCCCCGGGATGTCGATGACGATCTCGTCGCCCTCTTCGACCAGGGCGATCAGCCCACCGCCGGCTGCCTCGGGGGAGACGTGCCCGATGGAGAGGCCGGAGGTGCCGCCGGAGAACCGGCCGTCGGTGATCAGGGCGCAGGCTCGACCGAGGCCGCGTCCCTTGAGGAACGAGGTGGGGTAGAGCATCTCCTGCATGCCCGGCCCGCCCTTGGGACCCTCGTAGCGGATCACCACCACGTCCCCGGCGACGACCTGCTTGCCGAGGATCGCCTCGACCGCGGCCTCCTGCGATTCGTACACCTTGGCCGGGCCGGCGAACCGCCACACCTCCTCGGGCACCCCGGCGGTCTTGACCACGCAACCGTCCGGCGCGAGGTTGCCGGTGAGGATGGCCAGCCCCCCGTCGGCGGTGTACGCGTGTGCCCGGTCCCGGATGCAGCCCTCGGCGGCGTCGGTGTCCAGGGTGGCCCACCGGTTGGTGGTGGAGAACGCCTCGGTGGTGCGTACCCCGCCCGGCGCGGCGTGGAACAACTCGATTGCCGCCGGGGTGGCCGATCCGCTGCGGATGTCCCAGTCGGCCAGCCACTTCTCCAGGGTGGGGGAGTGCACCGAGTGCACGTCCCGGTGCAGCAGCCCGGCCCGGTCCAGTTCGCCGAGGATGGCCGGGATGCCGCCGGCCCGGTGTACGTCCTCCATGTGGTACTTGGGGCTGTTCGGGGCGACCTTGGCCAGGCACGGCACCCGGCGGGAGATGGCGTCGATGTCGTCCACGCCGAAGTCGAGTTCGGCCTCCCGGGCGGCGGCCAGCAGGTGCAGCACGGTGTTGGTGGAGCCGCCCATCGCCACGTCGAGCGCGACGGCGTTCTCGAAGGCGGAGCGGTTGGCGATCGACCGGGGCAGTACGGAGGCGTCGTCACCGTCGTACCAGCGCTTGGCGATCTCCACGATGGTGCGGCCGGCCTCGACGAAGAGCGACTTGCGGGCGGCGTGGGTGGCCAGCGTCGACCCGTTGCCGGGCAGTGCCAGGCCGATCGCCTCGGCGAGGCAGTTCATCGAGTTGGCGGTGAACATGCCCGAGCACGATCCGCAGGTGGGGCAGGCCGAGCGTTCGATGGTGTCCAGCTGCGCCTCGGTGACCGCGTCGTTGGACGAGGCGATCATGGCGTCGATCAGGTCGATCTTGTCGTGGACGATGCCCTCGATCGCGACGGTCTTGCCGGCCTCCATCGGCCCACCGGAGACGAAGATGGTGGGGATGTTGAGTCGCAGCGCGGCCAGCAGCATGCCCGGCGTGATCTTGTCGCAGTTGGAGATGCAGACCAGTGCGTCGGCGCAGTGCGCGTTGACCATGTATTCCACGGCGTCGGCGATCAGCTCGCGGCTGGGCAGCGAGTAGAGCATGCCGCCGTGTCCCATGGCGATGCCGTCGTCCACCGCGATGGTGTTGAACTCCCGACCGACCCCGCCGGCGGAGGCCACCGCGTCGGCCACCAGGCCGCCGAGGTCCTTGAGGTGCACATGCCCGGGTACGAACTGGGTGAAGCTGTTGGCGATGGCGACGATGGGCTTGCCGAAGTCGTCGTCGGTCATCCCGGTGGCCCGCCACAGCGCGCGAGCCCCGGCCATCGTCCGGCCGTGCGTGGAGGTCTTTGACCGCAGGTCAGGCATCCGCCAAGTGTGGCACCGCGATACGGCGAGCGGCGAGGCGCGGCGCGCCCGTCCATCCATCGGGACAACTGGTACGAGAACTCCCGGACATCTGGTGCGAGAACTCGCCAGATACCCGGTCCCCCACAGGCGGGCTGGATCCGGCAAAGTTGATGCGTGCAACTCCCCTCGGGCATGGTGGCTGGCGCAGCTGTGAGCGCTCTCGCGGCGATCTTCGGTGTGCACACGCTGATCGCCTCGGCACGTCGGCAGACCGGGCGGTTGCTGCCCGCCCGTCGGCTGCTGGCCATCGGCGGTGGGCTGGTCACCCTCAGCGTGGTCGTCGGGTTCACCGGGATGCTGCTCGAAGTCGGCGGCTGGGGCGAGCAGCAGCCGCAGGACGGCTCGCTCAGCATGATCGTGGCGATCGGGCTGACCGTCAGCGGGCTGGTGCTCTGCGCGGGCCTGCTGCGGCTGCCCGGCGTCGCCGACACCCCGGCTGCGGCGGCACGGATTGTCCTCGACGGGTTGGTGATCGCTGGCGCGTTGTGGTTCGTCAGCTGGGTCCTGCTCTCCGAACCGACCCGGTTGCTCGGCGATGCCACTCCGATCGTCTGCACCCCCATTCTGCTGGCCACCATGACGGCGGCGGAGATCGTCGGGCTGGCCGCGATCGTCGTGATCCGGTCGTCGCGGCCCCGCTCCGGGCTGGTCCTGCTCGCCTCCGGCGTCACCCTGGTGGCGGGGGGCGGGCTGACGTTCGCGACCGGCGTCTGCCAGGGCCGGGCGGGGATAGCGGTCACCGGTGCCGCCGTACTGCCGGTCGGGTTGTTGCTGATCATGTTGGCCGGCCGGGGCGACGACGTTTCGGGCACGGTCGACTTCGACGTGATGCGGGGTGCCAGCGGCTACGCCGTACTGCCGATGGCGGCGATGGCCGTCTCCGCCATCTACCACCTGCTGCGCGGCGGCACCTTCGACATGTTCGCCATCGTCGCCGGCAGCGTGGAGGGGTTCGCGCTGGTGGCCCGGCAGTACTTCGCCCTGCGGGACGTGCGGGGCTACGCCAGCCGATTGGCCGAGCGTGAGGCGCACTTCCGTGAACTGGCACACACCGATCCGCTGACCGGGCTGGCCAATCGACGGGGCCTGCTGCGCTCCCTGCACAACGAGGCGCCCGGCATTCCCCGGGCGCTGCTCGGGTTGGACCTCGACGGCTTCAAGCACGTCAACGACTCGCGGGGACACGACGTCGGGGACGCGGTGCTGGTGGAGGTGGGGCAGCGGCTGCGTGACAACCTGCGCCCCGGTGACGTGGCCGCGCGACTCGGCGGTGACGAGTTCGCCGTACTCATGCGGGCCCGACCGCCGGAGGCGCAGCGGGCCGCCGAGCGCCTGCTTGCCGTACTGAGCCGGCCGTACGACCGACCGGAGGGGCAGATCTTCCTGTCGGTCAGCATCGGGATGGCCAACGACGGGGCGGCCCCGGACGTGGAGACGTTGTTGCGCAACGCCGATCTTGCGTTGCGTTATGCCAAGCAGCGCGGCAAGAACCGGGTCGAACGGTACGACGTCGCCTACGACCAGCTGCTGCGCCGGCGTACGACGTTGGAGCACGAGCTGCGCGGGGCGATCGAGCGGGACGAGCTGCGCCTGGTCTTCCAGCCGGTGGTGGCGGTGCCGTCGGTACGTCCGGTCGGTGCGGAGGCGCTGCTGCGGTGGAGCCACCCGGAGCTGGGCCGGGTACGCCCCGACGAGTTCATTCCGCTCGCCGAGGAGTGCGGGATGATCGCGAAGTTGGGTGGCTGGGTGCTGCACCAGGCCTGCCACCAGTTGTCGCTGTGGCTGGCCGACGGTCACGACGTCTGGGTCTCGGTCAACGTGTCTCCCCGCGAGCTGCATGCCCCGGAGTACGTGGTGCAGGTGGCCGAGGCGTTGCAGGCGCACCGGGTCCCCCCGCAGCGTCTCGTCTTGGAGATCACCGAGCATGCCGTGGCGACCGACCTGGACGAGCTGATCCGCCGGGTTACCGCGTTGCGGCGGACCGGGGTACGGATCGCCCTGGACGACTTCGGGGCGGGCTATTCGTCGTTGGGGCAGCTACACCGGCTGCCGATCGACATCCTCAAGATCGATCACAGTCTGGTGGCGGAACGGGAGCCCCGGGCGAATCATGCGCCGGCTCCGCCCGGTCGGCCGTTCGCCCCGATGGTCGACGTGGTGATGCGACTCGGGCACCAGTTGGGGCTGGAGGTGATCGCCGAGGGGGTGACCAATCCGACGGAGTTGGCCGTGGTCGTCGGTGCCGGTTGCCGGTTCGGCCAGGGGCAGTTGTTTGGTTGGGGAGTGCCGGCCGAACACCTGGAGGCGATGCTGGAGGCGGCGAGTTCACCGGCCGCGCGAGCCGTACCGGTGCCCCGGGTGGGGCAGCTTCCCGACGGTCCGAACGAGCCGTGGGAGCACCCCGACCCGTCGGCCCGGTCGGCCCCGATGCCGAAGGCCCGCCCGACCCCGAAGGTGCCGGACCGGTCGACTCCGATGGTGCCGGACCGGGCGGCCCCGATGCCTGCGGCTCAGGCCACCTCAGGTGGTCAGTCTGTGTCCACCGACCCGGAGGGTGACGCAGGTCAGAGACTTTTTCCGCCCAGGATGTGAGATCAGTTGACTCATCGCGTGAGATGCGTCAGGCTTAGCCCCATGTCACCGACCAGGTCGTTTCGAGTACTTACCTGAGCGCACTCTCCGCGTTGAGAGTGCGCTGACCCCCGTGCATCCGCACGTGGGTCTTTTTTATTGGCATCGCACCGCTATTGGCATCGTCACACCGCATCGGGGCGGGCGGAACGCCCGCGTTGCACTGACAGAACCACCACCGACCCGAGCCGAAGGCCTGAATCGCCATGACCAGCAGACCCACCCCTGAGACACTCGCCAACTCCGTCCGGCGGAACCGGGGCGTCGCCGCCGAGGGGGCCGGCAACGCCGCCACCTCCGGTAACCAGCCCAGCCCGGCCGCCGCGCCAACCCCCGCCACCGTCGCGGGCACGGCAGCGCAGACCCCAGCCGTACGGGCGACGGGCCCGCTCCAGGTCTCCGGTGCCGGTTCGCTCGTGCGGTCGCTTGAGGCGCTCGGCGTCGAGGTGGCGTTCGGCATTCCCGGTGGCACGATCCTGCCGGCCTACGACCCGTTGTACGACTCGTCGGTGCGGCACATTCTGGTCCGGCACGAGCAGGGGGCTGGGCATGCCGCGACCGGCTACGCCCAGGCCACCGGCAAGGTGGGTGTCTGCATCGCCACCTCCGGTCCGGGTGCCACCAACCTGGTGACCCCGATTGCCGACGCATACATGGACTCGGTGCCGATCGTGGCGATCACCGGCCAGGTCGTCCGTTCGATGATCGGCACGGATGCCTTCCAGGAGGCGGACATCCAGGGGATCACCCTGCCGATCACCAAGCACAGTTTCCTCGTCCGCACCCCCGAGGAGATCCCGCAGGCGTTGGCCGAGGCGTTCCACCTGGCGACCACCGGGCGACCCGGCCCGGTTCTGGTGGACATCCCCAAGGACGTGCTCCAGGCGCAGACGACGTTCAACTGGCCGCCGGTGCTGGACCTGCCCGGCTACCGGCCCACGCTGCACCCGCACGGCAAGCAGATCCGCGAGGCGGCGCGCCTGATCACCACCGCCCGCCGGCCGGTCTTCTACGTCGGAGGTGGGGTGCTCAAGGCGGGCGCCACCGAGGGGCTGCGTCGACTGGCCGAGCTGACCGGCGTTCCGGTGGTCACCACGTTGATGGCCCGGGGCGCGTTCCCCGACTCGCACCCGCAGCACCTGGGCATGCCCGGCATGCATGGCACGGTGGCTGCGGTCTACGGCCTGCAGAAGGCCGACCTGGTCGTGGCGCTCGGGGCTCGGTTCGACGACCGGGTGACCGGCCAGGCCGAGTCGTTCGCGCCCGGTGCCGCGATCGTGCACGCCGACATCGACCCGGCGGAGATCGGCAAGAACCGGGCGGTGGACGTGCCGATCGTCGGTGACGCCCGGTACGTCATCGACGAGCTGATCACGGCGGTGACGGCCGAGCAGTCCGCCACCCGACCGGACGACCGCAGCGACTGGTGGAGCCAGCTCGACGACCTGCGCAAGCGGTACCCGCTCGGCTACGAGGAGCCAGCCGACGGGACCCTCGCCCCGCAGTACGTGATCAAGCGGCTGGGCGAGATCGTCGGGCCGGACGCGATCTACGTGGCCGGCGTCGGCCAGCACCAGATGTGGGCCTCGCAGTTCATCTCCTACGAGAAGCCGCAGACCTGGCTCAACTCCGGCGGCCTGGGCACGATGGGGTACGCGGTGCCGGCGGCGATGGGGGCCAAGGTCGGCAAGCCGGAGACCACGGTCTGGGCGATCGATGGTGACGGCTGCTTCCAGATGACCAACCAGGAGCTGGCGACCTGTGCCCTGGAGGGCATCCCGGTCAAGATCGCACTGATCAACAACGGCAACCTGGGCATGGTGCGGCAGTGGCAGACCCTGTTCTACGGGGAGCGCTACTCCAACACCGAACTGGGCACCCACAAGCACCGCATCCCGGACTTCGTCAAGCTCGCCGAGGCGCTGGGCTGCGTCGGGTTGCGTTGTGAGAGCGCCGCTGACGTGGACAAGACCATCGAGGCCGCGATGGCGATCAACGACGCACCGGTCGTCATCGACTTCGTGGTGGGCAAGGACGCGATGGTGTGGCCGATGGTGGCGGCCGGGACCAGCAACGACGAGATCATGTTCGCCCGCGGGGTCCGGCCCGCCTTCGACGACGACGAGAACCTCTGATGCGCCGGCCCGATAGGGACACAGGGAACCGGATGAACCGGGTGGAACTGGAAACGACGAGGAAGATGTCCTGATGACGACGCACACGCTCTCCGTGTTGGTGGAGAACAAGCCCGGTGTCCTGGCCCGGGTGAGTGGGCTGTTCTCCCGCCGGAGCTTCAACATCGACTCGCTCGCGGTCGGCGAGACCGAGAACCCTGAGGTTTCCCGCATCACGATCGTGGTCAACGCCGACTCCTCCCCGCTGGAGCAGGTGACCAAGCAGCTCAACAAGCTGGTCAACGTACTGAAGATCGTCGAGCTGGACCCGGCGGTGTCGGTCGCCCGTGAGCTGCTGCTGGTCAAGGTTCGGGCCGACCGGGCCGCCCGGGCGCAGGTACTGGAGACGGTCAACCTCTTCCGGGCCCGGGTCGTGGACGTCGCACCGGACACCCTCACCATCGAAGCGACCGGCACCGCCGACAAGCTGGACGCGCTGCTGCGGGACCTCGAAGCGTTCGGCATCAAGGAGATGGTGCAGTCCGGCACGGTGGCCATCGGTCGCGGTTCACGTTCGATCACCACCGGTACCGCGCTGCGTGCCGCATAGGTTACGGCGCTGCGCACCGGATAAGGACACGACACTGCTCAGGGTCGCAACGCTGCGTACTGCTCACAGTTCACGGCGCTCCGCGCCGCCATCGGGTTCGGCGGGCCGCCGGGCCGCCGCAGGAAAGGGAAACAATGTCCGTTGAGGTGTACTACGACGACGACGCCGACCTGGCGCTCATCCAGGCCAAGAAGGTCGCGGTGCTGGGGTACGGCAGCCAGGGGCACGCCCACGCGCTCTCGCTGCGCGACTCCGGCGTCGAGGTCGTGATCGGTCTGCCGGAGGGCTCCAAGAGCCGGGCCAAGGCACAGGAGCAGGGCCTGCGGGTGCTGACGCCGGCCGAGGCGGCGGCCGAGGCTGACGTGATCATGGTGCTGGCGCCGGACACGGTGCAGCGCTCGCTCTACGCCGACGCGATCGCGCCCAACCTCACCGCCGGCAAGGCGCTGTTCTTCGGCCACGGCCTGAACATCCGGTACGGCCTGATCACCCCGCCCGCCGACGTGGACGTGGCGATGGTCGCCCCGAAGGGCCCGGGTCACCTGGTCCGCCGCCAGTACGTCGACGGCAAGGGCGTACCGGCGCTGGTCGCCGTCGAGCAGGACGCCACCGGCAACGCCCTCGCGCTGGCGCTCGCGTACGCCAAGGCGATCGGCGGCACCCGGGCCGGCGTCATCAAGACCACCTTCAAGGAGGAGACCGAGACCGACCTCTTCGGCGAGCAGGCGGTCCTCTGCGGCGGTGCGGCAGCGCTGGTGCAGACCGGGTTCGAGGTGCTCACCGAGGCCGGCTACGCCCCGGAGATCGCCTACTTCGAGTGCCTGCACGAGCTGAAGCTGATCGTCGACCTGATGTACGAGGGCGGCATCGCCCGGATGCGCTACAGCGTCTCCGACACCGCCGAGTTCGGTGACCTCACCCGTGGCCCGCGCGTCATCAACGCCTCGGTCAAGGACGAGATGCGCAAGATCCTCAGCGAGATCCAGTCGGGCCAGTTCACCCGCGAGCTGATCGCCGAGGAGGAGGCCGGCCGGCCCAACTTCGCCAAGCTGCGGGCCGAGGGTGCGGCGCACCCGATCGAGGCCACCGGCAAGAAGCTGCGGGACATGATGAGCTGGGTGGACCGGCCGATCACCGAGACCGCCTGAGCGTTTTTTCGCCCACCCGTACCCGGGTGCTGTTTCCAGCCCGGGTACGGGTACGGCCAACCGGTAGGCGACCATCGGAAATTGTCTCCGGATTCTGGAGCGGAACACCCGCATCATGGCGTCGATAAATGCCGTGCTGATCACGGCTGGCCATTGAGCCATTCGGGTAATGTCGCCGCATGCGTTTGGAGCAATCACACCGCACCGAGCGCTTCGGCGCCGTACGCATCCACGAGCTTCAGCGCGTCATCCAGCTCGACGCGGGAGATGCCCGAGGTGCGACGGACGATGGCGTCGTGTCGCATGACGCCATCCGGGCGATCGAGCGGGAAATGGTGATCGTCATTCCCTGCATGAACGAGACGCGCAGGGTAATAGAAGGAGTGCTCTCCGGGATACCCCAGGATTGTCTGATCGTGCTCGTTTCCAACAGTTCCCGGCATCCGGTGGACCGATACGAGATCGAGGCACAGACCGTCGAGCAGTTCTGTCGGCTGGCCGATCGGCCAGCGGTGACGGTGCACCAGCGGGACCCGGGGTTCGCCGCCGCCTTCAAGTCGGCCGGCATGCCCGAGTTGATCGCCGACGACGGGCTGGTGCGCTCCGGCAAGGGCGAGGCGATGCTGATCGGCATGGCGATGGCCGCCCTGACCGGGCGACGCTATCTCGGCTACATCGACGCGGACAACTACGTTCCCGGGGCGGTGCACGAGTACGTCAAGGTCTACGCCGCCGGCCTGCACCTGGCGAACAATCCGTACGCGATGGTTCGGATCTCCTGGCACTCCAAGCCCAAGCTGCGCGACGGACGCCTCTTCTTCAGCCGGCGGGGCCGCAGCTCCGAGATCACCAACGCGTTCCTCAACCGGTTGATCGCCGAGTACTCCGGCTTCGGCACCGAGGTCATCGCCACCGGCAACGCCGGGGAGCACGCACTGAGTCTCGACCTCGGGCTGCGACTGCGGCTAGCCGGTGGGTTCGCCGTCGAACCGTTCGAGTACATCGACCTGTTCGAGCAGTTCGGCGGAATGCTCGACACGGCGACGCAGCCCGAGGTGATGGCGAGTTCGGTGCCGGTGCTGCAGATCGAGACGCGTAGCCCGCACTTCCACGACAACAAGGGCGAGGAGCACGTCCAGGGCATGCGCCTACAGGCGTTGAACGTGCTCTACCACTCCCCGGTGACCCTGCCTGCCGTACGTGCGGCGATCGTCGAGTTCATGGCGGCCCAGGGGGCACTGGCACCCGGCACGGAACCACCCCGGGAGCGGATCTATCCACCGGTCGGCTCGCTCGAACTCGACCTGCTGCGCGACATGCTCGACACCGAGGCCGACACCCTGCGCAAGATCGGTGGTC
This sequence comes from Micromonospora sp. NPDC003197, assembly GCF_053590565.1. Classification (NCBI taxonomy): domain Bacteria; kingdom Bacillati; phylum Actinomycetota; class Actinomycetes; order Micromonosporales; family Micromonosporaceae; genus Micromonospora; species Micromonospora sp. NPDC003197. The sequence continues at coordinate 192,609 of NZ_JBSFTE010000012.1, read as the reverse complement.
CCCCCACGGATGGGTCCAGATTGTGGACACGCCGGGCGTGAGGGGCGACACGCTTACCCTCGGAAACAGGGCGTGACAAGGGCGTTAGGTCGGGTTTGTGAGGGCACTCACGCCGAATGGAGAGCCATGGTCCGCAGTCGTTACGCCTACGATCGCGGGGTAGGTCGCATCCGGCCCAGCCGGACCGCCACACGGAGGAGCGTAGGGCGCAGCGCGGCGCCCCTTCGCCGCAGTACCTGCCACTGCCGAACTTACGAGGAACGATGACTCCTGTCGTACTGATCGCTGAAGAACTCGCTCCCGCCGCCATCGACGTACTGGCGCATGACTTCGACGTACGTCACGTCGACGGAACCGACCGCCCAGCCCTGCTCGCCGCACTCGCCGAGGCGGACGCCGTCATCGTGCGCAGTGCCACCCAGATCGACGCGGAGGCCGTTGCCGCCGCCCCCCGCCTCAAGGTGGTCGCCCGGGCCGGGGTCGGCCTGGACAACGTCGAGGTGCCTGCCGCCACCGCCCGTGGCGTCATGGTGGTCAACGCCCCGACCTCCAACATCGTCTCCGCCGCCGAGCAGGCCGTGGCCCTGCTGCTCGCCGTTGCCCGTAACACCGCCAGCGCCAGCGCGGCACTGAAGGCGGGCGAGTGGAAGCGGTCCAAGTACACCGGTGTGGAGTTGCAGGGCAAGACCGTCGGTGTGGTCGGCCTGGGCCGTATCGGGGTGCTCTTCGCTCAGCGCATCGCCGCCTTCGGCACCCGGCTGATCGCCTACGATCCGTACATCCAGCCGGCCCGCGCGGCCCAGCTCGGCGTACGCCTGGTCGGCCTGGAGGAGCTGCTGCGGGAGAGCGACTTCATCTCGATCCACCTGCCGAAGACCCCGGAGACGGTCGGCCTGATCGGCGAGAAGGAACTGACCCTGGTCAAGCCCGAGGTGCGGATCATCAACGCCGCCCGGGGTGGCCTGGTCGACGAGCAGGCGCTGGCCAACGCGATCGCCGAGGGCCGGGTCGCCGGTGCCGGGGTCGACGTGTACGCCAAGGAGCCGTGCACCTCCTCGCCGCTGTTCGCCTTCGACAACGTGGTGGCCACCCCGCACCTGGGTGCCTCGACCGCTGAGGCGCAGGACAAGGCTGGTCTCGCCGTGGCTCGCAGCGTCAAGCTGGCACTCCAGGGCGAGTTCGTGCCGGACGCGGTCAACGTGCAGGTCGGCGGGGTCGTCGCCGAGGACGTACGCCCGCTGCTGCCGCTGGCCGAGAAGCTGGGCAAGGTCTTCACCGCCGTGGCCGGTGGGGTCGCCGCCAGCGTCACCGTCGAGGTACGCGGCGAGATCGTGACCCACGACGTGTCGGTGCTGAAGCTGGCTGCGACCAAGGGCCTGTTCACCTCGGTTGTCGAGGAGCAGGTGACCTACGTCAACGCGCCGCACCTGGCCGCCGACCGGGGGGTCGCGATCGAGCTGACCACCAACGCCGAGACGGTCGACCACCCCAACCTGGTCACCGTCCGGGGCGCGCTGCCCGACGGTCGTACGGTGAGCGTCTCCGGCACGGTGGTCACCACCGGCACCCGGGACGTCGTGAAGCTCACCGAGGTCGACGGCTTCGACCTGGAGATCGGTGCCGAGGGCATCCTGCTGTTCTTCCGCTACGCGGACCGGCCGGGCGTGGTCGGCACGGTGGGTTCGATCATCGGTGAGGCCGGCGTCAACATCGCCTCGATGCAGGTGGCGCGTCGGGAGGCCGGCGGTGAGGCGCTGATGACGCTGACCGTCGACTCGGCCGTCGGCGTCGACCTGCTCGCCTCGGCGGCCGACTCGATCGGCGCGGTCGCCGCCAGCACCGCGGACCTGCGCGACGAGTAGGAACCCCGATCAGGCGAAGGGGGCCCGGCCGGTTGGCCGGGCCCCCTTTGTGGTCGGTAGGGACGGGTTGATGGGCGGATCAGCGGGCCACCGGTGCGGGGGGCGGATAGACCGAGCCGTCCTGCGGATCGAAGAGCAGCAGACCGTGTACGGCAGCGAGCCGCTCGATGTCCAGCAGCACCTGATCCGGGCAGGACTCGGTGAGGTTCATCTCGACGTGGTCCACGGCGGTGTGCAGGGGGAGTACCGCCCACGGGCTGCCCGGCCGGGGCGGCCGGTCCGGGTAGCTTGCGGTGATCGCCCGGTAGAACGCCACCAGTCGGGGGTCGGGTGCGCCTTGGAGATGTTGCCCCTGTCGGCACCGTTCATGGGCCGCCCGTACGTTCGCTGCCGGGGCTCCGGCCTCCAGAGCCCACACGACCAGATCGAAAGTCACGCGCGATAGCGTGCCATCCCGCCGGCCCCGATGCAGCGCCTACCCTGGGCAACACGCGGTTTGAGGTATTCCTCGGGCCGGTCCGGGCGGCCACCGTCCGCTTCGGACGAGTCGGCCATCCGTGGACTGGCTGAATTATCCAACCTGGTTACGCCCTGGTCGGATTTCGACCAGGGTGGACACTTTGCCGCGCTCCAAGCCTTGGACCTGCTGGTGGCGGACATCCGACAATTCTTCCGGCAGCTGCGATCCGACATGTGATCCGACAGCGAAGAATCTTGCGCCTCGCCATCGCTAGTCGATAGCGTGGCGACGCGGTACCCGGCGAGTTCCCCGGGCGCGGGCTTGTCTTCGGGTGATGAGGCGCGGCGCCAGCGCCGGGTGATCGGCAGTTCGCGTGCGCGAGCCACGTGCACCCGTCTGATCTGGCCCTCACGGTCGTTGCCGCAACCGTGAGGGCCTGATCATGTCTGGGATCCACACGTCCGGTTAGGACATCGCCAAGGGGTCCACCTGGTGCCTGCGTGCGGGCTCACCTGCCTGCCCGGGGCACCTGCCGATCGCCTATTCGATGGTGGTCCTATTCCATGGTGGTGGCGAAGAGCACCTGGTAGCCGTCGGTGGTGGGGAACCAGTCGAGTCCGGCCGGGCCGGCAGCGAACAACGCGGTGGCGTACGCGTCGGCCACGGCCAGGTCAGGGCCGGTCACCGTGGCGGCGAGGAAGTGGTTTACCGGCTTGCCGGTGTGCGGGTCCACCACATGGTCCCGGCGACCGGCGACGCCCGAGGTGCCCACCGCGCCGGCGGTCATCTCCAGCATCATCGGCTGCCGGTGGCCCCCGGTCGGATGGTGTAGGGCGATCCGCCACGGGCCGCCGTGCGGCGCGTGCCCGCGTACGACCAGGTCGGCCCCGCTGAACACGGCGTAGTCGCCGATCCCGGCGGCGCGCAGTCGGGCAGCGGCCCGCTCCACCGCCCAGCCGTTGAGCAGGCCACCCGGGTCGAAGCCACCGGGCACCGCCCAGGCGTCGAACCAGCCGTCGGTGGCGGCCCGCATCGCCGCGCACCGGGCCACGATGTCGGCCAGCGGCGGATAGGAGTCGGCGCTGATCTCGCCCCGACGCAGTCGGGAGACGAGGCTGCCCGGCCGGGCCGGGCTGTAGGTGAGGTCGATCGCCCGCAACTCGGCGACCGCGTCCCGCAGCGCCTCCCCGATCCCGCGTCGACCGAGTTCGGCCGGTGCGCTCAACACCAGCGAGAACTCGGTGGTGGAGGTCGGTACGGTGTGTCGCGCCACGATCCGGTCGGCTGGTGAGCCGTCCGACCGTTCACTGGGTGGTGCTGATCTGGCGCCGAGTCGCAGGTCGGGTAGTGTTCCCCGGCCGGACGGCGGCACTCCTCGGTCCCCGGGGTGGGGCCGGTTCGCCTGGTGGATGAGCATTTACGCGCCCTCTCTGGCAACTTCGCCGCCCGGTACGGGTGTTGGTGGGCCGTCCGGGAACGGTCAGTTACACCATAGGGCGGCAACATGGCCAGCTCATGAGTGTCGCCTGGCAAAGTCCTGTACTTGACACTTCCCACATTTCGGGAGAATTGTACCGGGAACCGGGACGACCCCTTAACGTTCCCTAGACGGACGCAACGAACGGAGTGGGAACGTGTCGGTGGCGCGGATCGCGGTGGTGGCCGGTGACGGCATCGGACCCGAGGTGGTCGCGCAGGCCCGCAAGGTCCTCGACACGGTGCTGCCCGGAGTCGAAGCCACCGAGTACGACCTTGGCGCGGCCCGCTACCACCGTACCGGTGAAGTGCTCCCGGATTCGGTGCTCGCCGAACTGGCCGGCCACGACGCCATCCTGCTCGGCGCGGTGGGCGACCCCACCGTCCCGCCGGGCGTGCTGGAACGCGGGTTGCTGCTCCGGCTGCGCTTCGACTTCGACCAGTACGTCAACCTGCGCCCGTCCCGGCTCTGGCCCGGCACCACCGGTCCGTTGGCCAACGTCAAGCCAGGTGAGATCGACCTGGTCGTCGTACGGGAGGGCACCGAGGGCCTGTACGCCGGAGCCGGCGGGGCACTGCACCGCGGCACCCCGGCCGAGGTGGCCACCGAGGAGAGCCTCAACACCCGGCACGGCGTCGAACGGGTGATCCGGGACGCCTTCGCCCGGGCCAGCCGGCGCGAGCGGCGCAAGGTCACCCTGGTGCACAAGACCAACGTGCTCGCCCACGCCGGTTCGCTGTGGGCGCGGGCCTTCGCGGCCGTCGCCGCCGAGCACCCCGACATCGAAACCGAATACCAGCACGTCGACGCGGCGGCGATGTTCCTGGTCACCCAGCCCCAGCGGTACGACGTGGTGGTCACCGACAACCTCTTCGGCGACATCCTCACCGACATCGCCGCCGCCGTGACCGGCGGAATCGGCCTGGCGGCCAGCGGCAGCATCAACCCCGAGCGGGCCTACCCGTCGATGTTCGAGCCGGTGCACGGCTCCGCGCCGGACATCGCCGGCCAGGGCCTGGCCGACCCGGTTGCCGCGGTGCTTTCCGTATCCCTGCTCCTCGACCACCTCGGTCACCCCGAGGCCGCCGAGCGAGTAGCCAACGCCGTTGCCGCCGAACTCGCCTCCCGTACCCCGGGGGAGCGGGGCAGCACCGCCGAGATCGGCGACCGGCTCGCCGGCTACGCGGCGGCCTGACCCACATCCCGGCTCGCCGCACGCGTGCGGCGGCCTGACCCACATCCCGGTCTGCCGCGGCTACGCGGCGGCCTGACCCACCCCGTACGACCGGGCGGCCGGCCTTCCCCCGGTGCCGCCGGCCGACCGGCTGTTCCCGCTGAACGAGCGTTCGGGGTAAGTTGCAGGAACCATTCTTCTGGCATGCCCGTTCCCGCATGCCGCTCGCATGGAGGTCAACGCTATGAGCGGTGGTGACAAGCTCGACTTCGAGATTCGCCCGAATCCTCAGCCGGTAGCCGCCGCCGAGCGGGCCACGCTGCTGGCCAACCCCGGATTCGGCCGAATCTTCACCGACCACATGGTCACCATCCGGTACGCCGAGGGCAAGGGCTGGTACGACGCCCGCGTCGAGGCGCGGGGCCCGATCCCGATGGATCCCGCCACCGCCGTACTGCACTACGCCCAGGAGATCTTCGAAGGGCTGAAGGCGTACCGGGCCGCCGACGGCGGGGTCACCCTGTTCCGGCCCGAGGCCAACGCTGCCCGGTTCGTCGAGTCGGCCAAGCGGATGGCGATGGCACCCCTGCCGCCGCAGGCGTTCCTCGACTCGCTGCACCACCTGATCGAGATCGACCGGGAGTGGATCCCCGCCACCGAGGGCGGCAGCCTCTACCTGCGCCCCTTCATGTACGGCAGCGAGGTGTTCCTCGGCGTCCGCCCCTCCACCGAGTACCTCTACGTCCTGATCGCCTCGCCGGTCGAGTCGTACTTCACTGGCGGGGTCCAGCCGCTGAGTGTCTGGGTCTCGCCCGAATACACCCGGGCCGCGCCCGGCGGCACCGGCGCGGCCAAGTGCGGCGGCAACTACGCCACCTCGCTGATCGCCAAGGCGGAGGCGGCCGCCCATGGCTGTGACGACGTCGTCTTCCTCGACGCCGTGCACCGTCGCTACGTCGACGAGATGAGCGGCATGAACGTCTTCTTCCGCTACGCCGACGACACGCTGGTCACCCCGCCGCTGGGCACCATCCTGCCCGGCATCACCCGGGAGTCGGTGATGAAGCTCGCCGGCGAGTTCGGTCTCACCGTGGCCGAACGACCGGTCAGCTTCGACGAGTGGCGGGCCGACGCCGCCAGCGGTCGACTGCGTGAGGTCTTCGCCTGCGGTACCGCCGCCGTGATCACCCCGATCGGGCAGGTCCGCTTCCCGGACGGTGAGTTCACCATCGGCGACGGTGCGGAGGGCGAGAGCACCCGACGGCTGCGGCAGACCCTGGTGGACATCCAGCGGGGCCGGGCCGCCGACCCACACGGCTGGGTGCACCGCGTCCTCTGACGGACGAGATAGCGAACGGCGGGGCCGATCGGGTGTGGACACACTCGGTACGGCCCCGCCGCTGCCGGTTAACTCGGCTGTCTCAGCTCAGCGCTGGCCTAGCTCCCCAGTGGGTCGCTCTAGCTCACCCGTGGATCGCTCAGGGCGGTCAGCTCAGCAAATGGGCCCGGAGCGCGGCGATCTGATCGGATTCGAGCCCGGCGTCGCGCACGTAACGCTCCACCGACCCATGCCGCTCGCGCAGCTCGGTCAGGAACATCAGCATCGCCTCGGCCGGTGCGGCATGGTAGGCCACCGGGACGGCGGCATGCTCCGGTAGGTGTTCCCGCAGGTAGGCGGTGAACCGCTCGGCCGCCGCGTCGGTCAGCGCGTAGTCGGCGGCGATGTCGGCGTCACTGACCCCGAGCAGGGACAGGGTCAGGGCACACAGCACCCCGGTCCGGTCCTTGCCGGCCACACAGTGCACCATCACCGGGGCGGACTCCTGGTCAGCGATCACGCCGATGGCGCGGGTGATGCCGTCCGTACCGGTCGTGGTCATGTCCCGGTAGCGGTCGGCCAGGTAGCGGGCCACACCGAGCTGCTCGTCGTACGGGACCTTTTCCCAGTGTGAGTGCTTTGGTGGAATGTGCAGGTAGGACAGTCCCTCGCAGTCGGGCACCCGGCCGTCGCGGGCCACCTCGCCCGGTCGGCGCAGGTCGATCACCGTACGGATGGCGAGGGCGGTGAACGTCTCCTGATCCGGGCCGCAGATCCGGTGCGGCGAGTCGGAGCGGTAGAGCCGGCGCCAGCGCACCGCACGGCCGTCGAGGCCGGTGTAGCCGCCGACGTCCCGGAAGTTGAAGACGTTGGAGAAGTTGGTTACGCGGTTGACCGGCAGCACGTCCACCCGTTCACCGTAACGAATTCTCGGCGTGTCGCCATCCTCGTTATTGAAAGACACCGGTGGCCGGCGGGGCGAACCCCACCGGCCACCGGCGACTGCTTCTGCGTAAGACCTACCGCATGCTTCTGCTGGACCTACAGCGGCCGGTCCGGGAAGCTCGTCGGGCCGTACGTCTCGCCGTAGTAGCCGCCCAGCCGGTCGCGGTACGCGGGGTCGGCGTGACTGGTCTCGGCGTACTCCGGAGCGGCCTTGATCTGGTCCTTGCTCCGGTCCAGGTAGACCTTCTCCTCGTCGTGGTCCACCCGGTTCACCACACCGGCCGGGAGCATGACCTTCTTGCCGAAGATCCACGGTCCGGTGTCGACCACCAGATAACTGGCGTCCACGTCGTGCGTGGCCTCGTCGATCTTGCCGATACCGCCGTCGGTCGCGACCGCCTTGTAGCCGGTCAGGTCGCCGCCGGTCACCCCGGCGTCGTCCCGGTACTGCCACGGCTGGAACGCACTGCCGCCGGTCGCCGCCTCGGTACGCGGGTAGCCGTCGGTCGGGCTCGTGTCCGCGTAGCTGCCGGGGTCCGCATAGCCACCAGCCGCAGTGGAGCCGTAGCCGCCCGCCGGGGCGGAGCCGTAGCCACTGGTCGAGGTGGAGCCGTAGTCACCGGCCTGCGTCGACGTGGGCTGCGGGGCGGTCTGTGGGTCGAGCCTGTCCATGGGTTTCACTCCTCTGCTCGACGTCTGCTCTGTCCCGAACAGTCGTACCCAGAGGGTTCGAATCCCACACCCGGTAGGTCCGCGACCGGGTGGGGAAACGCGGCGGGGGTGTTGTCTCGGGCCAGCCTGGCCCGAGACAACACCCCCGGTCGAATGGTTGCCGCGGCCCTGGTCAGGCCAGCGCGGCCGCCGCGTCGAGCGTCACCGCAGCCGCGTGTACGACAGCAGCGATGCGCAACGCCTCGTGCACCTGCTCCCGGGTGAACCCGGTACCGCGCAGCGTCTTCTCGTGCGACTCCAGGCACACTCCGCAGCCGGTGATCGCCGAGACCGCCAGGCACCACAGCTCGAAGTCGCCCTTGTCGACACCGGGCTTGCCGATGATCTGCATCCGCAGCCGGGCCGGCATCGAGGCGTAGTCCTCGTCGCCGATGAGGTGCTTGGCCCGGTAGTAGATGTTGTTCATCGCCATGATTGCTGCCGCGCCCTTGGCCGCCTCAACCGCCTCGGGCTTGAGGTGCGTGGCCGCGTCGGCCGCGATCTCCCGCAGCACCACCGGGTTACGCCCGGCCACCGCGCAGGCCAGGGCGGTGCCCCAGGCCTGTTCGACGGAGAGCGTCGAAGTGCCGACGGTCGAACCGAGGTTCAGCTTGATGTCCTTGGCGTACTCCGGCAGAGCCGCCTTGATCGCATCGAGACCCATGGCTCAGGCTCCGGCGAGGAGCTTCTTGGCGTCGAGCGTCTCGCCGCCCTTGTTCCAGTTGCACGGGCACAGCTCGTCGGTCTGCAGGGCGTCGAGCACCCGCAGCACCTCGGAGACGTTCCGGCCGACCGAGCCGGCGGTCACCATGGCGAACTGGATCTCGTTGTCCGGGTCGATGATGAAGGTCGCCCGCTGGGCCACGCCGTCCTCGCCGAGCACGCCGCAGGCGGCGGTCAGCTCGCGCTTGATGTCGCTCAGCATCGGGAACGGCAGGTCACGCAGGTCCGGGTGGTCCTTGCGCCACGCGTAGTGGACGAACTCCGAGTCGATGGAGACACCGAGCACCTGGGCATCCCGGTCGGCGAACTCGCCGTTGAGGCGGCCGAACTCGGCGATCTCGGTCGGGCAGATGAAGGTGAAGTCCTTCGGCCAGAAGAAGACGACCCGCCACTTGCCCTGGTGGCTCTTGTTGTTGATGGTGGCGAACGCGTTGTCGGCGTCGAGCGAGACGCAGGCGTTGAGTTCGTACTCGGGGAAGTGGTCACCAACAGTGAGCACGGGGCCTCCTTGTGCACGGCGCGAGGGCCGATAACTTGATCTGTTCCAGATGATCCAACAGTCCGGTTTCGCCCTGATGGCGGCCTGATGAACTGTGAAGCCAATCACCGGCGGCGGTTCGGCTCGCGGCATGCGCGCCGATACGGTATGGAAACTCTCCGTCATCGTCTCGGGATGTGGATTATTCCTGCCAGGGACCCGCGCATGGTGGCAGAGTACGGACCGTGGCACCCCGAGTGATCATTATTCTCCGCTAGCGCGCCCGGCATTCCTTTCGCCGAGCGCGCCGACCTCCCGCATCTGCGGGGGGTCTTTTTGTTGGTCCCGCTATCCCTGTTGGTCCCGTTACCTTCGCTACTCCCATTACTCCCGTTGCATATGGAAAGGACGCCGCCGATGACATTCCAGGTCTACGACACGACGCTGCGCGACGGGGCACAGCGGGAGGGGATCAGCTACTCCGTCGTCGACAAGCTGGCCGTGGCCCGGCTACTCGACGAGTTCGGCGTTGGCTTCATCGAAGGCGGCTGGCCGGGGGCGATGCCCAAGGACACCGAGTTCTTCCGCCGGGCCCGTACCGAGCTGGACCTCAAGCACGCCCTGCTCGTCGCGTTCGGTGCCACCCGCAAGACCGGCCTCGCGGTCGCCGACGACCCCCAGGTGCGCGCCCTGCTCGACGCCGAAACCCCCGCCGTCTGCCTGGTCGCCAAGTCCGACATCCGGCACGTCGAACGGGCCCTGCGCACTACCGGGGCAGAGAACCTCGCCATGGTCACCGACACCGTCGCGCACTTCGTTGCCGAAGGCCGCCGGGTCTTCCTGGACTGCGAGCACTTCTTCGACGGCTACCGGTACGACCCGGCGTACACGGCGGCGGTCGCCTCGGCCGCCCTCGACGCCGGCGCGGAGGTCGTGGTCATGTGCGACACCAACGGCGGCATGCTGCCCTCCCAGGTCACCACGGCCATCGGCGAGCTGACCGAGCGGCTCGGCGTCGCACCGGCCCGACTCGGCATCCACTGCCAGAACGACACCGCGTGCGCGGTCGCCAACACCGTCGCCGCTGTCGAGGCCGGCGTACGGCACTTCCAGGGCACCGCCAACGGCTACGGCGAACGCCCCGGCAACGCCGACCTCTTCGCCGTCGTCGGCAACCTGCAACTCAAGCTCGGGCTGCCCGTCCTACCGGAGGGCTGCCTGGAACAGATGGTGCGCGTATCGCACGCCATCGCAGAGATCGCCAACATCGCCCCCGACACCCACCAGGCGTACGTCGGGGCCGCGGCCTTCGCCCACAAGGCGGGACTGCACGCGAGCGCGATCAAGGTGGATCCGGTGCTCTACAACCACATCGACCCGAGTGTGGTGGGCAACGACATGCGGATCCTGGTGACGGAGATGGCCGGCCGGGCCAGCATCGAGCTCAAGAGTCGCGAGCTCGGTCTGGACCTGGCCGACCATCCCGACGCGGCGTCCCGGGTCACCAAGCGGGTCAAGGACCTGGAGGCCGGCGGCTGGTCGTTCGAGGCGGCCGACGCCTCCTTCGAGCTGCTGGTCCGCTCCGAACTGCCAGGTGCCGCCGTGCCCCGGCCGTTCGCCCTGGAGTCGTACCGGGTGTTGGTCGAGCACCGGGAGGACGGTGCCGTGGTCTCCGAGGCCACCGTCAAGATCCGGGTACGGGGTGAGCGGATCATCGCCACCGCCGAGGGGAACGGTCCGGTCAACGCCCTGGACGAGGCGCTGCGGGTGGCGCTGTCCCGGCACTACCCGGAGCTGCACGGCTTCGAGCTGGCCGACTACAAGGTACGAATCCTGGAGGGCAGCCACGGCACCGGGGCAATCACCCGGGTGCTGGTGGAGACCGCCGACTCGGGCGGTGGCCGGGACTGGACCACCGTCGGGGTGCACGAAAACGTCGTCGAGGCCAGCTGGCACGCCCTGGTCGACGCCCTCACCTACGGCCTCTCCCGCACGAAGTGAAAGGAAGGGCCCCTTGTTATCGCATTTTGCATAGGAAGGGGCCCTTCCTAACACCAAAGCGGGGGGTTAGGTGGCGGGCGGCAGGGCCAGGTCGGCCAGCACCGCCCGATGGTCACTGCCGGGCAGCGGGTGCACCGACGCGGCGCGTACCCCGACCCGAGGGTCGACCAGTACGTGGTCGATGGCGACCGGCGGGATCGGGTCGCCGTCGTACGGGCCCCAGGTGCCGGTCAGCCCCACTCCGGCGGCTGCCGCCGCGTCGACGTAACCGGTGTCCAACAGTGCCCGCAGCGGCTGGTGATCCAGGGTGGCGTTGAAGTCGCCGGCCAGGATCCGCAGCGGACCGTCTCCTGTGGCCTTCGGCTGCCGATCCAGGTCGGTGTGCCAGCAGCGGAGCTGGCCGTGCGCGTACGGCGCACACGGGTGCGCCGACTCGACCAGCACCGGCGGGGCATCCGGCACCTGGACCGTCGCGTACGCCTGGGTGAAGCCACCGTAGTTGCGTCGGGTGCCGGTGTCGGCGAGCGGGAACCGGGCGTACACCCCTGATCCGGTGGTGCCGACCTCGGCGTTGAGCTGCCGATGGGGCAGTAGTTCGGCCAGCCCGTGTTGGTCCAGCGCGGCCTGCGCCTCCGGCGTGAACTCCTGCACCGCCAGGATGTCGACCTGATGGGTGCGGACCAGGGCGACCACGGTCGCCGGGTCGGCGACGCCAACGAGCAGGTTGGCGGTGAGCACCCGCAGCCGGGGGCCGCTCGGCAGCGGATCGCCGTCGGCCAGTGCGCGCGGTGCGACCACACCGATCAGTGCCGTCGCGGTCAGGACCGCGACGCCCGCCGCCCACCAGCGCCGCAGCGCGAGCGCCAGCACCACCGGCAGCACGGTCCACCCGGCGACGTACGGGGTGAAGGCGAGCAGTGGCACCAGCGGTCCCCGGTCGAATCCCGTGATCCGTAGGACCGCCCAGATCAGCGCGGGGGTGACCGCCAGCCAGCACAGCCAGGTCAGCAGGGTCTGGCCGGCTCGGCGGTTAGCGCCCGATGCTTCGGCGGGACGTTCGAGGGTAGGCAGGCTGCTCATGCCGGCACGCTAACGGCGGGTCGAGGCGGCGTTGTGGCGGACCCGTGAAGATCCTGTGCACAACGAAGATTCTCTGCACAACGAAGATCCTGTTACACAAACGAAGGTCCTGTGCCCAACGCTGACCAAAAGTGAATCGGCTACAGGTTTGGGTCGGCGGGGGCGGGGTAGCCCGGAGCGTGACGGACATGTCGGACACCGTGGCCAGCGCGCACTGGCCGGTCGAGACCGCGAATTCTGGTTCCGAGCTGGAACAGACCCTCTTTGAGGTCAAACGGGTCATCGTCGGGCAGGACCAACTCGTCGAGCGGTTACTCACCGCCCTGATCGCCGACGGCCACTGCCTGCTGGAGGGCGTACCCGGGGTTGCCAAGACCCTGGCCGCGCAGACCCTCGCCACCGCGGTCGGTGGCAAATTCTCCCGGATCCAGTTCACCCCGGACCTGGTGCCCTCGGACATCGTCGGCACCCGGATCTACCGGGCGTCGAAGGAGGGCTTCGACGTGGAACTCGGACCGATCATGGCGAACCTCGTGCTCGCCGACGAGATCAACCGGGCCCCGGCCAAGGTGCAGTCCGCCCTGCTGGAGGCGATGGCCGAGCGGCAGGTCTCCATCGGCGGCCGCAGCTATCCGGTGCCGGCACCATTTCTGGTGCTGGCCACCCAGAACCCGGTCGAGAGCGAGGGCGTCTACCAGCTGCCCGAGGCGCAACGCGACCGGTTCCTGATGAAGGTCACCGTCGACTATCCCAGCGATGCCGACGAACTGGCCATCCTCTATCGGATGAGCGTCGACCGGCCCAAGGCTCGGCAGGTACTGGATCCGCAGCGGCTCCGGGCACTCCAGGAGCGGGCCGGCCGGGTGTTCGTGCACCACGCCCTCGCCGAGTATGTCGTCCGGCTGATCCTGGCCACCCGTGACCCGGCCCGGTTCGGACTGCCGGACCTCGCGCCCCTGTTGGCGTACGGGGCCAGCCCCCGGGCCACCCTCGGACTGGTGGCCGCCGCGCGGGCGCAGGCCCTGCTCCGGGGACGCGACTACGTGCTGCCCGAGGACGTCCGCGAACTGGCGGTGGACGTACTGGCGCACCGGCTGGTGCTTTCCTTCGACGCGATCGCCGACGACGTACGGCCGGAGTGGCTGGTGCGTCGGTTGGTGCAGGCGGTGCCACCGCCCCGGATCGCCCCGGCCAGAGGCGAGCAGTATCCGGAACTGGCGGCGGCGTGACGGGGCCCCAGACCGGCGGCGTGATGGGGCCCCAGATCGGCGACGGGGCCGGACTGCGGACCGGCGACGGGGCTGCCGCACCGAGCCTGCGGGACCTGACACCGGAACATCGGCTGCGGCGGCTGGAACTGACCGTCACCCGGCGGCTCGACGGCTTGCTACAGGGCCAGTACCGGGGCCTGCTCACCGGATCCGGCAGCGAGTTCGCCGGCAGCCGCGAGTATCGCCCCGGTGAGGACGAGGTACGCCGAATGGACTGGGCGGTGACCGCCCGTACCACCACGCCCCACGTCCGGGAGGTGGACGCCGACCGGGAACTGGGCACCTGGCTGCTGGTGGACGCCAGCCCCAGCATGGACTTCGGCACCGCCGAACTGGACAAACGGGAACTGGCGGTGGCGGCCGTGGCGGCGGTCGGCTTCCTCACCTCCGGAATGGGCAACCGGCTCGGGGCGTACCTGGTGCAGGCCGACCGGGTACGACGGTTCCCGGCTCGGGGCGGCCGCAAGCACCTGCTGGCGCTGCTGCGTACCCTGCTGGCCGCACCCCGAGCTGACGCGGAGGTCGGTGCCGACCCTGATGGTCGGTCATCGTCCCCGGTGGGCCTGGCCGACGCCATCGAGTCGCTACATCGGGCGGTACCCCGACGTGGGCTGGTGGTGGTGATCTCCGACTTCCTGGACGGGCTACCCGAGGACGGCGTCGGCGAGCCGACCTGGGAACGGCCGCTACGGCGACTGGGCCGGCGACACCAGGTGCTGGCGATCGAGGTGACCGACCCGCGTGAGCTGGAACTTCCCGATGTCGGCCTGATCACCCTCGTCGACCCGGAGACCGGGTGGCGGCGGGAGGTGTCCACAGGCGACGCGCGGCTACGGGACCGGTTCGCGGCGGCAGCCCTGGCCCAGCGCCGGTTGGTCGGGGAGGCGGTACGCCGGGCCGGTGCGGCACATCTGACGCTGCGTACCGACCGGGACTGGACGACGGACATCGTGCGGCACGTTCACGACCAGCGCCGACTTGTCGGCGCGGTTCGGGGCCGGCCCCGGATGGGATCTGGAGGTGGGGTGTGACCTGGGAGTCTCCCGGCCGGCTGTGGCTGCTGCTGGGCGTCGTCGCGGTGGGCGTGCTGTACGCGCTGATGCAACGACGGCGCAGCCGCTACGCCGTACGCTTCACCAACCTGCGCCTGCTCGACCGGGTCGCGCCGAACCGGCCGGCGTGGCGTCGGCACATACCGGCGAGCCTGTTCATGGCGATGCTGGCGTTGCTGGTGGTCGGGTTCGCCCGCCCACACGACGACGTACGGGTGCCCCGGGAACGGGCCACTGTCATGGTGGCGGTGGACGTCTCCACCTCCATGTTGGCCACTGATGTGGAGCCGGACCGGCTGGCGGCGGCGAAGGTGGCGGCGCGACGGTTCGTCGACGGGCTGCCCAAGGAGTTCAACGTGGGGCTGGTGGCGTTCGCCGGCAGCGCCGCGGTGTTCGTACCCCCGGGCACCGACCGTAAGGCGCTGCACAACGGCATTCGGCGGCTCGCCGAAGGCACCACCGGCGTACAGGGCACCGCCATCGGGGAGGCGATCAACACCTCGTTGCAGGCGGTGAAGACGCTGGACGCGCGAGCGGCGAAGGATCCGCCTCCGGCCCGGATCGTGCTGCTCTCCGATGGGGCGAACACCTCGGGTCGCGATCCGATGGCGGCGGCGGCCGACGCGGTGGCGGTGAAGGTGCCGGTGCACACCATCTCGTTCGGTACCCCGACCGGGTCGGTGGACCGGGGCGGCCGGCCGATCCGGGTGCCGGTCGACGGGCAGACCCTGAAGGCGGTGGCCAAGGAGACCGGCGGCGGCTACCACGAGGCCGGTACGAGCGCCGAGCTGAAGGCCGTCTATGAGGACATCGGCACCTCAGTGGGCTATCGCACCGAACGGCAGGACATTTCCGCCCGGTTTATCGGATTGGGGCTGCTGCTGGCGATGGCGGCGGCGACCGGCTCGATGGCCTGGTTCTCCCGCCTGCCCTGACGGTCATATCAACCGTAGGTGAGTCCGGCCGCAGAGCGGGAACTCAGTTCAGCAACGCAACAGTGAAGCGTGACGGTAAAGCGCGACAGTGAAGCGGTGAAGTAATGCGACCGTGAGGCGAGGAGGAGTGCCGGATGGCAGTACAGACCGGATTGGGTGAGCCCCGCGGTCCGTGGTTCGTCTCACCCAACCTCAATTCGGGCGGGGGCGGGCTCCCCGTCGTACCGGAGGGGCAGGCGGCACCGGACTCCACCGTACGGCGGCGGCGACGCCTGCTGGCGGCGCTGGCCGTGGTCGCGCTATCCACCGCCTCGGGGGCGGCGGCCGGCGGTTATGTCGCCGGTACGGGCCGGGGGGAGCCAGCGGCCGCTCAGGCGTCGGTCCCGGCCGACCTCGTGGGCACCGCCGCCCAGGTGGTGCCGGGGGTCGTCTCGATCCGGGTCGACGGTCGGGGCGGCACCGCCACCGGCTCCGGCTTCGCGATCGACGACCAACAGCACGTCGTCACCAATGACCACATCGTGGCCCGGGGCAAGGGCACGACGGTGCAGGTGGAGGCCTCCGACGGGCGGCAGGTCACCGCACGGGTGGTGGGCCGCGACACGCGCAGCGACATCGCCGTACTGCGGGTGCCGCCGTCGGTGGGGCTGACCCCGTTGCCGCTGGCCAAGCCCGGCGCGACCCGAGTGGGGGAGCCGGTGTTGGCGGTCGGCTCGCCACTGGGCCTGCCCAGTACGGTCACCGCCGGCATCGTCAGCGCGGTGGACCGTCAGGTCCGGCTCGGCAACAACCAGCACACGGCGGTGCAGACCGACGCGTCGATCAATCCCGGTAACTCGGGCGGGCCACTGGTTAACGCCCGGGGCGAGGTGGTCGGGGTGAACACGGCCATCGCCACCATCGACGGCAACGGCTCCATCGGGATCGGCTTTGCCATTCCGATCGAACAGGCCCAGCAGGTTGCCGACACCATCATCGGCAAGGGCGGCTGAGCCGCCAGCGCCGGGCCGGAACTAACCTCGACCCATGGCCGACGAACTGCGCGTCAACGACCGCCTGGTGATTCCGGGTGGGGAGCTGAACTGGCGCTTCTCCCGGTCGTCTGGGCCGGGCGGGCAGGGCGTCAACACCACGGACTCGCGGGCCGAACTGTCCTGGGACCTGGCCGGCTCCACCCTGCTGCCGGAGAAGTTGAAGCAGCGGGCGGTGGAACGGTTGGCCGGCCGGTTGGTCGACGGCACGATCACGGTCACCGCGAGCGAGCATCGGGCCCAGTTGGCCAACCGGGAGGCGGCCCGGGCACGATTGGCCGCGTTGTTGCGGGAGGCGATGGCACCGCCACCGCCGCCGCGTAGGGCCACCCGGCCGTCCCGCGCCTCGAAGGAGCGGCGGATCGCCGAGAAGAAGCGTCGGGGCGAGACCAAGCGACTCCGTCGCGGCGAGCCCGACTGAGCAGCTGGTCCGGCTCACTGGGCGACCTCGGCCTAGCGCGGCCGGTTCGGTTGAGTGGCCAGTTCGGGCGGCTGAGTGGCCAGTTTGGCTCAGTGGCCAGTTTGGCTCAGTGGCCAGTTTGGCTCAGTGGGCGGCGGGGCCGACCGGGCCGACCGGTCTGGCGGCGGGGGAGGCGAGTCCGGCGATCACGGCGAAGACGAGTACGGCGACGAACGCGCGCAGCAGGCCGACCTGCTCCCCGAGGAGACCGAGACCGGGCGGCCCGGCCAAGAAGGCGAGATAGCCGATCGTGGCGACCACGCTGACCCGGGCTGCGGCCAGACGCGGTTCGTCGGCGGCAGCGGACAGCCCCACCGGGAAGCCGAGCGCGGAGCCGAGTCCCCACAGGACGACACCGACCGAGGCGACGACCGTGTTGGGTACGAAGATGACGATGGCGAGGCCAGCCACCGCGCAGGCGGCCGACCCGAGCAGCACCGGTACCCGGCCGTAGGCGTCCAGTAGTTTGACCCCCGCGATCCGGCCGACCGTCATCGCGGCGACGAAGACGCCGAAGAGGAGTGACCCGACGGCGTTGCTCACGTCGTGGCCGTCGACCATGGCCAGGGCGAGCCAGTCGTTGGCGGAGCCCTCGGCGAAGGCCAGGCCGAGCACGATCACCCCGATCAGCAGGGTGCGGGGTTCCCGCCAGACGGCCAGCCGGGTACGGCGGGTCACTGGGCCGGCGGCGTCCGCCTCTTCGGCCTCCGGCCGGCTCGCGTCGACCGGGATGAAGCGTACGGTGGCGACGATCGTCCCGGCGAGGACGGCGGCGACGATGACCAGGTGTACGACGACCGGCACCTTGCTGAACTCGGCCAGCGTGCCCAGCCCCGCCCCGATGATCGTGCCCACGCTGAACGCGGCGTGGAACAGCGGCATGATCGTACGGTTCAGGGCGTGTTCGTTGGCCGCACCCTCGACATTCATGGCCACGTCGCAGAGGCCGTAGCCGGCGCCGAACAGGGCCAGTCCGGTGATGACGAGTCCGGTGGCTGCCGCCAGCGCACCGACGCCGACGACGGCGAGCCCGACGGCGGCCAGCAGCAGCGCGCCGAGGATGGTCCATCGTCCGCCGACCCGGGCGATGATGTGGCTGGACGTGGTCAGGCCAGCGATGGAACCGGCGGCCAGACCGAAGATGATCCAGCCCATCTGCGCGGTGGAGGCGTCGAGCACGTCCCGGACGGCCGGGGTCCGGGAGACCCAGCTGGAGAGGCCGATTCCGGTCAGCGCGAAGACGACGAAGATCGCGTTACGCCACGCCTTGCCGGCCGATGCCGCAAGACCGCTGGTCACAACGCCCAAGCCCAGTAGTGACGACGCCCAAGCCTGGTCACAACGCCTGAGCCTACCGGCGGGGCCGCCGCAGAAAGCCTTGCATCGACAGGTTCGACCTCGCGCTATATTCCTCGACGGCCGACCGCTCGAGTGTTCCACCAGGGATGGCCAGCCAGCCCCGCGAGCCCAGGGAGCGCGACGCCGTGACCATCATCGACAAGATCGCCTGGGTCCATCTCGAGAACGGGGCGATCCTCAGCACTCGCTCACGGGGCAAGGAGGTGTTACTACCTCCCAGGCGGTAAGCGAGAGCCCGGGGAAGGAGACGTCGACACCCTCGTTCGTGAGATCCGGGAAGAACTCGACGTCATCATCGCCACTGACACCGCTCAACACCTGGGAACGTTCCACGCCCAAGCTCACGGACACCCCGACGGGACGCTGGTGCGCATGACCTGCTACGCCGCCGAATACCACGGTGTTCTGAAACCCAGCAGCGAAGTCGAGGAGATCATCTGGCTCACGCACTCCGACCGCCACCGAGTGTCCCCGGTAGACCAGATCATCTTCGATCACCTACATGAGACGGCCCAGCTGCGTTGAGCACGCGGCGACACCCGTACGCATGTCTTGCGTCGATGGCTCCGCTTCCTCCTCAAGCAGCGCCACACAGACACCGATCAGTCGGGCGCGTAGCTGACCAGCACGCTGGGAGAACTCACGTTGACGAGCCACGTACTCCGCCTTGCCCTCCGGCGTCTCGATGGCTACCGCCGGTTCCCCGTACGAGGACAGGTCATACGGGGAGGCCTGCATGTCGAGTAGCCGAATGTCCCTCGCCAACTCGAAGCAGTCGAGTGCCAGCTCACCGGGGACCGCAGGGCCAAGTTTGGTTGCCCACTTGTGGCAGTCCATGGCGGCGTGCAGGCAGCCCGGCTGATCAAGCTCAACCTGGGTTGCCCGAGTGGGTTGCAGGCGGTTGAGGCTGACGGCATCGGGAGTGAAGAAGCGGAACGCGTCGAAGTGCGTACAGCGGATTTGGTGTGCCTCGACTACCGCGTCGGTGCCCGCCTGCCCAAGTCGCAGGGGGAGCGGGTGCCGGTGTTCACGCTGGCGGTACACCATCGCCCACTCGTGCAGGCCGAAGCAGCCGGTGAAGGCGGGTCGAGAAGCGATCGAGGACAGCAGTTGGTGGATGAAGTGCACGGAGTCGGCCCGGTCGGCGAGGAACGCCGCCACGTCGAAGCCGACTACGCCATCTGCGTCCGTGGCGTACCAACGCCACTGCCGGTGGGGTGCGGAACCGTCCGGTCCGGGCGCCAAGGAGATGCCTACGCCAGGGTGCCAGCGTCGCAGGACAGATGGCCTGGTGCCGTAGTAGTCGTAGAGGAAGTCATCGATCGCGTGGCGTTCCCTGGTCGCCTTGCGGGCACGGTGCCCGGCGGTGAGGGAGTCAGCGCGCTCCTCGTGCGCCCGGGAGAGGGATGCCCAGGTGGAAGCGGGCAGGACGGCGGTCACCGCACCAGCGTACGACCGTGCGGTGGTCGGCCGTTGCCGTGGGACCGCCACCTGAGTGGCCCATCGTCGGTGTCCTACGTCACGCCGACGACGTCTACGTCACGTCGACCCGTACCCCGGCGGAGAAGACCGCGCTGCGTAGTTCGATCTGGGTGGGCGCAGCACGTCCGGAGGTGTTGAACACCAGTGGGGCCAGTAGTCGCCCACCGGCCGGCACCGGGGCGGCGAACAGGTCCCGCCCTTCGTTGGCCGACCGGGTGGCCGCCTCGTCGGTGGTGACCCACTCGCCATCGGGCAGGTACGCCCGTTGCAGCGCACCGTGCCAGCTCTGTTCCTTCGGGCTGACGTTACGCAGGCCCACGGTGGCCTGGCAGCGGTCACTGCCGGCCGGACAGGCCACCCGGTAGACGGTGAATTCGAAGGCCGACTCGCGTAGGGCCGTCCCGACCTGTCCGGTCTGCGTCTGGCCCACCCAGGCACCGTTGGACGGCTGCCGGTCGGTCTGGATCGCGCTCACCTGGCCGGTGGCGGTCCACACCGCCCCGGCGATCACCCCGGCGAGGATCGCGCCGGCGAGGCTGACCGCGACCCAGGTGGGCGGTCGTCGGCGGGCCCGCCCGCTTGGTGTGGCGGGCCGAGGATAGAGGGTGCCGCGCGAGGTGTACGGGTCGTACACCGCGACGCCCGAGCGCTGCCGGCTCTGCGCTCGGCGCAGGATGAGTTGCCGCTGGTACACCCGGTAGCCCAGCCAGCCGGCCAGGGCGAGCACCAGCACCACCCCGAGCGCGCCGATCCATAACGCCGGCCGTTGCCACCAGGCCGGGCCACTCGGCCCGCCCGGGTCCATGACCGCCGCGTCCCAGGTCGCGGTGCCACAGTCGTACGGGGTGTCGCCGCCGCTGGCATATGCGCAGGCCGGTGCGGTTACCGGTGTGCCGGCAGTTGGTGCCGACAGGGTGGTGGTCAGGGTGGTGGTGTTTCCGGCCGGCAGGTTGAGCTGCCAGGTCACCTCGCTGCCCCGATCCTGGCCATTGGGGGTGGCCACCTGCCCGCCGTTGCTGATCCCGGACGGGTTCGCGCCGGGCGGCAGCTCCTGCCGGACGGTGGTGTCCACGGTGCTGTTGCCGCTGTTGCGTACGTCGATCCGGTAGACGGGGTTGGTGGTTCCGGCCGGGATCACGGCAACGGAGACCACTGGGCGGGCCGGGGCGGCTGCGGTCGCCGGAAGTGGCGTACCGGCGGCCAGGCTCGCCGTTCCGACCAGCAGCAGGGCTGTCGCTACCGTGTGTCCACGCTTTGACATTGGCATGACAAACGAGACCTCCCAAGCCGCACGCTAGGGCGGTGGCGCGGGTACGCGGGGCGGAAGAGGTGAACCCGGTCCTCGGCGCGCCGGGGCCGGGTATGGTGCGCGCCGCGTGGGACGTCGACCGTACCGCCGGGGTCATCGGGGCAGGTGGGGCTAGATTGGCGGAGTGCGTATCGCTCGTTTTGCTCATGCCAAGGGAATGTCGTTCGGTGTCGTCGAGGGGGAGCCGGACGCCGGCCCCGAGGCCCTGACCATCGCCGAGATCGAGGGCCACCCGTTCGGACAGATCAAGCTCACCGAGGCTAGGTGGGCACTGGCCGACGTCCGGTTGCTCTCGCCGATTCTGCCCAGCAAGGTCGTCTGTGTCGGCCGTAACTACGTGGAACACGCGGCCGAGCAGGCCGCCGAGGTGCCGGCCGAGCCGATGCTCTTCCTGAAGCCGTCCACCTCCGTGATCGGACCCCGGGACGCGATCCGGCTGCCTCCGCAGAGTAAGCGGGTCGACCACGAGGCCGAGCTGGCCGTGGTCATCGGCCCGCCCGGTGCCCGTCGGGCCGATCGGGAGACGGCGAGCCAGGCCATTTTCGGCTACACCTGCGCCAACGACGTGACCGCCCGGGACCTGCAACGTACCGATGGGCAGTGGGGCCGGGCCAAGGGCTTCGACTCGTTCTGCCCCATCGGTCCGTGGATCGCCACCGGGCTGGACGTCAGCGACCTCGAAGTCCGGTGTGAGGTGGGTCGCAACCCGGACGAGATGGAGGTACGGCAGCTCGGGCGGACCAAGGACATGGTCTTCGACGTGCCCACATTGGTGTCCTACATCTCACACGTGATGACCTTGCTGCCCGGTGACGTGATCCTGACCGGCACCCCGGCAGGGATTAGCCCGTTGGTGGATGGGGATACCGTCACGGTGCGCATCGAGAACATTGGCAGTTTGTCGAATCCGGTGGTTGCGCTGAGCTGACCAGCGTTGGCGCGTTTTCCCAGGTCAGGTCGGTATTTCTGGCCCGATTTGGTCTCCGTCCACCGGGTCCGGTAAAGTTCTTTCCGGTGTTCGAGAGAGCGCCACTGGGGTATGGGGTAATTGGCAGCCCAACTGATTCTGGTTCAGTTAGTCTAGGTTCGAGTCCTGGTACCCCAGCCACCGATGGACCCGCAAGAACATCGGTAGCTGGTCTCTGATAGAGTTCAGCAGCGCCGCTCGAAAGAGTAGCGAGGCAAGAAAAAGCAAGTCCTGGCCCCGTCGTCTAGTGGCCTAGGACGCCGCCCTCTCAAGGCGGTAGCGCCGGTTCGAATCCGGTCGGGGCTACATTTGGCGGCCCGTGTCACTTCGGTGGCGCGGGCCGCTTCTCTTTTGCCCCGCCACGCTCACGCCAGTCCTCTTCAGCTGCTGCTCTTCTCGGGCTGCCGAGCTTCTCAGCTGTCGGGTCTGCTCAGCTGTCGCCGATCATCAGGGCTTGCCCCTGCCATCCACCCTACGGCGAAACACGCCCCCGGCGCGGCCCTTTGCGTTACTCGGTCGGGCTGCGCTGCCGGGGGCGTGTCGCGGTGGTCGTCCGCCGTCTCAATGACGGTGGGCCGTCAGATGTCTCGATGATGGTGGGGTTGGCCGGCTCGGGGATCGGTTGGCCGGGGTCGGGGGATCAGAGGCCGCTGAGCCGCTGTCCGGCCCGTACGACCGCCATCGCGTGCCGGTCACCCGGGCGCCGGCCGAGTCGTTCGATCGGCCCGGAGATGCTGATCGAGGCGATGACCCGTCCGGTCCGGTCCCGGATCGGAGCGGAGACGCTCGCCACACCCGCCTCCCGCTCGGCGACGCTCTGCGCCCAGCCGCGGCGTCGTACCTCGGCCAGGGTGCGACCGGTGAACTTGCACCGGGGCAGGAGCGGCATCACCGCCTCCGGCGGCTCCCAGGCGAGCAGGACCTGGGCGGCCGATCCGGCGGTCATCGGCAGCACCGAGCCCACCGGGACGGTGTCCCGTAGCCCGCTGGCCCGCTCGGCGGCGGCTACGCAGATCCGCTCGTCTGCCCGACGCAGGTAGAGCTGGGCGCTCTCGCCGGTGGCGTCCCGCAATGCGGACAGCAGCGGCTCGGCGGCGGTCAACAGCACATCGGGTGCGGCGTTGGCCAGTTCGCCCAGCCTGGGGCCGGGTCGCCAGCGTCCCTGGGTGTCCCGGACCAGCATTCGATGGATCTCCAGTGCCTGCGCCAACCGATGTGCGGTGGCACGCGGCAACTTCGTGCGCTCGACGAGTTCGGCCAGGCTGGCGCCGTCGACGCAGGCGGCCAGGATGACCACCGCCTTGTCGAGAACGCCGACACCGCTCATACTGTGTCCCACAAGCCGAAACATACCTCCCAGAATTTAGGATGTCCAGATGGTGGGAGTCACATCGAAGGCGGCATCGCCAAGGACCCTGGCCGAAAAGGTCTGGGACGCCCATGTGGTGCGATCCGCCGAGGGCGAACCAGACCTGCTCTTCATAGATCTGCACCTGCTGCACGAGGTCACCAGCCCGCAGGCCTTCGACGGCCTACGAATGGCCGGCCGTCGGGTACGCCGGACAGATCTGACCCTCGCGACCGAGGATCACAACACCCCAACCGGCTACGCCGACCCGGCGTTCCAGGCCCGGCGCGGCGACCTGCTGACCATCGCCGACCCGACCTCGCGTACGCAGATCGAGACCCTGCGCCGCAACTGCGCCGAGTTCGGGGTCAAGATCCACCCGCTCGGCGACGACAACCAGGGGATCGTGCACGTCATCGGCCCCCAGCTGGGCCTGAGTCAACCCGGCACGACCATCGTCTGCGGCGACTCGCACACCGCCACCCACGGTGCCTTCGGGGCGCTGGCCTTCGGCATCGGTACCAGTGAGGTCGAGCACGTCCTCGCCACCCAGACGCTGCCGCAGAGCCGCCCCAGGACCATGGCCGTGACGGTCACCGGAGAACTCAGGCCGGGCGTCACCGCCAAGGACCTGGTGTTGGCGCTGATCGCCCAGGTGGGCACCGGCGGCGGGCGCGGCCACATCGTGGAATACCGGGGCGAGGCGATCCGCAAGCTCTCCATGGAGGGCCGGATGACCATCGCCAACATGTCCATCGAATGGGGCGCCAAGGCTGGCATGATCGCGCCGGACGAGACCACCTTCGCCTACCTCAAGGGCCGCCCCAACGCCCCGCAGGGCGCGAACTGGGACGCGGCGGTGGACTACTGGCGCAGCCTGCCCACCGACGAGGGGGCGACCTTCGACACCGAGGTCTTCCTCGACGCCAGCCAGATCAGCCCATTCGTCACCTGGGGCACCAACCCGGGGCAGGGCATCGGGCTGGCCGAGGCCGTGCCGGACCCGGCGAGCTTCGGCACCGAGGCGGAACGGACCGCCGCCCAGCGGGCCCTGGAGTACATGGACCTGCGCCCCGGCACCCCGCTGCGGGACGTACCGGTGGACGTCGTCTTCGTCGGCTCCTGCACCAACGGCCGCCTGGAGGATCTCCGCGCCGCCGCCGACGTACTACGCGGGCACAGGGTCGCCGACGGAGTACGGATGCTGGTCGTGCCCGGCTCCGCCGCCGTACGGGCCGCCGCCGAGGACGAGGGGCTGGACAAGGTCTTCACCGAGGCCGGTGCCGAGTGGCGGTTCGCCGGCTGCTCCATGTGCCTGGGCATGAACCCGGACACGCTCACCCCGGGGCAGCGTTCCGCCTCCACCTCCAACCGAAACTTCGAGGGCCGGCAGGGCCGGGGGGCGCGTACCCACCTGGTCTCGCCACCGGTCGCCGCCGCCACCGCCGTGGCCGGTCGGCTGGCCGCCCCGGCCGATCTGTGAGGGGCAGACATCAATGGAAAAGTTCACCGTTCACACCGGCACCGCAGTTCCACTCCGCCGATCCAATGTGGATACGGATCAGATCATCCCGGCCGTGTATCTCAAGCGGGTAACCAGAACGGGCTTCGCAGACGGGCTCTTCAGTGCGTGGCGGGAGGATCCGCAATTCGTGCTGAATGATCAATCCTATTCCGGATCGTCGATACTTGTGGCCGGTCCGGAGTTCGGCACCGGGTCGTCGCGAGAGCACGCCGTATGGGCGCTGCGGGACTGGGGCTTCCGAGCCGTACTCTCCCCCCGCTTCGGTGACATCTTCCGGGGGAACGCACTCAAGGAAGGGCTTCTCCCGGTCGAGCTTGAATTGAGTGTCATCGAAGAATTGTGGGCGCGGATCGAGGCCGAGCCGGCCACGCCGATCACGGTCGACCTGATCGAGCGGCAGGTCCGGGCCGGCGCCTCGGCCTGGGCGTTCCCCATCGACGACTTCAGTCGTTGGCGCTTGATGGAAGGCTTGGATGACATAGGACTTACCCTTCGGCATGAAGCTTCCATCACCTCCTACGAGCAGCTCCGGCGCCCCTTCCTGCCGGTTGTGAGATAGCCCTTACGCCTGTCGCAGAGCGATTTTCGCCCCCGTCGGATCATCCGGCGGGGGCGAATCCGTTACGACACAACGGCTTTTTTCCAGCAGATGTTTGTGTCCCGGTGGCACAGGGCATACCGTGCGCGCAGAATGGCTCGCGTTGAGTCCAGTTGCACATATGGGAGGAAGTCGTGAACAAGGCCGAGCTCATCGAGGCTCTCGCCGTACGCCTGGGGGATCGTAAGGCGGCGACGGCGGCGCTCGACGCGGTCCTCAACGAGGTTCAGACTGCGGTCACCAAGGGCGACCGCGTGGCGATCACCGGTTTCGGGGTGTTCGAAAAGCGGGTGCGGGGCCCACGAACAGCGCGCAACCCACGTACCGGTGAGGCGGTGAAGGTCAAAAAGACATCGGTGCCGACCTTCCGCGCGGGGGCCGGCTTCAAGGAGATGGTCGCCAGCGGCAAGGCACCCAAGAGCGCCGCGCCGACAGCGAAGAAGACCGTCGGTACGACCGCAGCGAAAAAGACCACCGCTGCCAAGACCACCGCTGCAAAGACGGCCACCAAGAAGGCCGCCACCAAGAAGGCAGCAGGGACGAAGGCGGCCACCAAGACCGCTACCAAGAAGGTGACCACCGCCAAGGCCACTCCGGCCAAGAAGGCGGCCACCGCGAAGACCACGACGGCCAAGAAGACCACCGCGGGGAAGAAGACCACGGCCGCCAAGAAGACCACCACGACCAAGAAGACCACTGCGGCGGCCAAGAAGGCGCCAGCGAAGAAGACCGCGACCAAGAAGGCCGCGACCAAGCGCTGAAGCCCGCTCCAGCGCCGATCCAGGAAGGGCGTCCGCCAACCGGTGGGCGCCCTTTCACCGTCTTCCGGTCCGGCACCTCCACCTCCTCCGGTCCGGCACCGCCACCTCTTCCGGTCCGGCACCGCCGGTGGGGCGAGCTCGAACCGAGCGGGTACGCCACACCGCCGCCATTGACCCGACCGGCCCAGGGGCAGACAATCGCCGGCACATCACGATCCCATCGCAGTCCTCCTCGCCCCCGGGAGTGCCGATGCGCCGCCCCGCCCCCGCCACTGTCGCAGTCTGCCTGGGAATTCTCGTTCTCGTGGACGTCCTGCGGATCTGGTTGCCCGGCATCATCACCATCTTCGGTCAGGCCGCGTCCACCCCGGCCGAGCTGATGGGAGCCTTCGCACTGCTGTGGTTCCTGCTGCCACTGGCCACACCAGTGCTCATCCGGCGCACCGGTCCCCGGCCCGTCGCGAGCATCGCGGTGGTCGTACTGGCCGCCGCACGGCTCGCCCTGACCAGCACCCCCGGCGGGCAGCTCCAGCTCTACCTGGCCAGTGTCGGCCTGCTGGCCGGGCTGGTGTGGCTCGCGGCGACCGCCGCCACGACCGTACGACCCGGCCCGGGACTGGTGTTCGGGCTGGCCCTCGGTGCCGCCCTGCACACCGCGCTGGACACGTACGACCTGGTGTGGCGGGGCGGCTGGCTGGCCTGGACGGTCAGTGCCGTACTGGCCGTGCTCCTGGTGGCGGCACAGATGGCCGTACCGGCCCCGGAGACGGCCGCTGCCGCCCGTACCGCCTCGGGGGGTGGTGATGTCCGCACCTGGCTACTTGTCGGCCCCACGGTGCTGTTCACCGGCATGGTGGCCCTGTCCCCGGCGGTGGCCGGCAGCACCGCGTCCTACCTGTTCGCCGACAACGCGCGGACCCCGGACAACGCATGGATCGCCCAACCGTCGTACCTGGCGGATCTGCCGCAGGGGGCACTCGTCGGGGGCTCCGTCGGCCTCCTCGTCCTGACCGCGCTGGCCCGGCCGGTGCGCGGCGCCCTGTGGACGGCACCGCTGACGCTCGTCATCGGTGTGGGTGGCCTGGCCACCAGTCTGCCCCGGCTGTGGGGATACGCGATTTGGTGGACCGCCTACGGTCTCGGACTCTGTCTCGCCCTGACCGGCACCACCGCGCCACCCCCGGCGGCGGCAGCGTCGGGCACTGCGGGCACGTCCCCTCCGTCGCCGGTGCGGGGCACCGTCGACCCCGCTGGACTGCGGCGTAGCTTCGCCGCCCTGGCCGGAATGCTCGGCTTCGTCGTCGCGGCCATCGTCTACTACGCAGCCTATGACCTTGGTTATCCCAACTGGCGGGTGCCGATCGTGATGGCCGGGCTGGTCATCGCGGTCACGCTCTGGGACACGAAGGCCGTCACGGGTAGCTGGTGGTCCAACTTTTCCACCCGTCCGCCCGAGCGGATCGCCGCCGCAGGGTTGGCAGGACTCACCCTGCTTGCTGCCGTCGTCATCCCCGGCCACCTCCGGGAACCAGCCCCGGACCAAACCTCCGGACCGGTACGACTGGTCGCCTACAACATCCGGATGGGCTTCGGTCTGGACGGCCGCTTCGACCTGACCGGACTGGTGGACGTCATCGCGCGGCAGCGGCCCGACGTGGTGGTGCTCAGCGAGGTCGACCGGGGCTGGCTGCTCAACGGCGGGCACGACACCCTCGAACTGCTCGCCCGACGGCTCGACCTGCCCTACCGGTTCGCCCCCGCCGCCGACCCGGTCTGGGGCGACGCCGTGCTGACCCGCCTGCCGATCCGGCACAGCAAGTCGCTGGCGCTGCCCCGCGTCGGCGCACCGACCGGCGCGCAGGCGCTCGCGGTCACCCTCGACCTCGCCGGCCGGGAGGTGGTGGTCGTCTCCACCCACCTGCAACCGCCACCGGACGACGGACCGGTGGTGCAGGCCCGTGCCGTGGCCCGCTTCGCCACCGAGTACGCCGCCGGCCGGCCGCTCGTGGTGGCCGGGGACATGAACACCGAACCGGGGGAGCCGGCATTCGCCGAGTTCACGAACGCCGGGCTGGTCGACGCGCTGGCCGCCGCCCGGCCGCTACCCACCAGCCCGGCAGACAGGCCAGGACAGCAGATCGACCACGTCTTCGTCTCGGCCGGAATCCTCCCCAGCGAGGCGGGCGCAGCCCGTAGCACCGCCTCCGACCATCTCCCGGTCGCGGTGACCCTGGCCGTCAACTGACCCGCTACAGGCGGTCGGCGGCGAGTAGCCGATCCCCGGCGAAGGCAAGCAGCCAGCCGGTGCCGGTGGGGGTGGTGTAGTCGCCTGAGGCACTGGTCAACCGTTCCAGCGCGTCGGGAATCACCCTGCCCTGGCTGCACACCGCCACTGGCTCGCCGGCCACCGCCAGCTCGACGAGCCGGCCGGCGGCGGCGAGGCCGCATTCCTCCGGCAGGTGCGTGGTGAGGCCGCAGCCCTCCGGCAGGTGCCCCGGCGTCGGCTCGTCGAACGCGCCGTCCACCTCGATCGGCAGGTCCAGCCGCTCGGCCGTCGGATCGAGGGTCTGTACGCACCGGCGGGCGGAGGCGGACAACAGTCGTACCGGGCGGATCAGAGGTACCAGGCGGGCCAGTTCCCGCGCCTGCGCCCAGCCTGTCTCGTCCAACGGCCGGGCGGTGTCCGGCCCCGACCAGGTGTCCCGGGTGCCGGCGGCGGCGTGCCGGACCAGGATCAGCGTCACGCTCACCGGAGGCAGCTCGGCGAAGGAACGCAGCACCGTGGCGTCGTGCGGATAGCTGACCAGCCGGATCGCGTCGGCCACCGGCAGCCAGCGCAGCTGGTCGACCTCGGTGTACGGCTGGAACCCGCCGACCCCCACCGCCCGCATCGACCAGTATTCGACGATTTTCGGGTGGCCGTTGCTGACGTACCGGGTGGTGTCCAACCGGACCTGCGGCACTGCTTGGACATCCGCCTCTTCGGCGATTTCCCGGACGGCGGCCAGCAGCGCCGGTTCGCCCGGATCCAGCTTGCCCTTGGGCAGCGACCAGTCGTCGTAGCGGGGACGATGCACCAGGCAGACCTCGACGACACCGTCGTCACCGCATCGCCACGCCACTCCACCGGCGGCCCGGATCACCGGGTGCTCGGCAACCGTGGCCCGCCACCTTCCACGTGCCATTTTGTCAGGGTATGTCGGCTGCCTACGCCGGGTAGCCGCGATGTGTCAGCTCTGCTGCCGGGTAGGCCGGCCGACGCCAGGTCAGCCGGTGCGGGTCAGCGGAATGTTGGCAACGTGATCCGGGTCAAGGCACCCGAGTCGTCGTGCTCGAGGCGTACCCGCTGGCCGAGGCGAAGCAGCCGCAACCCAGAGGCGTCGAACGCGGCGGCCGGAAACTCGACCTGAGTGCCATCGTCGAGCAGCAGCGTGCCGGAACGTAGCTGCGGGTCGAAAGTCGCCACGGTGCCCTGCATGCCAGCACCGTACACCGGGCCGGCGCGCTCCAGCAGCGCGCCGGTGTGCCCGCCCAGCCCCAGCGCGGCGGCGGCCATCAGGTCGGCCGGGGTGTCCACATCCCGACGCAGCGTTGGCCCGACGGTCGGCAACGCCACCGCCCCGGAGCCGGCGTGCGCAGCGGCCGAACCCACCCCGAACCGGGGCGACAGCGGCACCCCGGGCGGGGCGGTGAGCAACGTCGTACCGGTGCCCGGGGCGTCGGCCACGAACCGGCGTACCCCCGGGTTGTCGGCGGCAGCGGACCGCAACGCCGCCGCCAGCTCCACCGGCCGCAACGCCGGCAGGTCGGCGGTGAGCGCCGCCACCCAGCGCCCGGCAGCCTGCGCCGCGCCCGCGACGAACGCCGGGTTGAGCCCGGCCTGCGGCGGCTCCGGCACGGTACGCGCACCCAGCGCACGCAACGTCTCCGAGGCGGTACGGTCAGCGGTCACCACCAGCACCTCGCCGACCAGCGGGCAGGCCAGCGCCGCCCCCACCGTGTCCTGCGCCAACGCCAACGCCAACGACTCGTGCGGCACCCCGTCCAGCGCACCCCGCAGCCGACTCTTCGCCGCGTCGAGCCGCTTCACCGGCAACACCACAGTCCAGGACGGCTCCACCACACGCCAATCCTGCCAGCCGGCCAGATGGCGCTCCTGCATGCCGGCCCCATAACGCTCCTGCCAGCCAGGCTGAGGAGGGCCCTCGCTAGCCGTACCCGGGGCGAACAGGCATGATTTCGCTGCGGACGTTGGCGGCGTCCGCAACGCTGCCGGCATACGTACCGGCGTTGCCGGCACACTGATCGGCAAGGTCAAAGGCATGACGAGGAGGGGCCGTGGCACGGCGCAGGCTGGGAATCTGGCGACGGTTCGCCGTGATGTTGGTCAAGCCGGTGATGACCGGCTGGACCCGGCGTACCTGGCGCGGGATGGAGCACCTCGCCGGCGACCAGGGCATCATCATCGTGGCCAACCACCTTTCCCACGCCGACCCGCTCGTCCTCGCGCACTACATCTACGACGCCGGCCGATGGCCGCAGTTCCTCGGCAAGGCCAGCGTCTTCCGGGTACCCGGCATCGGCTGGCTGCTCCACAAATGCCGACAGATCCCAGTCGAACGCGGATCGGTCGAAGCCGTTCGCTCCCTGGACAAACTGGTCGAGGCCGTCCAGGCCGGCGGAGCCGTGGTCATCTACCCGGAAGGCACCACCACCCGGGAACCCGACCTCTGGCCGATGCGCGGCAAGACCGGCGCGGCCCGGCTCGCCCTGACCACCGGAGCCCCGGTGATTCCGGTCGCGATGTGGGGGCCCGAGAAACTGTTCGACCCGCGCACCAAGAAACTAGGCTTGCGACCCCGCCTACCGGTGACCGTCGTCACCGGGCCGCCGGTAGACCTGAGCCGGTGGGCCGACGCCGCACCCTCCAAGACGACCCTGGACGAAATGACGGACGAGATAATGCTGCGACTGCGGGACATGCTGGCCGAGCTCCGGGGCGGAACACCACCACCGCTGTGGGCACCCGCAGCCCGTACCGCCACCGACGCCCAGGCAACCGCCGAACAGCGACGGGACAGCGGCACCGCCACCTCGGGCCTGGGCGGCGTGGCATGAGCGGCACCAGCGCCGCCGTCCTCGGCGCCGGATCCTGGGGTACGGCCTTCGCCAAGGTGCTCGCCGACGCCGGCACCGACGTACGCATCTGGGCCCGCCGCGAACAGGTCGCCGCCGCCATCAACGACACCCGAACCAACCCCGACTACCTGCCCGGTCGACGCCTACCCGACCGGATCACCGCCACCAGCGACGCCGCCAAGGCAATCGACGGTGCGGAGATCGTGGTGCTCGCCGTACCGTCGCAGACCCTGCGCCGCAACCTCGCCGAATGGGTCCCCTACTTCGCCCCCGACTCCACCCTCGTCTCCCTGATGAAGGGCATCGAACTCGGCACCCTCAAACGGATGAGCGAAGTGATCGTGGAGGTCACCGGCGTGGCCGCCGACCGGGTAGCCGTCGTCTCCGGCCCCAACCTGGCCCCCGAGATCGCCGACGAGCACCCCGCCGCCACCGTCGTCGCCTGCACCGACACCCGCCGGGCCACCCTGATCCAGGCGGCGATCAACACCCCCTACTTCCGGCCGTACACCAACGACGACGTGATCGGCACCGAACTCGGCGGCGCGGTCAAGAACGTCATCGCCCTCGCATACGGCATGGCCACCGCCATGAACCTCGGCGACAACACCAAGGCCACCCTGATCACCCGGGGACTCGCCGAAACCTCCCGGCTCGGCGTCGCCCTCGGTGCCGACCCGCTCACCTTCGCCGGCCTCGCCGGCATGGGTGACCTCGTCGCCACCTGCTCCTCCCCACTGTCGCGTAACCGCACCTTCGGCGAACACCTCGGCCGCGGCGAAACCCTCGAAGAGGCTCAGGCCGCCACCAAGCAGACCGCCGAAGGCGTCAAGAGCTGTCTGTCGATCCGGGACCTGGCCCGGCGCAACGGCGTCGAAATGCCGATCACCGAACAGGTCGAACGGGTCTGCCACGAGGGCCTCTCCCCCCGGGTGGCAATGACCGCCCTGATGTCCCGCTCCACCAAACCCGAATAATCCTCTCGGAGGTACGGATGGTCGACCGGCCCGACCACAGCTCTGACCATGGCTCCGACCACAGCTCTGACTATGGCGACGGCACCCGGTGCTCCCACGCCGGGCTGCCCGACCCGGTCCCCGGACAGCCGTTCCTGCCAAGCCCGGTCTTTGCCGCGCCCTACCACATAGGAACCGGGCCGGACGTGGCAACCGCCGGCTACGACGGCTACGCCCGTACCGGCAACCCCACCCGACGCCACCTCGAAACCGCCATCGGTGAACTCGAAGGCGGCGACTGCCTCACCTTCGCCAGCGGACAGGCCGCCATCACCGCACTGCTGCTCGCCGTGCTCCGCCCCGGCGACACCGTCATCCTGCCCGCCGACGGCTACTTCAGCGTCCGCAAATTCGCCGCCGTCACGTTGGAAGGCATCGGCGTCACCGTCCAGTACGTGCCCACCGCCGGGCCGTACCCCAGCTTCGACGGCGTACGCCTGGCCCTGGTCGAAACCCCGGCCAACCCCGGCCTGGACGTCTGCGACATCGCCGCCCTCGCCACCCAGGCCCGCGCCACCGGCACCCTGCTCGCCGTCGACAACACCACCGCCACCCCGCTCGGCCAACGCCCCCTCGACCTGGGCGCGGACGTCGTCGTCGCCTCCGGCACCAAAGCCCTCAGCGGACACTCCGACCTGCTGCTCGGCTACGTGGCCACACGCAGCCCGGAACTGCTCGACAAGATGAGCACCTGGCGGGACACCACCGGCGCGATCCCCAGCCCGTTCGACGCCTGGCTCGCCCACCGCTCGCTCGCCACCCTGGACCTGCGGCTGGCCCGGCACACCGCCAACGCCGAGGCGATCGCGCGCGCACTGCGCGCACGCTCCGACGTGGAGAACGTACGCTGGCCCGGCCTCGCCGACGACCCGTCGTACGCCGTGGCGAGCACCCAGATGCGCCGCATCCCCGGCATCGTCGCCTTCGACCTCGGCACCGCCGAGCGAGTCGAACGCTTCCTCAAGGCCACTCGGCTGATCTTCGCCGCCACCTCCTTCGGCGGGCTGCACACCACCGCCGACCGGCGCGCCCAGTGGGGGGACGACACCACACCCGGTTTCATCCGGCTCTCCTGCGGCATCGAGGACGCTGCGGATTTGGTCGCCGACATCACCACCGCCCTCGACGCCGCCCGGTAACCGCCGACCGCTGATTCTCGCTCGATAGCCACGGCAGGGCGCGGAGACTCCGCGCCCTGCCGATCCTTCATGGGCGTCGTCGCCTAGGCCGTCCGCTCCGCTTGTCGCTAGTGTCAGTAATCCGCACCCAAACCCTTCGACGCTTCTGGATAAACTGTGCACGAACCTTGAGGAAACCTTGAAAGCCCTGGACAAGCGCCGACCAGCATAGGTAGCAGCCAATGGCGATGGAGTTTGCTTTGCTCGGTGAAGTCGAGGCGCAGCTAGCCGGAGAACAGGTAGATCTCGGACACGCTCGGCAGCGATGTGTCCTGGCGGTACTGCTCGTCGAAGCCAACCGGGTCGTCCACGTCGACCAGTTGGTGGAGCGGATATGGGCGGGTGATCAACCACAGCGAGCCCGAAATTCGCTCTACAGCTACCTCTCCCGACTCCGTAGCTGTCTGGAGGCGGCCGACGGCACGACCATCACCCGCAGGTCAGGTGGCTATCTACTCACCGTCGACCCGGCGCTGGTGGACCTACACCGGTTTCGCAACCTGATCAGCCAGGCCCACGCCGCAGAAGACGACGAATCGGCCCTACGCATGTTCGATGAGGCGATCACGCTGTGGCGGGGCGAGCCGTTCGCTCAATTGGACACCCCATGGTTCAACACGATGCGTGAGGTGCTGGAGCGGGAACGGCGAGCCGCAGAAGCTGACCGGACAGACGTCGCCCTACGCTGCGGTCAACACGCGGCCATCCTCCCCGACCTGCTACGCCGCATCCAGGAACAATCATTGGACGAGCGGCTGACCGGGCAGGTCATGCTCGCCCTCTACCGCGCCGGCCGACAGGCCGAAGCCATCGACTACTACCAGCGGCTGCGGCGCGAGTTGGCAGAGGTGACCGGCGTCGACCCAGGACCAGAGCTACAAGAGACCTACCTGCGGATCCTCGACGCGGACCCGGCCGTGGCCGCCCCGCCGGCGACGTCGGTAACCGGCCCGGTGCAACATCCAATACCTCGACAGCTACCGCCACCGCCACCGCTGTTCAGCGGTCGCGAACCCGAACTGGCAGAGCTGACCATCGCCCTGAATGCGGATTCCACCGACAATGACGCCGTCATGATCACCGCGATAGCGGGACCCGGCGGCATCGGCAAGACCTGGTTGGCCCTGCGCTGGGCGTACGACAACATCGACCGATTCCCGGACGGACAGCTCTACGTCAACCTGCGCGGGTTCGACCCGTCCGCCGAACCGATGCCGCTGCTGGCTGCGCTACGCGGCTTCCTCGACGCGCTCGGCGTAGCACCGGATTCGATCCCGGTCGGGGTGGACGCACAGACCGGTCTCTACCGCAGCCTCATGTCCAACCGGCGCATCCTCGTCGTCCTCGACAACGCCTACGACACCGCCCAGGTCGTTCCCCTGCTTCCCAACAGCGCGACCTGCACCGTACTGGTGACCAGCAGACGGCGACTCGGTGGCCTTGTCGCCGCCCACGGCGCACACGCACTCGCCCTGGAGGTGCTCGACGACGAAGCGGCCCGGCGTTTACTGCTCCGGCGGCTCGGTTCCCGTCGCGCCGACGACGAAAACGGCTCATTGACCGCACTCCTACAACGGTGCGGTGGACTACCGCTCGCCCTGAGCATCGTGGCAGCCCGTGCGGCCACCCACCCCGACCTGCCGCTGAAAGCCTTCGCCGAGGAACTGTCCGAACACGCCACCCGGCTGGATGCACTCAGCATCGGTGAACTCGGAGCCGACCTACGCGCGGTCTTCGCCGCCTCGTTACGGGCACTCACCCCCGAGGCCGCCAACACCTTCGGACTACTCGGCCTCGTCCCCGGACCCGACATCGGCCTACTGGCCGCAGCCAGCCTGCTCGGTGAACCCCCGACCCGTACCCGAGTAGTGCTGCGTGAACTGCACGAAGCGCACCTGATCCACCAGCACGCTCCAGACCGCTACCGAATGCATGACCTCGTACGCCTCTACGCCACCGAGCGAGTCGACCAAGACCAGTCGCCCGAAACGTGTCAGGCCGCCCGGCATCGCATCCTGGACCACTACCTCCTGACCGCACACGTCGCGACCACACTGATCGAACCGAGCCGAAACCCGATCACGCTGTCCCCAGCCGTACCCGGCGTGGCCACCACCCCACTCACCGATGAGAAACAGGCGAGCAGCTGGTTCAACACTGAACGGCAAGGACTGGTCGGCCTCGTCGACTGGGCCGCGAACAACGGCTTCGACACGCACAGCTGGCAATTGGCCTGGGCGCTGGAAAGCTTCCTCGACGACTCCGGCCACTGGCACGACTGGACAGCGACCCAGGAGACGGCGCTGCGCTCGGCGTACCGTCTCGGGGCGCGGCCCTGGCAGGCGCAGTCCCACCGCAGCCTCGGACTGGCCCACACCCAACTGGGGAAACTCGACAGCGCGCACGACCACCATCAGAAAGCGCTCCAGCTCTACGGCGAGCTGGGTGACCTGGTGAGCCAGGGACACACCCACCGGGCCCTCGGCTGGGTGTGTGACCAGCAGGACCGATGGCGCGAGGCGATCAGACACAACGAGCTTGCCCTGGAGCTGTACCGGCAGGCTGGCCACCAGGCCGGACAGGCCATGGCACTGAACAACGCCGGCTGGCTCCTTGCCCAGCTTGGCGACCACAAAGCGGCGATCAGCTACTGCGAACAAGCTGTCACCATCAACCAGGAGATCGGCGATCAGAACGCCGAGGCCGGCGCCTGGGACAGCCTGGGCTACGTCCACCACCAGCTCGGGGCCCACCAGGACGCCATCCACTGCTACCAGCAGGCCCTACTCCTGGTACGACGGTTCCACGACCGGTTCAACGAGGCAGACATCCTGGCCCACCTGGGCGACAGCTACCTCGCCATCGGCGAAGTCGACGCGGCCCGACACTCATTGCGGCAGGCCCGAAACATCCTCCACGAGATCGGGCACCCCGCACTGAAGGAAGTCGACATCAAGCTTCGCAGCCTTGACCAACGAGCCGAAGCGGGCGCTGGCTGAAGTCAGGCGGCGGTCAGGTTTCGTCGATTCAAGGTTTTCTCAGGGTTCGCCCAATGTCGCACCGGCAGAGTCGGGTCACATAGCCGGACCCGGGGGACGATCCCGATCGATGGGGGAGCGGTGCCCACGAGTCCGGACACGACGGGGCTCAGGAGGTTGAAATGATCCGTACCACTGCCAGACGGATGACCGCCGGCATGGCGGTCGCCGTTGCGGGATCGGTCACGGGGGTCATGCTCGCGGTGCCCGCCGCTGCCGCACCGACCGCTGCCCCTGCGACCGGTGCGCCCACGGCAGCTGCGCCCGCCGCTGCTGCGGCGCCAACCGAGCAGGACTTCATCGACTTCTCGCTGCGACGTCAACCGTATCCTGCGGCACAGGCCATTCCGTTGGACAAGGCCAGCATGACCTCGGTTATCGACAAAGGAAACTACCAGATCAAAAAGGCAACAAAGAAAAACTGCGGAAAAGCCATCAAGAGTGCGAAGCCGACGGACGCGTACTGCTTCGATGCGAAGGACGAGAGTAGCCATAGGTCGGAGACGGCAGCGGCACGCGCATGGGTCCCGCAGGGAGTGACCTCGTCGGCGGACGCGAACAACAACGAGCGTTGGAACAGTCGCGACGTGATGATTATCGGCTGGTACGACAATGCCGATACGCAGGGTGTCCGGATCACCGTTCTTAACAAGCGCACCAAGAAGTATCGGCACGTGTTGTTGGTCAACCCAAGCTACAATAGCGCCGGCATTCCGGACTACCGGCCAGTCGATGTCATCTCGCCAGATCCGCCGGCCAGAGAGTCGGTCCACGCGGGTGGTATCGCCTGGTACGGCACCCGACTCTATGTGGCAGACACCAACTACGGTGTTCGCGAGTTCGACCTGAGTAACATCTATGACCTTGCGACCTCGGGCAACGGATATACCGATCAAGGGCACCTCATCGGCTATCGGAAGCCGAGGATCAACGACGACCCGGACCGGTCAGCTGGATACTATGCCCACGGCTACCGGTACATCTTGGCGCAGAGCGCCATGTGGGAACACGGCGGAGAGGTCAGCCAGCCATCAGGGTGGTGCAAGGGTGAAAAGAACCCGCGCTTCTCGTATCTGTCGGTGGACCGCACGTCGACAGCGCACCGCTTGATCGCCGGAGAGTTCTGCCGTACGGGTATCGGCCGGTTGGCCACCTACAACATGGCAAACGGAGGGCCGCAAGCAGTCAACGGCGACTGGGCGCGTCCCACGGGCGTCTACGAATTACCGGTGGCAAAGATCCAAGGGGCCGCCTCCGATGGGCGCTATTTCTACCTCAACTCCAGCAACGGTAAGAAGAACGGCACGCTCAGGCGAGTCGAGATCACCGGTGACACCCTGAAAGTCAGAGGCAAGGGAGTGCGGACCCCGGTCGGGCCCGAGGACCTGTCCTACAGTCGATCCTCGAAGAAGCTGTGGTCGGTCACCGAGTACAAGTCGCCGGGACGAATGATCTACTCGATCCCCACGACCGCATTCCGCCGATGACGGTGGTGTGAGTTTTTAGCACGGTGCCTCCACGCGCCACCGGACAGGACCTCTGGCTCGGCGACCGTGGAGGCACCGGTTTGCATCGGTCGCCCCTGCTGGCTCCATTGTCAGCGGGGGCACCTTCACGTGCGGATACAACCGATAATGCAACGATGATTGACTCGTCGAAGGATCCCGAGCCCGGTTGGTTCTCCGTACGGTGCGTTTTCCGCTTCGCGGGCGAGCCGCAACCCACGTACGAAGAACGAATCACGCTGTGGCGGGCGGACGGGTTTGGGCAGGCAATGACGCTCGCCGAGGAAGAATCGCGGGAGTACGCCGCCATGCTCGACGGCTGCGAGTACATCGGCCTGGCCCAGAGCTACCGAATGTTCGACGAGCCGGTGCACGGCGCGGAGATCTTCTCCCTACTGCGGGACAGCAGCCTCGACCCGGACGACTACCTCACGGCATTCTTCGACACCGGCGACGAACGGCAGGGCAGTATCGACGGTGCATAATCGGTATTTGATACGACCAGCGCGCTTGGCCGCTGGATGCCCGAGTGGCATCTGATCAGGTACATCCCTGATCGGGCTCGGGGTCTGCAGACCCGGGATCTGTC
Source organism: Micromonospora sp. NPDC003197 (assembly GCF_053590565.1). NCBI lineage: Bacteria > Bacillati > Actinomycetota > Actinomycetes > Micromonosporales > Micromonosporaceae > Micromonospora > Micromonospora sp. NPDC003197. The sequence continues at coordinate 153,817 of NZ_JBSFTE010000012.1, read as the reverse complement.
CGGGGCGACGCCGGATCACAGAACGATGCGGTGCGACAACGCTGAAAACATGAATTCCCAGCGTCGGCAGCTGCTCTGGCACCCACGAATGCTCGCCCTGGTCACCGTTGGCGGCATCGCCCTGGCCACCATCTTGACCGTCGTCGCCCACCTCGAACCCAGCCCAGGAATGAGCCCTCTGACGCTGACTTTCTCCGACTACGCGGTATCCAACCGGGGCGGGCCAATGGACATCGCCATGTTCGTCCTCGGAGCGGCCTCACTGGCTCTGCCGCTCGGGCTCCGCGCTGCCCGCGTACGGGTGGGTGTGCTGCCGATGCTGCTGCTGGTGATCTGGGGAGTCGGCCTGGTCATGTCGGCGATCGTGCCCACCGACCCAATCGGCGTGGCGATGACCATGGACGGATACATCCACCGGTACGTCTCGGTCACCGCCTTCGTCTGTCTCCCGATTGCCGCGTTGCTGCTGGTGCGGCGGCTGGCTATCGACCCACGCTGGCAGGTAAGTCTCCGGTCGATTCGGGCACTGGCGATGGCGAGCATGTTGGGACTCGCCGGGCTCTATTACTCGGCCTTCCCCGGAGAACGGTTCCTGATGGGACTTGTGGAACGCTTTCTGGTCGCGGTGGAGGTGGCCCTGCTCGCCGTCATCGCCGTACGGCTCTATCGAGTGGCAGGCCCTGTCCAGCGTGAGCGCACCTCCGCGAGCCGGCCCGCAGAGCTCCAGCCTTCTGTGGCCACTGATTCGAATACCTTGGTCAGAGTGCGTTGATGCGGTCGGGCCACTGCCTCCATGAGCGGTGCGCCGGGTAATTTGAGCCGTTTACAGACGGGACAAGCTCCGCTAGTTGATCTAGGAACCCTCGGCGTGCACGAAAACGCCGTAGGCTCCTAACCCCGAGATGGTAACAAGGTGGACCTTCCGGCTTTTGGGATGGCGGCTAGGTCATCGTTAGATGGCATCTCCGCTGTTTGTGAGCCGCTGCGCCCGGTCTCCGGACCAGGCGAGGATCGCAACTCGTACGCGGTGGCCCAGGCTGGCCGCTTCAGGGGGCTGCGCCCGGTCTCCGGACCGGGCAACGATCGCAACAAGGCTGAGAGAGCTTGTCAACCCCTGTCACCTGCTTTCATCGGGTACGGAAGGCGGTTGGCCTCCTGTCTTGAGGAAGACGGCGGCAATCTCTATGGCTGCTTTAGGCCGGATCCGTAGTCGCTCAGCGGGATATTCAGTGGGTACGCCGCCGAGGTCGAAGCTGACTACTCTGTTCAGGGGCTGGACTGTTGGGTCGTTGAGGTAGTCGCCGTCATCGGCGATGTGTACCGCGAAGGCGTGGGTGGGGTGGCCGAGCCCAATCTGCAGGCCGGGTGGTAGTTCATCGGGATCGTCGGCCGTTTCGTTGAAGATGGTGACCGCGACAGGCTCACCGACCCGTTGGATCTCCTGGAGTAGGGTCTTCAGAGCCGTAGGGTCGGTCAGGTCAACCTCATGCTTGTCGCGGTGGTCGCCTCGGTCGTATGCCCACGTCACCTTCATGCGATGGCCTTTCCGTTGCCGATGTAGGTACGCCAGAGGCGTACCTGTCCGTCATCGTCGCGTACATATACCGTCAGCTGCGCGCCGACTGGCAACAGCCGACAGAGGATCCTGTCGCAGCCGTAGGGGTCGTAGTCGCACGGCGGGTTGTTGACCAGCACGACTGCATGTGTGACCTGTTCGTGGCGCATACGGGCGGCGAGCTTAGCCTCAAGGTGGTCGGTCGTGGTGGCGATGAGTTTGTAGGCCGGTTTGAGGTCAGCAGCGGCGTTCGGGGCCCGACCAGACCTCATAGGGATTTGTTTGCCGTTGATCAACGCGATACCTGAAGTTGGGTCTTTTGCTTGTCGTCGAGGCAGGTCACGCGCGGCCTCCGTCAGCCAACTGGGAAGCCGCTCTGATTCCGGCGCTTGGGTGGGGTCGATAGAGGTGTCGTACGTGCCGGGCGGTCGGGTGATGCCACCGCCCATGATCAGTTTCCCAGTTCACCGACCTGCTGGGCTTGCGTCAGTGCCGTTTCGGCATGGTGCCGTCCCTCGCCTCCCCGAGCCCTGATGGCCGCGAGCTGCTGACTGAGCTGCTGCAGGCGGGCTAGCGTTGGACCGGGCTGACCTCCCTGAAGCGCCGTTGTGGCGAGCTGCTTCGCTTCTTCGATCCCGGCTGCCGCCACCGCGAGTCCGTTGTCGACGGAAGCGAGAGTAGCCATTACCGGCGTAAGCGTGTTGATCGTCTCCTGGGGTGATGGCTGTTGTGGCACTGCGGTGAGCGTGCGTGAGGCTTGCCCCAGGGCTCCGCTGGCCGTCGTCAGTTGTGCACGGGTTCGGCCGATCGCCTCGCGTACCTGAGCCAGCCCCACCGCGATGCCCGCGAAGCCTGCGGCGGCGGCTTGGACGGCGATTTGCTCAACAGCGTGGTCGACCGCAGCGGCCTCCTGCTGCGCTGCGTCGATCCCCGCATGGATTGCTTGTAGATCACTATTGATTTTGTCGATCAGCGACATGGCTACCCCTCAGCCTGACAGCTACAGTTTCTCTTCTCGCTTTCGAGTTGCCAGTGTAGGGATCGAGGTAATTTTCTCCTCGCTAAGTTCTTGCCAATCGATTCTAGTTGGGCGGCTGGTGGTCGGAACCTTAATCGCGCCCTTTGGAGTGACGATGAAGTTGACGATGAAATCGTGAGGCTCGGTGGGAAGGTCGACATCTACGACCTGTAGATCGTGGACCGTGGTCGCGAAGATTGTATTGGGCCCTATGCGATTTGCTTCGTAGAGCAGTGCAACCTCGATGTCTGAATAACCGGCACCTTTGCCCACTCGTATGCCTTTGCGATTTACTGCTACGCTGCCGCAGATGACGATGTCCACCGGGTGCATTTTGGGAATTGAGGTTTTGGGGGCGTGGATTGCCGCCCCGCTGCTGGTGGCGATCTGGTCGGGTGCGTTACCTAGGTAATGCTGATCGAGGACATAGAATGGGCTGATGTTGGCGATCCTTGGTACTGCCATGTAGACGAGCTTGCCTTCGGTCAAGGCTTTGATCCGCACGGGTAGTTGGGCGCTGTCGGGGTTACATTTGATGGTCTGTGCTTTCTGCCATTGGGGCAGTCTCGCGAGATGCTCGGCTGCGAGTTCGGCGCCGGTGAAATCCGGGATGTGGCCATGGACACCAGGCGGGACGACGCCGGCCCGATCGAGGCGAGACCACATCTCTTCGCGTACGGCTTGCTTGGCCTTGAGAATGTCCATTTGAGCCCCTATGAGGAGATGAGGGTGAGGGCGCGGTCTTGGACGTCGTTCACATCGACGCGATCCCGCCAGGGCTGAAGCTCTTTGATGGTTTTGAAGATGACGTTCAGTGCCCCACCACCACGTGTCTGTTCGGTGAGGTCGAGCGCGTAATGCAACGCGACTGTCGCGTCTTGGATTTGATGCTGGCGGACGAGCGCTAACGAGAGGTTGCTAAAAGCGATGGCTCCTACCTTTTGCTGGTCGCCTTGGTGGGAGAGGAGCGGTTGGAGGAACTGTTGCGCCTTAACAGGTTTCCCCAATGAGAGATAGCAGGATCCGGCAAGCCGTTCCAACTGGTGGGCCTGGGCATAATCCTTGCCAGGGTCGGAATCCTTGATCTGAGAAAGCTGGGACTCCGCCATGCTGAGAGTGCGTTCGCAGGACCGCTGATCACCCAGCATTGCGTACGCCTCTCCCACGTGTAGAAGCGCGACGCTGGAAAGAGCGTTGCTGTTGGCGCGGGCGGCAAGTTGGGCGGCCAGGCTAGCTTGGGATAGGCCGGCCTGATGGTCTTGCGCTCCATAAAGGGATATGTAGCTCTTGCGTAGCCATGCGTACGCCTGGAGGAAGTGACTTCCGCCCTGCTGCGCCATGCTGATCGCGTTTTTGTAGTGCGTGGCGGCGGTGGCGCAGTCACGTCGTTGTGAGGCGTCCCAGATGAGCTGGCCCATCAGCAGTGCTGATTCGGATTCGACTACGCACAAAGCATTCTTCACGCCTTCACCGTGTGCGTTGGAGCGCAGGTAGGAAACCTCGGCATGGAGTCTTCCGGTAGCGGTCAGCAGGGCTGTGGACGGAACACTGCTGTAAGCGGTAGTCAGCCCAGCCAGTGTCTGTTGGAGCTGGGCAGCGGTGGCGAGGTCTGCTGAGCGCGGGTTCTTCAGCGCGTGCGTGAGCCGTTCCGGACGGCCGATCGCGATTTCAGCAACGTCAGCGAGCAGCTGAGCAAGTTCGTCTACGGAAACCTGAAGCTCCTGGGCCAAGCCACGCCGTACCCAGGGTTGCGGTTCTGACTCCGCACGCTCCCAGCGGACGACAGTGGTGCGATCCACACCAAGTCGATCGGCAAGACTCTCCTGGGTGTGGCCAACTGCCTTCCGCCGCTGAGCAAGGCTCTGACGTCTTAGGGGCATGGGCGCGCCCTCCAAGTGATCGTGACCCTATGGCGCTTGATGGTTACGCAGGATAGATCGAGATGCGACATTGATGCATCTGCCGCGCCCAGTTTCCGCGCTGGGAACCGATGACCCGAGCCGGAAATCTGGTGGCACGGCCCGGGGCGGGTGCTGGCAAGCGGTCGCCTCCCCACAGGACTGAATCCCGCCCGTCCCGGAGCCGTTCCAACGCAAGGAGCGGAGGAGGGCAGCGTGGCGGAGACGACTGAGGCGATCAACGCAGAATCGGCCGGGGATGCGGCTTGGGCGGTGTGGGAAGGGGTTGCCGAGCTGCGTGAGCTGGTGGTGGCCGTACCGCAGGACGGGAGCGGTGACCGGTCGGCCGTCCTGCACCGGGCGGCGGAAGCCGTACGGAGGGCTGCCGAGGTCGTCAACCGGGTCCGGACGCAGACCGAGGGGGTCGGATCGCAGTTGCCCGAGTGCGATCCGACGGTCGTGACGGCGATGGTGCAGTGGCAGGTGGGGGTGGGTTGTCTTGACCTGCTGACCGCCCGGCTGATGCACGGCGTCGTGACGATGTCCGCGTATCCCGAACCACCCGGCGGGAATCTGCGGCCGATGCGGCGGTCGCAGGTGGTGCGAGGGCTGCGGCAACAGCCCATCCCGCCAACGGATCAGCGGTACGCGGGGGCGGTGGTGGCGGACCGGCTGGTCGGACCGGTCCGCCACCACCCGGGGCCACAGCCCTGCCGCTACGACCAGCGGGTCACGGTGGTCGGCCACGACCGGCTCCTTGACGGGTACGCCGAGTTGGTCGCCGCTGCCTTCCAGCTGGCGGTCGAGCGGCGGTTCGGGGCGGATCGGAGCACCGTGAGCGTGCTTCGCTTCGTCGCCGGGGTGCGAGCGCACTATGACCCGTACGGCGGGGAGCTGGACCTGGCCGCGACGACGGCGCTGGTCCGCGCCGCCATCAACCCGGCCGAACAGGCCGAGCACGTCAAGCAAGCCGAGCCGGAATCGCTGGACCTTCGGCCGACGCAGGTGGTGGCCCTGCGGACGCTGCTGCTGATCGAGTTACTGATGGCTGAGCGCCTGGACCGAGCGGCGTTGGCCGGGTTCTTCGCCACTGCCATCGAAACAGGAGCGGGCCGGTGTTGAGTGGGCCGAGCGCTGGTCAGCCGGCCCCGATTTCGGAGCTGATGGTGGCCCACTACCGGGACACGATGCTCGCCCATGCTGACGATCCGAGTCTGGGGGCTTGTCCGCGCTGTCTGCGTACCCGATGTCCTGATTGGTGGTGGGCGTACGAGCGGCTGGCCGCCGCCGGACGACTGACCGACCTGCCCGGTGCTGCGTCGTCCGGCGGCGGCGTTGGGGCCCCGGAGTAATGCTGGTGGCGTCGGCTGCCGTCAGGCGGCGTCGGCGATCGGGGCGGCCTTGGCGAATGCGGCCCAGGCGGTGGGGGAGAAGCTCAGCGTCGGACCGGCCGGGTCCTTCGAGTCGCGTACGGCGATGGTGTCGGCGACGGCGGCGACCTCGACGCAGGCGCCCTGGTCTCCGCTGTAGGTGCTCTTGCGCCAGTTGGCGTTGCGCAGGGTGTCACTCGGTGTCATCTCAGTTTCCCTTCATGAGTTTGTGGATGATGTCGCGGCTGTCGGCAGGGCTCAGCGCGACGGACCGCAGGTGCTCCATGATCTTCGTGCAGGTACGGAGATCGGCCGGGCGGTCCAGGATCAACTGCCCGGCGACGGTCTCGACCGAGGCGAGGATCGGATCTTCTGGGTCGGCGAATTCGAGGATGTGCAGCGAGCCGCGGGTGCCTCGGTGGTAGCCGGCGGCGAGCGGGATGACCTGCACGGATACGTTCGGCAGCTCGGAGATCTTGAGCAGGTGTTGGAGCTGCGCGTCGTTGATCGCCTTGCCACCGACTGGGCGGCGCAGGGCACCTTCGTCGACGATGGCCTCGATGATCGGCGGGTCGGTGCCGACCAGCCGCTTCTGTCGGTCCATTCGGATGTCGACCCGCTCCTCCACCTCCTTGTCGTTGAGGGTGTGCGGGCCGCCGCGCATGATCGCCCGGACGTAGTCGGCGGTTTGGAGCATGCCGGGGACGATGGATGGTTCGAAGTTGGCGATCGCGGTCGCTTCGGCTTCGACGGCGATGAAGTCGATGGTGCGGCTGTCCAGCAGGTGCGAGTAGGACACCCACCAGCCGGGCTTGCGGGCGTCCTTGGCGAGTTGGACGGCGGCGGCCAGGTCGTCGTCGCCCACCCCGTAGACCGTCAGCAGGCCGTGCACTGTCGCCGGGCTGGGCAGGCCCTGGGCGTTCTCGTAGCGGGACAGGGTGCTGCGGGTGCTGCTGATCTGGTCAGCGGCTTCTTCAAGGGTGAGTCCAGCCGCCTCTCGGTGCTTGCGCAGGGCGATACCGAGTCGGCGTCCGCGAGCGGTTTTCGGGGCCATGTATAGATCCTGACACACGTTTGCGGGAAAGTGTGCATGAGAGAACGGCCGTGAGAGTTGCATTCATGCGTTCGCAGGTGCCAATCTGTTAGTGCGTCCTCACCGCCGGTTGTCGTGGCGACGGTGGTGGTGGGTGACCGCGAGGGGAAATGAGGTGCACGGCGATCGGTTCTCCCCGTTCCCGATCGCCGTGTTCCTCCGCCACCGAGCTGGAGGGAGTCGGATGCCGACCACCGGTTGCTGGCCTCGGGTCTCGCGGTGCCGCTGGTGCGCGAACCCGGTATTACGGGACAACGACGGGGCATGGATCCACGCCAACCTGGCCTACGTCTGCCGGGACAGCTCAGGCGGCCTGGCCGCCACTACAGCCGAGCCCGAGGTGATTCGCCGTGCGGACTGACCAGAGTGGACTACCATGACGCGCTTCCTGGTGGTGCTCACCGATGTCCGGCCGCTCACCATCGCCGGGCGTAACGAACGACTCATCCCGGAGCGTCGTCGTCAGGTGGTCGGTGCGACCAGCCGGGAGGCGGCCGACAAGATTGCTGGCGCGTTCATGGCGCTGGGCATGGTTCGCGCCGGTCGGCAGCGGGTCAAGGTGATCGCGGTCGGTCGGCGGCAGCTGGTCCCGGCCAGCTCTGCGGCCTGACTTCCGCCCAGCTCTGCGGCCTGACTTCCGGCTCTAGTCTGCCGGGCTGACCTTCGGACCGGGCCGGGGGTGCAGCCGGAACCAGCATCGGCGGGCCAGGTAGTAGACCTCGCTGAACAACCAGTTACGCGCCCGCAGGAACAGCAGCAACAGCGGCCAGCCGGCCAGCGCGCTCCCGATCGCCTCCACGGCAGCCGGCAGATATCCGCCGATGATCATCAACAACCCGGCCCCGGCGAGGGAGACCACGCGCAGCGGCCCGGTCACGAAGGTGACCTGAAACCGGTACGTCCGCAGCAGTGTCCGGGTGGCGTGCGGCAACCGACCCAGCCGCCACCGCAGGAACAGGGCCACACCGAGCGTGCCCACCACCAGGGTCGCTGCTGCGCTGGTCGTACCGGCCCAGCCGTCGAGGTTTTCCAGCAAACCGGCGATCGCGATGGTGACCACAATCTGGAGCAGACAGGCCACATCGGTCAGCAGCCACAGCATTCGCCGAGCAGCCAGGATCGAGGTACGCAGGGCGGCCGGATCGTTGGGGGACGTGCTCAATGCCGTACCCAGGGTTGGTGCGGCGCGCAGCGCCCGACCCCGGTCGGCGTCCAGGGCGGCGAGGGCGTGCAGCGTCCTCGGGTCGGCCGGTGCGATGGCCAACGCCCGTTCGTACGCGGCGCGGGCCCGGCCGAACTCGGCCATCCGGCGCTGAACGTTTCCCTCGGCCCGATGGACGTCCACATCCTGGGGTGCCAGTTGCCGGGCTCGGGCCGTACTGGCTGCGGCGGCGAGGATGGCTTGGGTGCCACCGATCGCCAGCAGCGCGTACACCCGCATGATCTCGGCTTCGGCGTCGTCCGGGGCGAGGGACCGGGCCTGGTCGGCGGCGGCCAACGCCTCGGCGTACCGGCCCAGCATCCGCAGCGCCACCGAACGGCTGCGATGTGCTGCCGCGTTACCCGGGGCGGCTGCGACTGCCCGGTCGGCGGCGTCCAGCATCTCGACCGGCTGACCCGCCTGCTGGTGGCAGTACGCCAGCAACAGCAGGGCGAAGACGTGGTTCGGTTCGCTGGCCAGTATCGCGCGCACCGCGTCGAGGGCGGCGGGGATCCGACCGAGTTGGGCGAGGTGCCGGGCCCGCTCCAACTGTGCCGGGGCTGTCATCGGGGCTGCTTCCGCTCGATGGTCGGGGCTGTTTTCGTCCGGCGGTCAGAGCAGTTTGCGTTTCTTCAGGTACGCCGCGAGTTCGTCGTAGAGTCCACTCTCGTTGGCGAACTTGGCGACGTTGCGGGCGCTGGCGAACCAGGATCCGACCGAGGGGCGAACCTCGCTCAGCGCCCGGTCGAAGTCGCGTTGCTCGATCATCCGTACCTCGCCGGAGCGGATGGAGTCGGCCATCGCGAACTCGGCGGCGGTCTCGCACAGGTGGGCCAGGTCCGCGCCGGAGAAGTCCTCGGTGGCGGCGACCAGCCGGTGCAGGTCGATGCCGGCGATCGGCCGGTCCCGCAGGTGGTATTCGATGATCGCGGCGCGGGCCGGCGGGTCCGGCGGGAGCACCAGCACCATCCGGTCGAGGCGACCGGGTCGGCGCAGCGCCGGGTCGACGTCCCACGGGGTGTTGGTCGCGGCGAGCACGAAGACGCCCTCGTTGCTGCCTTCCATACCGTCCAGTTCGGCCAGTAGCTGGTTGCCCAGCACCCGCATCGACGACGACGAGATGTGTGAACGTTTGTGGCCGAGGGCGTCCACCTCGTCGAGGAAGAGTACGCACGGCGCGTTACGGCGGGCGGTCTGGAACAGTTCGTGCAGGTTCCGCTCCGAGGTGCCGATGTACATGTCCAGCACCTCGACGATCGACAGGGAGAGGAACTTCGCCCCCATCTCACCAGCGATCGCCCGAGCCAGGAAGGTCTTGCCGCAGCCGGGTGGGCCGTACAGCATCAGGCCGCCGCGCAGGCTCTTGCCGTACAGCTTGCGCAGTTCGGGGTTGCGCAGTGGGCCGAGGAAGGCCAGCTCCAGGCGTTCCTTGACGTCGGTCATGCCACCGACGTCGGCCAACCGGATCGGGGAGGTCTCCACGTCGAAGGCCCGATCCTCGTTGCCGGTCACCGGTTCCGGCTCGGTGGTGACGGTGGCGAACCGGGGCGGGACGAACTCGGACAACTCCTGCTCGTAGTCGGTCAGCGAGTCCGTGCCGGCCGATGACGACGGCGTATCGGCGGGCGGCGGTGCGGTGGTGGTGGTGCTGGTGGTCGACTCGGGGGCTGGGGCGCGCAGTGCCCGCTGCATCAACGCCTGCGCCTGTTTGCTGTCCGGGTCCCGGGCCAACACCTGCGCGACGTGCGCGATCGCTTCCCCGAGCTTGCCGGTGTCGAGCAGCAGCCCGACCAGGTGCAGCCGCAGCGGAAGGTCGTCCGGGCGGTCGTCCAGGGCGGCGGTGAGACTGACGATGAGGGGTTCGTGGCTCACAAGGCCGATACCCTACCGTTCGTATCCGCATCCGAGGAGAATCCGCTTTCGCCTGACCGGCAGCCGGGACTGATGGGTGGGCAATCGGGGACTGGTGGACGGCCAATCGGGGACTCCGGCAACCCGGGACAGCGAAGCACGATCTGCCCATGACCGGCCTCGGCGCTACGTTCTGTTTGATTAACCACGGTTCCACCGGCCAGGACCCGAAGGCCGGCCACGCAGAGTAGGGTCACCCGCGTGAGCGCGAGGAGCGGGTACGGTCCGGCGGACCTCCTCCTCTTACCGTTGCGGCGTACGTAGTCGCGAACGAGAGGTGACTCTTTGACCACCCCACGTAAGACCCGCGTGGCTGTCGTCTTCGGCGGCCGCAGCACCGAGCACGGGATCTCCTGCGTCAGTGCGGGCAGCATCCTCGCCGCCCTCGACTCGGACCAGTTCGAGGTGGTGCCGATCGGCATCACCCGGGCCGGCCAGTGGATGCTGGCCAGCGGTGATGGCGGCAAACTCGCCATCGACGACCGGCGGCTGCCGGAGATCACCGCCGGCACCGGATCGGCGGTCGTCCTGCCAGCCGACCCGACCGGCAACGGGCTGATGGTCCTGGACGCCCCGGACGGGCCACGTGCCCTGGCCGGCGTGGACCTGGTCTTCCCGGTGCTGCACGGCGCGTACGGCGAGGACGGGACCATCCAGGGGCTGTTGGAGATGGCGGACATCCCGTACGTGGGATCCAACGTCTTCGCCTCGGCCGCCGCGATGGACAAGGAGTTCACCAAGAAGCTCTGCGCCGCCGAGGGCATTCCGGTCGGGCCGTACGCGGTGCTGCGCAACGGTGCGACGCTCAGCGAGGCCGACAAGGAACGGCTCGGGCTACCGGTCTTCGTGAAGCCGGCCCGCGCCGGCTCGTCGTACGGGGTGAGCAAGGTCTCCGACTGGGCGGAGCTGGACGCGGCGATCGAGGCGGCCCGGCAGCTCGACCCGAAGGTGCTCGTCGAAGCGGCGATCGTCGGTCGGGAGATCGAGTGCGGGGTGCTGGAGAGCGACGCCGCCGGTGGCGCGCCGGAGGCATCCCCGCTGGCCGAGGTACGAGTCATGCCGGGGCGTGACTTCTACGACTTCGAGGCCAAGTATCTCGACGACTCCTGCGAGTACGACCTGCCCGCCCGCCTGCCGGAGGAGGTGACCCGTCAGGTCCAGGAGTACGCCTGTCGGGCGTTCACCGCCCTGGACTGCGCCGGCCTGGCCCGGGTCGACTTCTTCGTCACCGACGACAACCAGGTGTACCTCAACGAGCTGAACACCATGCCGGGATTCACCTCGACGTCGATGTTCCCGCGGATGTGGGCGGCGGCGGGGCTGGAGTATCCGAAGCTGGTCGACCGGCTGATCCGGATCGCGTTGAATCGCGGCACCGGCCTGCACTGATTCCATCGACAGGGCCCTCGGTCGACAAGTCGTCGACCGAGGGCCCTGTCGCGTAGTTTCCGTTCTGCCGGCTCAGCCGGTGCAGCCGAACGGGACGTTTTTTGCGGCCGGCACCGAGGAGACCAGAGCCTCGGCGAGCGAGGGGATCCACTGCAACGGGGACTCGTAGGCACTGGGCACCGTGACCTGCACCGGCACCTCACGGTCGACCGTGGTCAACACGGTCGCATCGGTGCCCTCCTTGGCGTGCCAGCACACCGCGTTGACCACCCACAACTTCTCCTCCGGGTGGTACGACGGCAGGGTCGCGCCGCAGGCCACGGTGAGCGCCGGGTCGCCGTACGCGGCGTTCTGCTCGGCACCGGCGGTCACCGGCCGCTGGGCCAGGTCCCGTACGGTCGCCGGCAGCTTGGCCAGCAGTGCGCGGCAGACCACGGTCGCCCGTTCCGCCAGCGGAGGCGCGGCCATCTCGACCGGTGCGCTCGACTGCGCACGGGGAGTGGTGGGCGTCGGGCTCGGCTCGTCCGCCGGGGTGTCCGGGCGGAGCGCCACAAAACCGAGGATTGCGACTAGTACGGTCACTGGCAGGGCGATGATCGTGGCCCACAGCGCAGCACTGCGTGTGGTCCGGTCCTTGCTCTCCTGCTCAGGCCGTACCGGGGTGAGCTGGTCCACTTACAGTTGCACCACCGAACATGTGACGGTACGCGTGATGCCCGGCACCAGTTGTACCTTGCTGACAATCATCTTTCCCAGCTCGTCGACGTTGTGTGCCTCGGTGAGGACGACCACGTCGTACGGGCCGGTCACCGCGTCGACGCGAACGACTCCGGGAATATCCGTGATGGACGCGGCCACGTCACGCGCCCTGCCGACCTCGGTCTGGATGAGGATGTACGCCTGTACCACGATCCGACTCCCGTCCGCCGCCGCAGAGCGGCTCGACCGTGAAACTACCGTACGGACCAGGGCGGATGTCTATCGGTGGTGGAGGAGGCAACAGTGAGCGAGGGAATCGGTCGGTTCGGTGAACGTCGAACTGGCCCGCGACTCGCAGAGCATTACCGCTGGACGGTGGAATCGACGGGGCCGTTCGGCTTGCCGTGCTTCGCGGTGGCGTCCCAGCCGCGTACGCTTCCGGGCGTGAAACGCCAGGATGTGCCGATATGAGTGTCGCGCGGGTCGGCGAGTTCGGGCTGATCGCCCGAGTAACCGCCCGGCTGGGGGTCGGACCCACCTGCCTGCTCGGGCCGGGCGACGACGCAGCCGTGATCAGTGCGCCCGACCAACGGGTGGCCGCCTGCACGGACGTACTCGTGGAGGGCCGGCACTTTCGACGGGACTGGTCCAGCGCGGCGGACATCGGGCACCGGGCGGCGGCAGCCAACCTGGCCGACATCGCGGCCATGGGGGCGATCCCGACCGCGCTGCTCGTCGCGCTCTGCCTGCCGCCGGATGTGGACGTGCGCTGGGTCGAGGAGCTGGCCGACGGTCTGGCTGCCGAAGCGGCCCTGGTCGGGGCGAGTGTGGTCGGCGGGGACATGTCCGCCAGCCCTACCCTCACCGTCGCTGTCACCGCCCTCGGTGATCTGGGCGGCCGGGCACCGGTGGTCCGGGACGGGGCGCAGGCCGGGGACGTGGTCGCCATCGCCGGTCGCCTCGGCTACGCCGCCGCCGGTTACACCGTGCTCTCCCGTGGGTTCCGTACGCCGAAACTGCTGGTGGAGGCGTACCGCCGGCCGCAGGTGCCGTACGCGGCGGGGCCGCAGGCCGCGATGCACGGGGCCACCGCCATGATCGACGTGTCGGACGGGTTGCTGTCCGACCTGGGGCACGTGGCCACCGCCAGCCAGGTCGGGATCGACCTGGTTGCGGACGCCTTCGACGTACCGCAGCAGATGCGGGATGCGGCGAACGCGCTCGGCGTCGACCCGTACTCCTGGGTGCTCGGCGGTGGGGAAGATCATGCGTTCGCCGCCACCTTCCCCGAGGACCACGGGATACCCGACGGTTGGCGGATGGTGGGACACGTCGTACACGGCGGTGGGCTGACCGTTGACGGCAAGCCGTACAAGGGCAGCACCGGCTGGGATCACTTCCGCTGAGCGCCCGCCCTCGCCCACTCCGCCGGCTCCACCCCGCCCCCGCCCTCGCCCCCGCGCTTTGGTGTTAGGAAGGGCCCCTTTATAGGCAGAAAGCGATAACAAGGGGCCCTTCCTTACCGGTGGGTACGCTCTAGCGGTGAGTGAGATCGAGATCCGGACCGTACGCTTCGACTCGCCGGTGGCCCGGCAGTTGGTGACCGCCGCGCTGGCCGAACTTGGGGCCCGTTACGGCGGCAGCGGGGACGACACGCCGGTCGACGCGGCCGAGTTCGAGCCCCCGGTCGGGGCGTTCCTGGTGGCGTATCTGGATGGCGAGCCGGTGGGCTGTGGGGGCTGGCGCAGTCACGGCGAGCCCGGGGACACCGACACCGCCGAGCTGAAGCGGATGTTCACCACGGCGTCGGCCCGGGGCCGGGGTGTGGCCCGTGCGGTGCTGGCCGCGGTGGAGGACTCAGCCCAGGAGTACGGGCGCAAGCGGATCATCCTGGAGTGCGGCGACAAGCAGCCCGAGGCGATCGCGATGTACCGCAGTGGCGGCTACGAGCAGATCGAGAACTTCGGCTACTACCGGGACGCTCCCGGCTGTCTCTCCTTCGGCCGCACCCTCTGAGGACCGATCACCGCCGTACCCTCTGAGGACCGGTCACCGGGTGAGAGTTGCGACTCACCCGGCAGTCAGCTCAGGCCACCGTCACCTGGATCGCATTGGCGGCGGTACGGGCGTTCGTCTCGGCCTCGGCCGGGGTGTCGCCGAGCGCCATGATCTGCCCGATCCGGTCGGTGGAGGCGGTAACGGCGCGGATCTGAGCGTCCGGTTCGACGGTGACCTGGGCGTCCACCACGCCCGGGGATCGGCTCGCCTGTTTGACCCCGGCCACCGCGACCACACGGCCGGGTGGGGCGGTGAGGAACTGCACCGCCGCCGCCCCGGCCGGCTCGGTCGGCAGCCTTAGCTGGTCGCCGCGCAGCACCCGCAAGAAGGTCTCGATGAACCGGAATTCGTAGGCCATTGAGATGAGGGTGCCGATGCTGTCCCCGGGGAGCCGCGCGGCACACTCCACCAGGGTCGGTACGCCCGCCTGGACGATCCATTCGCTGTGCAGGACGCCACTGCCGAAGCGGGCGGCGGCGGCGAGGGCTTCCGCTGAGGCGAGCAACGTGGTGCGTAGCTCGGCGGGGATCGGTGCCGGTACGGTGTGCCCAAGCTCGACCGGGAACCGGCCGGGCACCAGGCGTTTGGCGGTGACGTTGCGGAAGATCACCTCGCCGGCGCTGACCAGCAGTTCGACGCTGAACTCTGGGCCGGTCAGGGCCTGTTCCAGGAGTACGCCGGTGGGCGTACCGGGATCCGTGGTGTCCGGCTCGGCGGTGTGTGCCCAGCATTCGGCGATCTGGGTGTGGGCGTCGATGAACTGCACGCCACTGCTGCCCTGCCGATTGGTGGGCTTGAGCACACATCTGCCGCCGACCTCGGCGAAGAACTTCTCGGCCTCGGCGGGGCTGCGTACCAGTCGGTGGACCGGGTTGGCGATGCCGTTGGCGGCAGCCAGCTGACGCATCTGGTACTTGTCCCGGAAGATGTCTCCGGCCGGCAGCCCGGCACCGGGCAGCCCCAGCCGGTCGGCGAGGCGGGCGGCGGCACCGACGGCGTATTCCCGACCGGGGACGACCAGGGTGGCGTTGGCCAGGCCCGGTTCCCGGGTCAGCAGGTCGTCGAGGTCGAAGTCGGTGCGGTATTCGGCGGCGATGAGCCGGCCCACCACCGGACTCTGCCGGACGACCCGTTCGAAGTCATGGTTGCGGATGCCGTCCGGGGTTTCGATGATCACCACGCTGCGGTCCGGCAGGTACTCCGACTGCCAGGCCAGTAGCCCCAGCGGGCACCCGACGAGTACGAGTTCCTCTTGGCCTAACTGGATCATCAACCCGTCCTCCAGGGCGCAAACGGTTTGTCCCGAAGTGCGCAACTCTGGGGGATCGATGGCACGCCCTCCGGTTTGCGACGTCAGCCGCATCCGTGGCGCCAATTGTGATGCTCGCCCAGCCGGAACTGCTCCCGTGGATGTCCGTCAAACTTCGACTGAAGGTCTACGTAAATCTGTCGATTGATCGAAGGGGAGCCCGCCGGACGGACAGTCCGGCCGGGGTACTGGAAGCCCGGGAAGCTCTCCCACTACGGGCCTCAATAACCCGGGAAACACGACATTGCCGGCGGATCACTTGGATCCGCCGGCAATGTCGAAGTTGACAGGAAGGGCTGAGCCCCGCCTCAGGTCAGGCGCGGGCGACCTTGCCGGCCTTGATGCACGAGGTGCAGACCTGGAGTTTGCGGGTGGTCCCGCCACCGGCCGGGGTACGCACCGACTGGATGTTCGGGTTCCAGCGGCGGTTGGTCTTCTTCTTCGACCACGGCACGTTGTGGCCGAAGCCCGGACCCTTGCCACAGACGTCGCACACGCTAGCCACGGGATACTCCTGGGATTGATCGTTCATGAGGGCGTGCAAAGACATCGCCCTCGGCAACCTGGTCAGGTTACCCGATGCCCCGTAGAGTCGGCCAACCGGCTCCGACCTGCGGAGGAGCCGACCGGTAACGGAGCGGGAAAGGCAACCGGTGATGCTGCGGGAAGAGCGACCGGTGACGGAGTCTAGCCGAGGGCGGCCAGCGCTGTCCGGCAGCCGCGACGCAGCTCTTCGTCGTCGGTGACCTGCGCACTGCTGTAACCGCCATCCATCGCGTTGTGTCGGCGTACCCGGGCCAGTTCCTCGACCAGCAGCGGCCGTACAGCGGCGGCGGCCGAACCGAACTCCGCCCAGGCCGGACCGAACTCCGTTCCTGCCGGACCGATCTCTGCCCGGGCCGAACCAATCTCCGCCCAGACCGAGGCGACGGTCCGACGCGTGTGCGGATTCTGGCGCCAGGCCCGTTCCAGCATCGGCAACGCCGGTACGGGGTCGCGGGTCACCCGCCACAATGCCCGCGCCGCGCTCAGGGGGAGCCAGCCGAACTGGTCCTTGCGGCGGGTGAGCTGCCGTAGCCGGCCAGCCCGGGCCCGTGCCGCCGGTCCCAACTCGGCGAGCAGTTCCACGGCGGCGCGCCGGTCGTACTCGTCGCCGCCGAGATACCGGTCCGCGACCTCGAGTGCGGCGGCCACATCCCCGGCGACCAGCCACAACGCCTTCGCGGCAGCGGTCGCGGTCGCCCGCTCCGGGGACTCCACCGCTCTCCGCAGGATCGGTAGGGCAGTCTCAGCCGTCGGGCCGATCGCTGATGCCGTAGAGCCGATCGCCGCGAGTGCGCGCAGCACGGCCGGGGTGACCGGCAGGTCCAGTAACTCGGGTAGGGCTTCGGCGGCGGCCGGACCGATCCGGGCGAGCGCCCCCACGAGACTGTCCCGCCGGCCGTCGCGCGGATCGTCGGTGGGCAGATCGGCCAGGCGCTGGCGGATGGTCGGCACGAGAGACGCGGCCTGCGTGCCGTAGCTGGCAAGGAGATAGCCCACGTCGCGTGGCAGGTTTTCGCGCTCCAGCGCCCAGGCCAGCATTGGCAGCGCGCGCGGGTCACCGGTACCGGCCAGGGCCCGTAGACCAGGCCCGACAGTCGGCAACTCCTGCGCCCATTCGATCACCCACGGTGGCTGCTCGTTCGTTCCTGAGTGCTGAGCCACCCGCTCGGCGGCGGACAGCGCCGCTGCCAGGGCGTCGGCGGCGGGCGTGGCAAGCTCGCCCAGGTTCTCCAGGACGTGTACGGCACGAGAGCCGAGCTGTGGCGGTTGCCCGTCGCGGAGTTGCTCGCCGATCAGGGCGATCAGCTCGGCGTAGTCACCGCGCCAGCGGTCGATGAGGTTGCCCGCCGGATACAGCGCGTCGAGGCGACACTCCGGCTCCGGTGAGCGCAGTAGGGCGGTCAGCAGACGTACCCGGTCGGTCACCCGATCACCGAACGAGGCGGCGACGGTGCGGACCAACGCGGCTGCCTGGGGAGCGTGTCGTCCCTGATCACTCTGTTCGCGCCGTTGCCGGATCGCGCCGATCAGGGTGTCGGTCTCGAATCCGGCGGGCGGTGTGGTGGGCGTACCCGTCTGGTAGACCGCGTCGATCAGGGGGAGTACGTCGTCGACCGCGACCAGCGGCCCGCCGCCCGGTCGCCCGTCGGATGGGACCGCGCTGTCGGATGGGACCGCGCTGTCGGGCGGGACCACGCCGTCGGCCAGCCCGGTATCGTCCGACAGGGTGGCGAGCTCGGCCAGGACCACCAGCCGTAGCTGCGGGTCGGGTTCGGTCGTGAGCAGCCCGGCGAGCCGCTCACGCACCGGTCCGACGCTCGCCCCACGGCGGGCCAACTCGGCCGCGACCTGCACGATCGCCGCCCGGACCGTCGGATCCTCCTCCTCGGGCAGGCGTTCCAGCAGCCGGGTGACCGCCGCCGACGCCTGATCCGGGCAGGCCGGCAGGACCGTGATCGCCGCCGCGCGCACCTGCGGCTCCGGGTCGTCGGCCAGCAACGCCGCAAACATCGGGTACGCCTCGGCGACCGCCCGGTTGGCCTTCCGGTACGGGCCGGTCAACCCGGTCGGGTCCTCGGCGCTGCCGATGCTGGCCAGTAGGCGGAGTACCTCGGCCCGGCCGGGCAGTGCGGGGCGCCCGGCGATACGCAGCAGGAACGGGATCGTCGCGACCGTGCAGGGATAGACGTCGCCCTGGTGGTGCACCGCGCCGTACATGCCGTCGAGGGCGACTTCCCGAACGGCGGGGTCCGGGTCGGCCAGACCGCGTAGCAGTTCGGGAACCTCGGCGGCGGAACCGTAGGCGTGCCGCAGGCGACCCCAGCGGATCTCGTCGAGGCCGGCGAATGGATCATCCGTCATGCTGCGGCATCCTGCCCGGACGGTCCGACAGCGCCCGTCCGAGGAACGGCGGTAGCTCCCTGGCGTGGCCACGGTGACTCCCCAGCACGGTCAGCGGTGACTCCCCAGCGTGGCCACGGTGACGCTGCGGCGCGGCTATGGTGCCGGAGTCCGTGGTCAGCAGCTCGTCGGGGGACGCCAGTAGGCTTTGCCCATGCTGGAGAGCGTGGACGCCGCCGCCGTACACCGGTGGTGCGCGGACGGGCTCGCGGCCCTCAAACGGCACCAGGGCGAGATCGACGGCCTCAACGTCTACCCGGTGCCCGACGGGGACACCGGCACCAACCTGGTGCTCACCCTGTCCTCCGCCCACCAGGCGCTCGCCTCCGGCACCCCATCGCAGGGGGAGTCGACCGCCCACGGGCGGGCGTTACAGCTGATGGCCCGGGGGGCGTTGCTCGGGGCGAGGGGCAACTCCGGGGTGATCATGGCGCAGATCCTGCGTGGTCTCGCCGACGCGCTGGCCGAGGTGCCACAGGTGCGTGGGCGGGCGTTGACGGCCGCGCTGCGTACCGCAGCCTCGGCGGCCTACGCCGCGGTGGCCCGCCCGGTCGAGGGCACCCTGCTGACCGTGATCGGGGCGGCGGCGTCCGCCGCCGAACGCGCCGACTCCGACGACCTGGCCGAGGTGGTCCGGGTTGCGTCGGACGCCGCTGCCGACGCGCTGGGGCGTACCCCGGACCAGCTGCCCGAGTTGGGCCGCGCCGGCGTGGTCGACGCCGGTGGGCGGGGCCTCTGCGTCCTGCTCGACACCCTGGTCGAGGTGGTTACCGGCGAACGTCCGCACCGCCCGGCCATCGCACCACCCCCGGTCCGGCATGCGGCGATCGCGCCCCGGGAGACCGGCTCCCCGGAGTACGCCTACGAGGTGCAGTATCTGCTCGACGCCGACCACATGGCGGTGGAGCGGCTGCGGGCGGTGCTGGCCGGGCTCGGCGACTCCCTGGTGGTGGTCGGGGACGGGGCGACACCGTCGGAGACGTCCACCTGGCGGGTGCATGTGCACGTCAACGACGTGGGCGCGGCGGTGGAGGCCGGGGTGGTGGCCGGCCGGCCGCACCAGATCTCCGTCACCCGCTTCACCGACCAGACGACCGGCGCCGATCGGGCGGCCGTGGTGTTGGCGGCCGGGGCTGGCCTCACCGACCTGTTACGTGCCGAGGGGGCCACGGTGGTGACCGACCTCCCGTCGGCCGACGACCTGCTGACGGCGATCCGGTCGACCGGTGCCGCCCAGGTGGTGGTGCTGCCCAACGGTCGCGACACCCAGGCGGTGGCCGGTGCGGCGGCCCGCGCCGCCGTACCGCTCGGGGTGAAGGTCAGTGTCGTGCCCACCCGGTCACCGGTGCAGGCGCTGGCCGCGCTGGCCGTACGCGATCCGTCCCGCCCGTTCGAGGATGACGTGATCGCCATGGCGGAGGCCGCCGGGGCATGCCGGTACGCCCAGATCTGCTACGCCAGCCGCGAGGCGCTGACCGTGGCCGGCCCGTGCCAGCCCGGTGACGTGATCGGCCTGGTCGACGGCGAGGTGCACCTGATCGGGGCGGACCTGCTGGCCACCTGCGAGGCGCTGCTCGACCGGCTGTTGGGCGGCGGCGGCGAGCTGGTGACCCTGCTGCTCGGCGCGGACGCGCCGGACGAGCTGGCCGACGCGGTCCAGGCCCACGTGGCCCAGCGGTGGCCCTTCGTCGAGGTGCACCACTACGTCGGTGGGCAACCGCACTATCCGCTGCTGGTGGGGGTCGAGTGACAGAGCCGTTGGTGGGGGTCGAGTGACCGAGCAACAGTCCACGGTGGACACGCCGCTGAAGAAGCTGGTCGGGGAGAAGACGGCCAAGGCCCTGGCCAGCCATCTCGACCTGCACACCGCCGGTGACCTGATCTACCACTTCCCGCGCCGGTACGACGAACGCGGCGAGCACACCGACATCCGCTCCCTGGACGTGGGCGAGGACGTGACCGTACTCGGCCAGGTGCGCCGTACCGCCGTCCGGCCGATGCGCCAGCGGCGCGGCAACCTGCTGGAGGTCACCGTCGAGGACGGCTCCGGCGGCCAGCTCACCCTGACCTTCTTCGGCAACCAGGCGTGGCGGGAACGGGACCTGCGGCCCGGCCGGTGGGGGCTGTTCGCCGGCAAGGTCACCGAGTTCCGGGGCAAACGCCAACTCAACGGTCCCGACTACGTGCTGCTCGGCGACGGCCCGGCCGACGGAGAGGTAGCGGCCAGCGACGAGATCGAAGAGTTCGCCGGAGCGCTGATCCCGGTCTATCCGGCCGCCTCGGCGGTGCCCACCTGGGTGATTGCCCGCTGCGTACGGGTGGTGCTGGACACCTTCACCCCGCCCGAGGACCCACTGCCGGCCACCGTGCGGGCCAGCCACAATCTGATCGGCCTGGGGCAGGCCCTGCGGGAAATCCACCGCCCGTCCACCAAGGAGGACCTCTACCGGGCCCGGCACCGGCTGAAATGGGACGAGGCGTTCGCCGTACAGATCACGTTGGTGCAGCGCAAGCATCGGGCGGCGGCCTGGCCGGCACAACCCCGGCCGCCGCGCGAAGCGGGCCTGCTCACCGCCTTCGACGCGAAACTGCCGTACGAGCTGACTGGCGGCCAGGTCACCGTCGGGGCGGAGATCGCCGCCGACCTGGCCACCGCACATCCCATGCACCGGCTGTTGCAGGGGGAGGTCGGCTCCGGCAAGACGCTGGTGGCGTTGCGGGCCATGCTCCAGGTGGTGGACGCGGGCGGTCAGGCGGCGCTACTCGCCCCCACCGAGGTGCTCGCCGCCCAGCACTACCGGGGCATCCTCGACCTGCTCGGCCCGCTCGGTCGCGCAGGTGAGCTGGACGGTGACCCGGACGGCACCCGGGTCGCCCTGGTCACCGGTTCGCTGAATGCGGCGGCCCGGCGGCACGCGCTGGAGGAGGTCGCCAGCGGCCGGGCCGGCATCGTGCTGGGCACCCACGCCCTGCTCTACGAGGGGGTCGACTTCGCCGACCTCGGGCTGGTGGTGGTGGACGAACAGCACCGGTTCGGGGTGGAACAGCGGGACGCGTTGCGAGCCAAGGCCGAGCAGCCGCCGCATGTGCTGGTGATGACGGCGACGCCGATCCCGCGCACGGTGGCGATGACCGTCTACGGGGACCTGGAGGTCTCCACCCTGGCCCAACTGCCCAGCGGGCGCTCGCCGATCGCCTCGCATGTCGTACCGGCCGCCGAGAAACCGGCGTTCCTGGACCGGGCCTGGCGTCGGTTGCGCGAGGAGGTGGCCGCCGGCCATCAGGCGTACGTGGTGTGCCCGCGGATCGGCGCCGGGCCGGAGTCCGAGGAGGAGCCGCCGTCCGGGGACGAGTCGGCTCGGCGGCCCCCACTGGCCGTCACCGAGGTCGCGCCGCTGCTCGCCGAGGGGCCACTGCACGGGCTGCGGATCGGGGTGCTGCACGGCCGCTTGCCGGCCGACGAGAAGGACACGGTGATGCGTACGTTTGCCGCCGGTGACCTGGATGTGCTGGTGGCGACCACGGTGATTGAGGTCGGCGTGAACGTGCCGAACGCGACCGTGATGATCGTGCTGGACGCCGACCGGTTCGGCGTTTCCCAGTTACACCAGTTGCGTGGCCGGGTCGGGCGAGGTACGGCACCCGGGCTGTGTCTGCTGGTCTCCGAAACGCTGGAGGGTTCACCGGCCCGGGAACGGCTGGACGCGGTCGCCTCGACCACGGACGGGTTCCGACTGGCCGAACTGGACCTGGAGCAGCGCCGCGAGGGAGACGTACTCGGGGCCACCCAGTCCGGGCGGCGTTCGCACCTGCGGCTTCTGTCGCTGCTGCGGGACACCGAGTTGATCCGGGAGGCTCGGGCCGAGGCGATGACCCTGGTCGAGGACGATCCAGACTTGGCGCAACATCCCGCCCTGGCGGCTTCGGTGGCAACCCTGGTCGACGAAGAACGCGCCGGCTACCTGGAAAAAGGCTGACCCCGCCTCGCCCCGTCGATCAGCAAGGACAGGTCTTCCTTGCGTCCAGGCAGGTGGTGGGCCGCGACTTCCGGGCCGAGTCGGCGTTCCAACCGAAAGCACCGGGGGCGGGTCGACCAGTTTCGGTCGACCCGCCCCCAGGCGGTTAACTCAGTTTCGGTGTCGGCTCATCGCCAGAAGGCCAGGTGCAGCCTCAGGCGGTGAACCGCAGCCGGCGGCGACGAGCCACCAGGAACAGCGCCACACCGGCACCCAGCAGGACCACGGCACCGGCCGCGATCCCACCGGCGGCGGCGCCGGTCACGGGCAGGCCGCCCCCGCCACCACCGCAGGTGGCCGGCTTCTCGTAGACCGCCTCGAACGGCTCGACGTCCAGCCCCTCGAAGGTGACGGTCGCGGTGGTTCCGGTTTCCTTGGCCGGGAACTTGACGGTCTTGGTCTCACCCGCCGGCACGGTCACCGTCTCGGTCCTGCCACCGAAGGCGATCTTCGCGGTCGCCGGGGTCACCCCCTCCGGGTTCTTCACCGCGACGGTGAAGTTCTCGCAGT
Organism: Micromonospora sp. NPDC003197; assembly: GCF_053590565.1. Taxonomy (NCBI): domain Bacteria; kingdom Bacillati; phylum Actinomycetota; class Actinomycetes; order Micromonosporales; family Micromonosporaceae; genus Micromonospora; species Micromonospora sp. NPDC003197. The sequence goes on along the minus strand of NZ_JBSFTE010000012.1, from coordinate 130,844 downwards.
CGGACTCGACGACCACGGTCGGCAGGGCGCAGTTCTCCGGCCGCTGCCAGCGGTAGGTCTTCGGTTCCATGCCGTCGGCGCTCACCACGATCTCGGTGGCGTCACTGGCCGGGACCTCGACGCTCTCAGCCTTGTTGGGAGCGACGGTGACCTTCTTGCTGAAGTTGCCGGCGGTGATGGTGAACTCCACCGCGTACTTGCTGATCTTGCCGTTGTTGCTCAGGTTGACGATCACCGTGCCGTCGCAGTTGGACACAAAATCCATGGCCGGCTGCTGGCAGGCCTTGGTGCCGCCGTTGTACCAGCCCTGCGGGCCCTTGGACCGGTTACCCGGCGCGCCGGGGCTGCCCAACTTCTTGTTGCCGTAGGTCGGGCCGTCCTTGACGATCTCCTCGATGACCTGGTCCCGGCCACCCCAGATCAGGTCGACCTGGGTGTGGCAGTCCGGAAGCTCGACCTTCAGCTCGATCTTGGTCTTGCCGGCCTCGATGGTGTCCGTATCGGGTTCGCCATAGACGTACTGCGGGACGGAGAACTCCGGCCGGGGCGCGAAGTACGACACCAGGGTGAACGACTGCTTGACGCCCTGGCACAGCGGCAGTTCGCCGTCGAGTTCGACGGTGGCGACGCCGTTGGGGCCGTCGAAGGTGTGCTTGAACTTTGCCTGACTCGCCTCGACGCACGGCGGCGGAGCCTGGGAGCAGGTGTCCTTGCCGAGGTTGACCCGGCCCTTGTTGGTGTTCTCGTACTTGTTCTTGCCCTCGGAGGTCTGTCCGTCCTGGGACCAGCGGGCGAAGACGCTCAGCTCGACTGTCCCGGTCGCGTCGCCGGGCACCTCCTGGGTGCCGGAGACCGAGTCGCCCTTCTTGCCCTTGGGGGCGAGGACGGTGCCCTGGATGTCCTTGACCGGAGTGTCGATGCTGGACGTGACCTTGACCAGGGTGGCGTACTTCTTCGTCTCGCTGTGGGTCACGGTCCAGGTGATGATCTTCTTGCCGGTGGTGGGCTCGCACACCACCGTGCCCTTGATTTCAGTGTGGTGGGCGCTCGCAGGCGCGGCGACGGCTACCGCCGCCGTGAGGCCGACGAAGACGGCCCCTAGAAATGCCAGCGGTCGCCGCAGCGACAGCTTTGGACGGATCACGCGTGCTCCTGGAAGAGAGGGGGGTTAGAAGCGTGGCGACAAGGTGGCGATCGCGGGGCTCGGATCTTCTGGAATGAGTGCCGATGCCGGACGGTCGGCCAACCGTGCCCGCCCAGCGCCAGACCTTAACGGTTGCGCACATCCCGCAACGTCCCTCAGGGAATCTTAAGGATGATGTTGTGAAGCCGAGACAATTCATCTACCGAAAGTGAGTGCGTACGCTATTTTCGTCTACTTCCTGTGTCGATCAGGCGACAGTCGACCTTGGCGTAACGTCATCACTATGCAGGGAGGACAGACGTGACCCGGATCATCGCCGGAGCATTCGGTGGTCGGCGCATCGTTGCCCCAGCCGGGGCGAACACCCGACCGACTTCCGACCGGGTACGCGAGGCGCTATTCAGTGCTTTGGACACGATGACCGACCTGACGGACAGTCGATTCCTCGATTTGTACGCCGGGTCTGGTGCGGTCGGGTTGGAAGCATTGTCCCGAGGGGCAGCTCACGTACTACTGGTCGAATCCGATGTCCGGGCCGCCCGGATCATTCGCGACAACTTGTCGACTCTGCGCGCTACTCCGGCCGCGAAGTTGGCGAACGGAAAGGTGGCGCAGATCCTCACCGCCGGCCCGGAGGGCGGGGCGTACGACGTGGTCTTCGCTGACCCGCCGTACGCCGTGCCGGACGAGGAGATCACCACGATGCTGGCGGCGCTCGTCGGCGGCGGCTGGCTGGCGGCGGACGCTGTGATCGTGGTGGAACGTTCCACTCGCAGCGGGGCGGTCGAATGGGTGGAAGGAATCACTGCACAGCGCAGCCGGCGGTACGGGGAGACCACACTTTGGTACGGTCGCCGCTCATGAGACGTGCGGTCTGTCCCGGCTCGTTCGATCCGGTCACCAACGGTCACCTGGACATCATCGGTCGGGCCAGCCGACTGTTCGACGAAGTGATCGTCGGTGTGCTGATCAATCAGTCGAAGAGTGGTCTGTTCACCATCGACGAGCGGATCGCCATGCTCCGCGAGGTGACGGCCTCCTACCCGAATGTCCGGGTCGAGTCGTTCCGCGGGCTCCTGGTGGACTTCTGCCGCGACCAGCAGGCGGCTGTCCTGATCAAGGGCCTACGGGCGGTCAGCGACTTCGACTACGAGTTGCAGATGGCGCAGATGAACATGGGGTTGGCCGGGGTGGAGACACTTTTCATGCCGACCAACCCGCTCTACTCGTTCCTGTCGTCGAGTCTGGTCAAGGACGTCGCCAAGTGGGGCGGGGATGTCTCGGCGCACGTCCCGGACCTGGTTCGCGACCTGTTGCGGCAGCGGCTCACCGCGAACCGGGAGCCCGGTCAGCCCACCTGACCCTGCCGGCCAGCATGTCTGGCCAGCTCACCTGACCCGGGCAGCCTGTGGGTCAGCCCGCCTGACCATCTTCGAACCGCGTAACGGCGGTGGGTAGCGCGGCACCTCGGAGCAGTGCGGGTCCGGTCGGCGCGGGGCGGTCGGGCCTGCGGCGACGCGCCGCGCGGAAAGAGGTTTGGCCACCCGGTCGTATCCGGGACGCATCATTGGGTGAGCTGTAATTCGGTCGGACGTCGCATTATGGAGGTTCGGCTGACTAATGACAGGCAGGAGTGAGGTACCGGTGGACCCGCTCGATCGCATCGACGAGATCATCGCCATGGTGGAGGCGGCGCGATCCGTCCCGATGTCGCGCAACAACTGCATGGTGGATCGCGGTGAGACGATCGCGATTCTCGACGAGCTGCGCGCCGAACTCCCCGCCGACCTGCGCCGGGCCGCTGTGCTCCTGGCGGAACGGGACAAGATCATGGACGCCGGGAAGCGGGAGGCCGACCGGATCATCAGCGAGGCGGAGGCCGAGCATGCCCGACTCGTCTCGGTGAACGAGATCACCGTGTCGGCGGAGCATGAGGGGGCCCGGATCGTCGCGGAGGCGCGGGCGGAGGCACAGCGACTGCGCGAGGAGGTCGACGACTACGTCGACACCGCACTGGCCAACTTCGAGCAGTTCCTCACCCGGGCGCTCGCCTCCATCGAGCGCGGCCGGGACAAGATGCACGCGCTTCGGGAGATCGGCACCTTCGCCGCGGAGGAGAGCGAGCGCCCGCTGTCGTTCTGAGCAGCCCCGGGTGTCGTGCGTGACACAGCGGTGTTGTCCGTGGCCTGGGCGTTATGTGCTGCGCTGGGCGTTGTGGGTAGCCCCACCGGCCACCCCGGCGGCGGCCAACCCGGCGCGGGTGCCCCGGCCAGCCGGCGGCGGCCACCTGGCCTGCCCCGGTGGGGTGCCCCGGTTCGACGCTGGGCTCCCTGCCCAGGTAACCTGATTTGTCGGCCGCACACAGGCCGGAGTCTGACTATGCCTAAACCTTCGCCAAGCTCACTCAGCCCCAGGTCGCCGCTGGTCCTCGACACGAGGGAACTGCCGCGCCGACCTGGCGCTTTGCGTACGGTCGAGCGGGTGGTGCCGGCGCCGGCGGACCTCGGGCTGGAGCTGATCGGCGTGCCGGAAGGCGCGGACCTGAGCCTCGACCTGAGGCTTGAGTCGGTGTCCGAGGGCGTGCTCGTTTCCGGGACCGTTTCCGGTCCGATCGAAGGCGAGTGCGGCCGTTGTCTGCGCCCGATCAGGGACTCGCTGGCTGTCAAAATCCAGGAGCTGTACGCCTACGAGAACAGCACCACGGACGAGACGGCCGATGAGGACGAGGTGGGCCGGATGCAGGGCGATCTGATCGACCTGGAGCCGGTGTTGCGGGATGCGGTGGTGCTCACACTGCCGACCAACCCGCTGTGCCGAGACGACTGCCCAGGGCTGTGCCCCGACTGCGGGGTGCACTGGGACGAGCTGCCGGCTGACCACAGCCACCAGCAGATCGACCCCCGCTGGGCTGGCCTGTCGCAACTGACCCGTCAAGAGGAGTAAGAACCGTGGCCGTCCCCAAGCGCAAGATGTCGCGCAGCAACACTCGGTCCCGCCGGGCGAACTGGAAGGTTGCGGCGGTCGCGACCGTGGCGTGCCCGCAGTGCAAGTCGCCGAAGCTGCCGCACGCCGCGTGTGGTGTCTGCGGCACCTACAACGGTCGTCAGGTTCTCGAAGTCTGACGCCGGACGCCGAGTGACGCCTCCGACCACCGGTCGGGTGGCTCGCGCGCCCTGGCGACTGCCCGGTGCACCGGCTTCCACCAACGCCGGCCGTGAATCCTCGGCCGGCGTTCCCGTGGAGCCGGGCACCGCGCGGATCGCCGTTGACCTCCTCGGCGGGGACGATGCTCCCGCCGTCGTGGTTGACGGCGCTCTGCGGGCGTTCGACGCCGACCCCGACCTGCACCTACTGCTCGTCGGGCCACCCGAAGTGGCCGGCGGGCTCCGCGACGCGCTGCCGCCGACCCGGCGGCACCGGATCTCCGTCCGGGTCGCCCACACCGTCGCCGTAGCCGACCAACCGGCCCGATCCGGCCGAGCCGACACCTCCGTACGAGCCGCCGTGGCCGCCGTCGCCGAAGGTGCCGCCGACGCTGTGGTCTCGGCCGGTGCCACCGGCGCCACGGTGACCGCCGCCGCGCTCCTGCTCGGGCGCTGGCCCGGCGTACGCCGACCCGCCCTGGTCGCCACCCTGCCCGCGATCGCCGGCCCGGTCGTACTGCTCGACGTGGGCGGGTCACTGGAGGCGAGCCCGGCCACCCTGTCCCGGCACGCGGTGCTCGGCGCCGCCTACGCTGCAATCGCCCACGCGGTCGACGAACCCCGGATCGGGCTGCTTTCCGTCGGTACCGAGGCCGGCAAGGGCGATCGGGCCCGGCGAGCCGCCGACCCGGTGCTCGCCGAGCAGCCGCTGCCCGCCGGCGGGCGCTACATCGGCCTGGTCGAGGGGTACGAATTGGGGCAGGGTGAGCACGCCGACGTGGTCGTCACCGACGGGTTCACCGGAAACGTGCTGCTCAAGGCGATCGAAGGGGCGTACGCCATGGCCGGTGGTCCCCCGGCCAGCGGTGGGTCAGCCCGGGCCGCCGCGCTGCTGGGCATCGCCGGTACGGTCGTCGTCTGCCACGGCGCGGCCCGGGGTGACGATGTCGCCTCCGGTATCGCCCTCGCCGCCCATCTACATCGTCGCGGCGCCGCCGCGGCGGTCTCCACGCTGCTCGCCGATCCCGGTCGGGATCTCCGCACGATCAACACCGAGGTAACCGCATGAGCAACGACAAGCGGGTAACCGCATGAGCAACGACAAGCGGCGGCGCGCGCCCGTCGGACATCTGGAGGCGGCGTTCGGCGTCTCACTGGACCCGGAACTGCTGGAACGCGCGTTGACCCACCGGTCGTTCGCGTACGAGAACGGTGGGCTGCCCACCAACGAACGGCTTGAGTTTCTCGGCGACTCGGTGCTCGGTGTGGTGATCACGGCGGCGCTCTTCCACAACCACCCTGACCTGCCCGAGGGGCAACTGGCCAAGCTTCGGGCGAGTGTGGTCAACATGCGGGCGTTGGCGGACGTCGCCCGAGGGTTGGGGCCGGAAGGGCTGGGGCAGTATCTGCTTCTGGGCCGGGGCGAGGAGATCACCGGCGGTCGGGACAAGGCGAGCATCCTGGCGGACACCCTGGAGGCGCTGCTCGGCGCGATCTACCTCCAGTACGGGCTGGACACCGCCTCGACCGTGATCCACCGGTTGTTCGATCCGCTGATGGCGGAGTCCGCCGGCCGGGGCGCGGCGCTGGACTGGAAGACCAGCCTCCAGGAGCTGACCGCCTCCCTGGGGCTCGGCGTCCCGGAATACCGCATCGACGAGGCGGGGCCGGACCACCTGAAGACGTTCACCGCCTGGGTGGTGGTGGCCGGCAACCGGTACGGCGGGGCCGAAGGCCGCAGCAAGAAGGAAGCCGAGCAGCGCGCTGCGGAGACTGCCTGGCGCACGCTCTCCGAGCAGACCGCCGAACCGACCGGGGCCGTGGAGCCGGTGGAGTCGACCGGACCGGTGACGCCGGGGCAGGAGTCGCCGTCGAAGCAGGAGTCGTCACCGGAGTACGGGGGGTCGGGTGCCTGAGCTGCCCGAGGTGGAGACGGTCCGCCAGGGGGTGGCCAGATGGGTGGCCGGCCGGCGGATCGCCATGGTCGAGGTGCGCCACCCGCGCGCCATCCGGCGGCACCTGCCCGGCGCGGAGCACTTCGCCACCGTACTCGTCGGGCGGACCGTGCTGGACGCCTGCCGGCGCGGCAAGTATCTCTGGCTGCCGCTGGACAGTGGTGACGCGATCGTCGGGCATCTCGGTATGTCCGGACAGCTCCTCGTGCAGCCGGCGGAGGCACCGGACGAGACGCATCTACGGGTCCGGTTCACCTTCGACGACGGTGGGCCGGAGCTGCGCTTCATCGACCAGCGCACCTTCGGCGGGTTGGCGGTTTCCGAAGGCGGTGCCACCCTGCCCGCCGAGATCGCACACATCGCCCGGGATCCGATGGACCCCGAGTTTTCCGACGCCGACTTTCTGGCCGGGCTGCGCCGCCGGCGTACCGAGGTGAAGCGGGCGCTGCTCGACCAGACCCTGATCTCCGGCGTGGGCAACATCTACGCCGACGAGGCGCTGTGGCGGGCCCGCCTGCACGGTGCCCGGCAGACCGACACGCTTACCGGGCCGGCGGTCGGCCGGCTGCTCGGGCACATTCGGGACGTGCTCGGTGAGGCGATCAAGGTCGGCGGTACGAGTTTCGACGCGCTCTACGTCAACGTCAACGGCGAGAGCGGCTACTTCGACCGGGCCCTCAACGTGTACGGCCGGGAAGGACTGCCCTGCCCCCGGTGCGGTACGCCGATCCGGCGCGAGGCGTTCATGAACCGCTCGTCGCACAGTTGCCCGCGCTGCCAGCCCCGTCCCCGGGTGCTCGGCGGTAAGGCATGACCGACCATGAGGCCTGACCGGTAAGGCCGGATGGGCCGTAGGACCTGACCGCTCTACCCGCTCGCCGTTGTCTGCCCATTGTGCCCGCTGGTCTTGCTGCTCGTGGCTGGTGCGCGTCCGATAGGCTGCGGTGCCGTCAAACGCCGTCCCTTGTGCATTCACTGCGGCAGCGGTGGCAGCGACAATGCGATTCTCGGGAGCGGGGAGGCAGGAACAGCGTGCGTCGGTGGACTCGAAAGGCTGTCCTGAGTCTGGGCGGCGTCCTCTGCATGGTGCTGGCGACAGCCTGCGCGCCGACCCAGGCCGGGATTCCCCGAGCGGGGGCCTACACGCCGAACCTTGAGGACGAACTGGCGGGTGTTCGTGGGGTCGACATGCGGACCGACTTCGCGGACTCCCCGCAGTCGGTCAATGACTATTGGACCAGTGACCGGGTCAAGGACGCCAAACCGCCAAACCTGCCCGGCCCGGATGGGGACTCGAACGGCGGCGCCGCCGAACCGCCGATCTCGGTGGTTGTCCACCCCTCCATCGGTCCGCTGGGCACGGTGTCGCCAACTGCGAACGGCACAAGCAGCGCCGGCAACCCCTGGTCGATGGCGGGGTTGAGCCGGCGGACCGTAGGGCGGCTCTACTTTACCTTCGATGGCCGGAACTACGTCTGTAGCGCTTCGGTGGTCAACTCGACGTCGGGCAGCGTGGTGGCGACGGCGGCGCACTGCCTGTTCGACACGGGATCGAAGCGGCAGTGGGCCCGGAACGTGCTTTTCGTACCCGGTGACGAAGCAGGTCGGGCACCGTTCGGCCGGTGGACCGCCGCGAGTGGGCATGTCACCCAGCAGTTCCTGAAAAATGCCTTTTCCAGCGACAAGGGCACTCGGGGATCCGGCTGGCAGTTCGACACCGCGTTCCTGAAGATGCGACCCCAGGGCGGCAAGACCATCCAGCAGACGCTGGGGGCGCAGGGCATCGCCTTCGGTGAGGCACCGGAAGGCCTGATGGTGCTGGGATATCCGACCGCGCCACCGTTCGACGGCACCAAGATGCGCTACTGCTCCACGCCCAGCACGCGTACGGATTCGAGGGTCTACGGAGACTACGGACTGACCTGCGTCATGACCCCGGGATGTTCCGGCGGGCCCTGGCTGACCCGGTTCGATCCGGTGAAGGGGGCGGGCTACGTGGTGTCGACCAGTTCCGTCGGCAATGGCCAGCGACTCTACGGATCCCCAATGGGTAAGACGGCATATGACCTCTATCTCCAGGTGGACAAGAAATGACAGTTTCGCTCCACCCTCGGCTCCGTATCACCCGCGCGAGTCGAATCCTGGGGGCGCTACTGGGGTGTGCGCTGCTGGTGGGTTGTGGCGTGACCGAGGACGGGCTGGCGCTGCCCAGCCAGGAGCAGGCCCGGGAGTACCAGGGCGCCAAGTTCACCGAGTCGCTGCAAGGGCTGGTCAAATACTTTCGTGAGGCGACGAACATCAAGGGCACGGTCTTCTCGTTCGCCAGTTTCGAGGGGAAGAAGGCCAAGTCCGAGATGGACACCTACGTGCTCGGTGCGCCGCCGGCCATGTTGGCCAAGTCGCGGTCCGGGCTCGAGGGTGACAATATCGACACCTATCATCCGGCGGGGAGTGACAAGGATCTGCTGCTGCTCGGCAGCATGTATCGCAGTCTCGCTCCCACACCCTGGGTTTCCCACAAGACCAGCTTTCCGGCTGACGGCTACTACATCTGCATCATGGCTGGGGTCATGACCGGCTGCAAGATGCTGTCGGCGATCGAGCTGACGCAGAAGGAGAACCCCAACGGGTTGCTGCGGAAGTACACCAAGCACCCGGATGGACGGGTCGAGTTACTTACCGGCGTGACCCTGAAAGCGTTCCTGGAGGCGCGGGTCTTGGTCTTTCCGGACGCACTCCGCGCAAAGATGACCGACAACATGATGACGCAGATGCTGCCGGTGCGGATCAAGTTCGACCCCGATGGCAGTCTGGACATGTTTGAGGTAAACGGGGTGGTGGAGGGTGGGCCGTCGCCCCTTGAGGTCCAGATCGGCTACGACATCACCGGTACCGCGACCGCTGCCGACTTCCCGCCGCTGCCGTCGGGTTTCGACGTCACCCACTTGGACGATAAAGCTCGGCGTGAGTTCTACGACAAACTCGGTGACATCAAGAACAAGATCGCGTAGTTGTCCACGTAGGACAGGAGCACCTTCGTGACCCAGCCACCTGGCCAGGGCCCTCACCCACCCGTACCGCCGCAGCCCGGGCAGCAGCCACCCTTACCACCCCCGCCTGGTTGGCCCGCGTCAGGTCAGCAGCAGCACAAGCCTCAGCCGGGTCAGCCTCAGCCTGGTCCGCCCCAGCCTGGTCCGCCCCAGCCTGGTCTGCCCCAGCCTGGTCAGCCGCAAGGCATGCCTGGTCAGCCGTGGCCGGCACAGCCGCCGGCTGGTTGGCAACAGCATCCCCACCAGCAGCCGCCTGGCCCTGGCCCTGGCCCTGGCCCGCATCAGCCTGGCCCGCATCAGCCTGGCCCGTACCAGGCTGGACCGCCCCGGCCGGGGCAGCCGTGGCCGGGCCAGGCCGGTCCGCAGCCGACATCGAGCCCGGGGCCGCCGCCAATGCCCGGACATCCAGGGCCCGGACATCCAGGGCCGCCGGCCGGTTGGCAACCACCGCCGGGCATGCCAGATCAGCGGTACGGAAACCCGCCGGCCCCGCCGGTTCCCCCGTCAACTGCTCGGCTGACTCCACCGCCGCCCCCACCGCCGGCAGCTCAGCCGACTTTGTTGCCTCCGCCGCCCCCACCGCCGGCGGGTCGGCCGACTCCACTGCCGCCTCCGCCGCCCTCGCTACCGACTGCCCCAGGGATCCCGCAGCAGCCCGTCCAGGGACAGCGACCGCCCGGTGGGCAGCAGCCCGCCCCGTACGCCGCTCCCGCCCCACCCCGGGTCGGGGCCGGGCCAGGACAGGCCACCGGAGCAGCCCAGTGGGCCACCCCACCACCGGTCGGTGCCCCGACGGTCGGAGCACCGATGGACAAGCCTCGGCGGAAGACCGGCAAGATCCTGCTGATCACCACCGGCGCGGTGGCGGTCGTGATTGTCGCTGCAGTGGTGCTCGTACGTCTGTTCAGCACGCCGGTCTTCGACAGTAAGGCGATGGAACGAGGCATTGCCGGGGTGATTGCCAAGGACTTCGGTGAAGGCGACGTTGCCGACGTGCGGTGTCCCTCGGGTCAGAAGATCGTGAAGGATGCCACCTTCACCTGCACCGCAAAGGTCAAGGGTGCGGAGAAGCGGGTGACGATCAAAGTCCTCAACGAGCAGAACGGCGAGTACGAGGTGGGCCAGCCGCACTAGTCGATCTCTGCCTCGGCAGATCTTGGTGAGATATTGCCCCTCGATGGGCCATTTTTCACCAAGATCTGAGGGCAGGGCAGGGCAGGGCAGGGGCGATCGAGATGCCGTCGAGCCGGTCCGGCTCACCGATTGGGTAAGGGCCTGACTGATCAGTCAGGACAGGGATCGCGCCAGGCATCCAGCGTGCGGTTCTTGCGCATGGATACGAACCCGTAGCCGATCGTCTCCACACAAAAGGCTGCGGGCGGCTGGTCGTACTCGACGTGGAGGACCGGTTTGCCGGCCTCGACGAACGGCAGGAGTCGAGCGCATTCGCGGTTACGGAAGCACCCTTCGTTGACCGCGAAGTCGAACTCGGGCTGCAACGCCATGACCTGGTCGACGTCGTTGGTAAGCCCGGGGGAGAGGTGTAGGGAGCGGATCAGTCCGGCCAGTCGGCGGTTGAAGACGAGTTGGTCGTCGAAGGTGAGCGGAAAGCCGGACCGCTGGGCGTACCCGTCCATGTCGGCCGGCATGACCGCCTCGAACCCCTTGCCCCGGCACAGTCGGAACCGGTCGGCCAGGATCGGCTCGATCACCGCCCACTGGCGGATATCCAGCCAGCGTCCCCCGTCCCGGCTGCCGCCCGTACGAGGGAGACCGGTGGTCGCTCCGAGGATCTGGGCGGGGAAGCGGGCGGCGTCCGGTCGATCCGGGTAGTACGTCCCGACCTCGACGTAGCAGACGAGCCGTCGGTCGCGAGCTACCAACCGGCGTACGTCCTCGGCCGGGGTGGTGAACGGGTCGAGAACGAAGATCCGAGCCGCTGCCTCCGGGTCGAGTTCACCGCTGAGCTGCCACTGCCAGTTCGAAACGGGACCGTGCGGCCACGGGGTCGCGGGTGGGCGATCGCCAGGGATCCGGCACCCGGCGAGCGCCCCGAGCAGGGCTAGCAGGGCCAGTACGACCAGCCCGACGGTCGTGGTCCTCGGGCCGTTCCGGTGGCCGAGGCTTCTGCCCGGCATCTCAGTGCGTTGCGCCCCGCACGGGCACACCCCCTCGCCCGGACAACGATCCGGCGGCCGGTGGCGGCACGGGGAGCCTCGCACTGGTCTGGCTGCTCCTAGTGCGGATCGCCCCGGCCCCGGCCCGGATCAGGAGCAGCTGATCGTCGATGTCAGAGCCAGGCATTACGGTCACTGCCATGACGATGATCCAGACTTACCAGCTTGCCGTACCCGGGGCCGAGCTGACCTACGACGTGCGTGGGCCGCTTCCGCCGGTTGGCGGTCAGCCGGCGCTACTCATGGTCGGTCAGCCGATGACGGCGGAGGGTTTTACCGCTCTCGCCGACAACTTCACGGACCGTACGGTTGTCACCTACGACCCGCGCGGCTTGGGCCGCAGCGTTCGTACCGACGGCCGGTCAGACCACACGCCGCAGCAGCAGGCAGCTGATCTGCACCTGCTGATCGAGGCACTCGATGCCGGTCCGGTCGAGGTCTTCGCGAGTAGTGGTGGCGCGGTGACGGCGCTCGAACTGGTCGCGTCCCATCCTGCCGACGTTGTCACGCTGGTGGCGCACGAGCCCCCGATCAATGCGGTGCTTCCCGATGTCGTAGCCGCCGAGCGTGCCCGGGCCGCCTTCCACGAGGCGTACCAGGCGAACGGCTTTGGCGCGGGGATGGCCGCGTTCGTCGCAATGACGTCCTGGCAGGGCGAGTTCACCGACGCCTACTTCGCCCAGCCCGCGCCCGACCCAGCGATGTTCGGCATGCCGACCGACGACGACGGCACCCGCGACGACCCGCTGTTGTCGAAGGCTTCCTGGGCAATCACCGACTACCGTCCCGACGTGAGGGCGCTCACCGCAGCACCGACCCGGATTGTGATCGCGGTCGGCGAGGAGACGGCGGGGACGTACACGGCGCGTACCGCGCACGGCACCGCGGCACAGCTCGGCCAGCAGGCGGCGGTGTTCCCGAGCCATCACGGCGGCTTCGTCGGTGGCGAGTCGGGTTACGCGGGCAAGCCCGAGGAGTTTGCCGCGAGGCTTCGTGAGGTCCTGGCCACCAGCTAGCTGGCTAGGCGACCGAGCCGAAGACCTGGGTCCAGTAGAGGGTGCCGTCGGCAGCGGCGACGACACCGATGCCGATCGCCTTGGCCTGGCAGTTGAGGATGTTGGCCCGGTGACCGGAGCTGTTCATCCAGCCCTCCATGACCGCAGTCGGGGTCCGGTAGCCGGCGGCGACGTTCTCGCCGATCGCGTTCTGGTAACCGGCCCGCTGCGCCCGCTGTACGAAGGAGCTGCCGTCACTGCCGGTGTGCGACATCTTGTCGTTGGCGGCCTGGTCGGCGCTGTGCTGGCGGGCCGAGGTGGCCAGTTTCGCGTTGATCTTGACGGCACCGCACCCGTTGGCGCTGCGCTCCTGGTTGACGATCGCGAGCACCTGTTCTTCCCGGCTGTCCCCGGCGGAGACCTGGGCCGGGGTCCGGCTGGGGGTCTGCTTCGGGGCGGTGGTGGCCGGTGTCGCCTTGCGGCTGGGTGAGGCGCTGGGGGCGGCGCTCGTAGGGGAGCCGGTGGGCGGTGCCGGGGACGCTGCCGAACTGCCGGAGGGGGTGGCGGCGGTCGGCGAGACGAGGTCGGCGTCGATGGTGGTTTCAGACCCGCCCGTCCCGCCGGGCAGCGTCGCACTGTCGGCAGGGGCGGAGGACGTGGAGGTGCCGGCGAAGTTCGCCGGCAGCTGGGTCGCGCCGAGACCGACGAGGCCCACCAGCGCCGTACCACCGGCGGCCAAGGCCAGTCGGCGGGGGAACCGTCGCGGGGTGCGGTGCCGTCCACGGCTGGACGATGGTAGGACGTGCGGATCCGTAGAAGGCCAGTCAGCCTCGTCGGTGTGGTCGAATCCGTCGGTCCTGTCGTACACGCCGTTGCCTCCGTTGGCTCGTCTTCGTGGGCCGCTGTGACGCTACGTGGGGCGGCCGGCCTGCGGCAACGTGGCTAAGAAAGACCTAAGGAAGGCTGCGAAGATCATCGTTGATGTCTGCGAGGTTTGCCGGCTTACCCGGTTCGGTGTCCGAAACAATGATCTTTGTTTGTGCCGTGCGACGGCTCTCTGAATGGGTGTAGTGGTTGCCGCAAGAGTGACCTGCGCCCCGCTTAACTTGACTTGGGGCGGGGGCAACTCCAATATGTAAGGGTCGCCAGTCGCGCCCAGTCATGCCCGCGTTTGCCTGCGGGAAGATAGTCGCGAACGAGTGGGCGCGCGTTGGCCGGCCTTTCCGGCAGCGCATTACAAGGAGACAATATGGCGAAGGCCCTCTACGGCCACGTTGGCGCGGCGCCCGATCGGCGCATGCTCGACGAGGTCACCCGACTGCGTGCCAGGGTTCAGGCACTGGAGTTCGAGATCACCCGGTTGCGTGCCGAGAATGATCGGCTTGCGGCTGCGGCGGCTGAGGCGGACGACCTGCTACGTCTCGCCGAGCCCGCCCTGACCTGATCTTCAGTGCATCGGTGGAGCGACGCACACACCTGAACATCTGATCGCGCCAAACGAATCGCGCGCCGACACAGAGCCTGTGGCGGCGCGCAGTTTTGTGTCCAGGGTGCCATTCTTGCCCGGCGCGTCCGGGCCGCTCCGCATCGGGTCCGTTCCCGGTCCGCATCGGGTCCGTTCCCGGCCCGTAGCGGGTCCGTTCCCGGCCCGTAGCGGGCTCCGTTCGGGCCAATCCGATCCGAGCACCGACGGTGATCGGAACAGAACAGATCATCGGATACGCTGGTCGCGCGTGCCGCCGCCTGGCAACGGCGGGACCGGGGCTACCCTGCGGTTGGACCACTGGTTGGGGCACCTGCCCGCCCGCGTCCGGCCCCGCAACTGGCTGCCGACGCCGCCGGCGGTCACGTCGGACGAGGATCGGGAACGTGCATCTCAAGACCCTGACGGTGCGGGGCTTCAAGTCCTTCGCCTCCGCGACGACCCTGAAGCTGGAGCCGGGCATCACCTGTGTGGTGGGCCCCAACGGCTCCGGCAAGTCGAACGTCGTCGACGCCATCGCCTGGGTGCTCGGCGAGCACAGTGCCAAAGCCCTGCGGGGCGGCAAGATGGAGGACGTCATCTTCGCCGGCACCGCCGGTCGGGCACCGCTCGGCCGGGCCGAGGTGACCCTCACCATCGACAACACCGACGGCGCGCTGCCGATCGACTACACCGAGGTGTCGATCACCCGGCGAATGTTCCGCTCCGGTGAGAGCGAATACGAGATCAATGGCAACACCTGCCGATTGTTGGACATCCAGGAACTGCTTTCCGACTCCGGCATCGGCCGGGAGATGCACGTCATCGTCGGCCAGGGACAGCTCGACGCCGTACTGCACGCCAAACCGGAGGACCGTCGGGCGTTCGTAGAAGAGGCTGCCGGCGTACTCAAGCATCGCAAGCGCAAGGAAAAGGCGCTGCGCAAGCTCGACGCGATGCAGACCAACCTGAACCGGTTGACCGACCTGACCGCGGAACTGCGCCGCCAGCTCAAACCGCTGGGCCGGCAGGCGGAGGTGGCCCGGCGGGCCGCCGTGATCCAGGCCAACCTGCGCGACGCCCGGCTGCGGCTGCTCGCCGACGACCTGCACACCCTGCGTTCCACCCTCGACAAGGAGATCGCCGACGAGACCGCGCTGCGGGAGCGACGGACGATCGTCGAGCAGGAGCACACCGAGGTGCAGCACCGGTTGGCCGAACTGGAGGCCGCGCTCGCCGAGGACGCGCCGCTGCTGGCCTCGGCCCAGGACACCTGGTACAAGCTCTCCGCACTCCAGGAACGGTTCCGCTCCACCGAGCAGCTTGCCCGGGAACGGCTGCGTCACCTGAGCGCCACGCCGGACGACGAACGCCCCGGGCGGGACCCCGAGCAACTGGCGGCCGAGGCCGAGCAGATCCGGGAACAGGAGGAGGAACTGCGGGAGGCGCTCACCGACGACCAGGTACGCCTGGCCGAGGCGGTGGAGGGCCGTCAGCAGCTCGAACGGCAGCTCGCCGAGGCCGAACGGGCCCTCGTCACCGCCGCGAAGGCGATCGCCGACCGTCGGGAAGGGCTGGCGAAACTGACCGGTCAGGTCAACTCGGCGCGGGCCCGTACCGGCTCGGCGGCCGAGGAGATCTCCCGGCTGGCGGCCGCGCACGCCGACGCCCTGGCCCGAGCCGAGAAGGCCCAGGCGGAGGTGGACGCGGTCGCCGAACAGTCCAGCGAGGCCGACCGGGACAACGCCGACCTCGACGCCCGGCACGCCGAGGCGGTCGCCGCGCACGAGGCCGCCTCGGCGACCGTACGGGCGTTGTCCGATGCCGAGCGCACGGCGGAGAAGGATGCCGCGACGTGGAAGGCCCGGGAGGACGCCCTGGCCATGGGGCTGCGCCGCAAGGACGGCGCGGGTGCCCTGCTGGCCCGGGCGGACCAGGTGCCCGGCCTGCTCGGCGGCCTGGCCGGGCTGCTCACCGTCGCCCCCGGCCACGAGGCGGCGCTGGCCGCTGCGCTCGGGACCCTGGCGGACGCGGTCGCGGTCAGCGGCATCGACGAAGCAGCCGAGGCGATGCGGCTGCTGAAGATCCAGGACGCGGGTCGGGCCAGCCTGTTGGTCGGCGGCCCAGCCGGACCGGGCATGGAAGGATCCGCCGACAGCCTGCGACCCGCCCTGCCAGACGGCGCGCGATGGGCACCGGACCTGGTCGGCTGCCCCGACGAGATCCGTCCGGCGGTGCACCGGGCACTGCGGGACGTCGTACTCGTCAAGGATCTTGAAGCGGCGACCCGGCTGGTCGCCGACAACCAGGAACTGCGCGCGGTGACCCCTGACGGGGACGTGGTCGGGGCCTACGCGGCGGCCGGCGGCTCGGCCAAGGCACCCAGCTTCATCGAGGTACAGGCGGCGGTCGAGGAGGCCCGGACCAACCGGATCGCCGCCGAGGAGACCATCGCCGAGCTGCGCGAACAGCTCGCCGAGGCGCGCGCCGAGGTGACCGCTCGCAAGGAGGAGGTCAGCGCCGCGGCGGCGGTGAAACGGGAGGCCGAGGGGCAGCGCAACGCCGCTGCCCGCCGGCTGGCCGAACTGGGCGCCGCCGCCCGGTCGGCGAAGGGCGAGACCGATCGGCTCGCCGAGTCCCAGGCCCGCGCCGAAGCCGCCCGCGACCGGGACCTGGCCGGCCTGGCCGAGCTGGAGGAGCGGCTGCGGCTGGCCGAGGCGACCCCGATCGACGAGGAACCCTCCACCGCCGAGCGCGACGAACTGGCCGCCTACCTGCCGGCGGCTCGGCAGAACGAGATGGAGGTCCGGCTCGCGGTCCGCACCGCCGAGGAGCGGGTCGCCGCCATCGCCGGCCGGGCCGACTCGCTGCTGCGGCAGGCCAACGCCGAGCGGGCCGCCCGGGAACGAGCCGCTGCCCGCCGGGCCGCCCGGGCCCGGGGGGCGAACATCGCCCGCGCCGTCGAGACCGGGGCCCGGGAGGCGCTGACCCGGCTGGTGGTCTCACTCGCCACCGCCGAGCAGGTACGCGACGAGGTGGCGCAGGCCCGGGCTGCCCGCGAGGCCGAGTTGCAGGAGGTACGCGGCGCGGCCAAGCGGCTCGGTGCGGAACTGGACCGGCTGACCAGCGCCGTACACCGGGACGAGGTGGCCCGCGCCGAGCAGCGGATGCGCATCGAGCAGCTGGAGGTCAAGGCCGCCGAGGACTTCGCCCTGGACGTGGAGACACTGCTCACCGAGTACGGCCCACAGCAGCTCGTGCCGCCGACGGAGGCGGACATCGCCGCCGCCGAGCGGGATGGCGTACCGGTGCCGAAGCCGGTGCCGTTCGAGCGCCCGGTGCAGGAGAAGCGGGCCGCCAAGGCGGAACGGGAACTGGCCCTGCTGGGCAAGGTGAACCCGCTGGCGCTGGAGGAGTTCGCCGCGCTGGAGGAGCGCTACAAGTTCCTCTCCGAGCAACTCGAAGACCTGAAGGCTACCCGGCGTGACCTGCTCACCGTGGTCAGGGACGTGGATGACCGGATCCTGGAGGTCTTCGCCAGCGCGTTCGCCGACACCGCCCGGGAGTTCGAGCAGGTCTTCACCGTGCTCTTCCCCGGTGGCGAGGGCCGGTTGGTGCTGACCGACCCGGAGAACCTGCTCACTACCGGGATCGAGGTGGAGGCCCGACCGCCGGGCAAGAAGATCAGACGGCTGTCGCTGCTCTCCGGCGGCGAGCGGTCGCTGACCGCGGTGGCGATGCTGGTGGCGATCTTCCGAGCCCGGCCCAGCCCGTTCTACATCATGGACGAGGTGGAGGCGGCGCTCGACGACGTCAACCTCGGCCGGCTGATCACGCTCTTCGCCCAGTTGCGCGAAAAGAGCCAGCTGATCATCATCACTCACCAGAAACGCACGATGGAGGTGGCGGACGCGTTGTATGGCGTGACCATGCGCAGCGGCGTCACCGAGGTGATCAGCCAGCGGCTGTCCCGCGAGGAGGAGGACTGATGGCCCGGCAACGCCCGACGGCGCTGCTCATCGACCTGGACGGGGTGCTGCGGCAATGGGACCCGGAGGTCCGTGCCGTGGTTGAGCGGAAGTATGGCCTGACCCCCGGAACGGTCCTCGACACCGCCATGCGATGGTCGCTGCTGCAACCGGCGGTCAGCGGCCAGGTGCGCCACGCGGACTGGATGGCCAGTGTGGCCGACGCCCTGACCGAGACGGTCGGTGGAGCCGACCGGGCCCGCGCGCTGGTGGACGAGTGCGAGATCGACCGGGGCGCGGTGGACGCCGAGGTGCTGGCCTTCGTCCGGGCGGTACGCGCCAACGGCGTCCGGGTCGGGCTGGCCACCAACGCCACCGACGCCCTCGATGCCGACCTGGTCGCACTCGACCTGGTCGACGAGGTCGACGTGGTGGTCAACTCCTCGGTACTCGGCGTGCACAAGCCGACCAAGGACTACTTCCAGCAGGCGTGCCTGGCCGTGGAAACCCCGCCGCAGCGGGTGCTCTTCGTCGACGACGACGATCGGGCGGTACGGGGTGCCCGGGTTGCCGGGCTGTCCGCGTACCGGTGGAGTGGCCCGCAGGGCCTGTCGTACCTGCGGGCCGCATTGGCCGCCTGAGGGTGTTGCCGGCCGGCTGACCGGTTAGTCGTCGTGTGACGTACCGCCCGGTCGGCCGTGCTTGGCGGGCTGGCCGGTCAGCAGTGTTGACCGGTCAGTCGCCGGTGACGCCGTCGATGCGTTCCCGGATCAGGTCGGCGTGGCCGTTGTGCCGCGCGTACTCCTCGATCATGTGGATGTAGACCCAGCGCAGGCTCATCTCGTTGCTGGTGCCGTCGGGGCGTCGCCGCAGGAGCGTCTCGTCCAGTCCGCGGCCCACGACCGCCGCCCGGCACGCGTCGAGCTCGGCGTGGAAAGCGGCGAAGTCGGCCTCGGCGTCGGCCTCGGCCACATCGTCGAAGTCGCCATCGACGTTGGTCGGCGAGCAGTAGAGGTCGTCGAGTTGTTGGCCGGCGAAGCAGCGGCGGAACCACCACCGTTCGACCTCGGCCAGGTGGCGGACCAGGCCGAGCAGGGTCATCCCCGACGGCTCGACGCTGGCGATCTTGAGTTGTTCGGCGGTGAGACCGGCGCACTTGAGCAGCAGGGTCTGCCGGTGGAATTCCAGCCAACCCTCCAGCATGGTGCGCTCGTCACCGAGATAGGGCTCGGTTGCCCGGTTCACTTCAGGGGCGGTCCATGTCATCGGGCCATCATGGCAGGGAAGATCATCCGGGGCGGCGGGATTATTCGGCGGTCGCGTCATGCTGCTGCCTTGGTGCTGATTGGTTGACAGTGCGCTATCGGGCGTCGTCGTTGAACTGGTGCAGCAGTCGGGCGAACTCGGCCCGATCGCCCGGCGACCATTCCCGCAGGATCTGCTGCAACTGTGCGGTACGGGCCTTGCGGGCGTTGTTGAACCGGCGGTGTCCCTCGTCGGTCAGGTCCAGCCGGAAGGCCCGACCGTCCACCGGATCGGCCTGCCGTTGGAGTAGCCCCATCGTTTCCAGGGCGGAGATCTGTCGGCTCAGGTTGCCCTTGCTCATGCGCATCTCGGTGGCCAGGTCGGTGAGCCGGGCCGGTCCGCAGCGACGAAGCCAGACCAGCAGCCCGTACGCGGTCGGCTCCAGCTCCGGATGGACCTCCCGGGCGATCTCCCCGGAGGTGGCCCGCCCCCGGCGAAGCAGGACGGCCAACTCGTGCTCCACTGCCGAGAGGCTGTCATCGTCCACCGGCCGTCTCCTTCACGGGCAGTTCACCGGTCGCCTCGTTCCCGTGCAGGTGGCCTCGGTCCGCCGTCGGATCCGGTGCGTCGGTCAGCACCCGCTGGGCGATGGTACGCAGCCGGCCGTCCTTGTCGGTGCCCTCGATGAGCACCTCGGCCACGGCGTTCCGATGCACCAGGGTGCCCACCGCGTTGCCGAAGTACGGCCCGGCGAGTTTGCGCCAGCGTACGGTCTCCCGACGCAGGCCAGCCGATCGGGCCAGGGCCCGGGTCGCCCCGGTCGGGCCACGCCACCAGCCCAGTCGCATCAGCGGCCGCATCGCGGCGGGCACCTGGTTGTGGATCGGGGAACAGGTCAACTGGTGCACCGGGGTGAGCACCGGGTCGGTGAACCGGGCTCGGGCCACGTACGAATGGTGCACGTCACCGGAGAGCACACTGATCGATGCCGGTGCGGCGTACGCCGGTCCCGCTCCGACTTGGTTGCCCGCTCCGACTTGATCGCCGGTCCCGACTTGATCGCCGGCTCCGATCCGGGCGAAGAGTGCCGCCAGCGCCTCGAAGGACCGATGGAAGGCGGCCCAGTGTTCCAGGTCCAGACCGCGCCGCACCCGCTCGGAGAGCCAGGCCACCCAGCGGTGGGACGAGTCGGCGAGCCGTTCGTTCCACGCCTCAAGGTGGTGGATGCCGGGCGGCAGTAACCAGGGCAGCGACGACCCGACCACCAGGTGGTCGTAGTGGCCGTGTGCCTGGTCGGTGAACCACGCCCATTCGCCGGGGGGCAGCATCGCCCGTTGCCCCGGTTCGAGGACCCGGCTGCACCGGTTGTCCAGCACCACCAGTCGGGTGCGGCCGAGGTCCAGGGCGTAGCTCCACTGGTACTGCGCGGCCCGCCAACGTTCGGTGTCGTGCGCCACGTCCGACTCGGTGTCGACCCGCCGACCGAACTCGGTCAGTATCTCGGTGGCGTCCTCGACGGCGGTGACCTCGCGGTATACCGGGTCGGCCGCGACCTCGTCCGGGCTGAGGTTGCCGAGGTGCTGATAGACCCAGTACGACGCCAGCCCGGCGGTGATCCGTTCCCGCCACCAGGGGTAGTCCCGCGCGTCCGAGCGCCAGGAGGCCGAGGTGTTCCAGTCGTCGATGATCTCGTGGTCGTCGAAGATCATCACGCTGGGCAGGGTGGAGAGCAGCCAACGGATCTCCGGGTCGCGCCACGACTCCAGATAGAGCTTGGTGTACTCGTCGTAACTGACCACCTGATCGGCCGGGGCCCCCTGGGGGCGGCGACGCCGCCGCTTGAGCAGGTGCCGCACCGTCGGCGAGGTCTCGTCGGCGTAGACCTGGTCGCCGAGGAGGACCAGCAGGTCGGGCAGGCCGGCGGCGGGATCGTCCGCGGCCATCAGCCGCCGGGCGTACGCGTCCAGCGCGTCCGGGGGCAGCCGGCGAGCGGTCGCGTGCTGGGTGGTCTCCCGGCACGAGCCGAACAGCAGCTTCACCGGCTGATCGGTGTCGTCGGCGGCCCGGGTCCGGATCACGCTCGGCGGGAAGTCGGCCTCCGGCTGCGGCCAGACCAGCTCGTCGTCGACGTACACCTGGTACGGCGTCGCACTGTCCGGCTCCAGCCCATCCACCATGACCAGGGCGTAGTGGTGGTCGTACGCGCTGAAGGTGGGTGCCTCACCACGGGCGCCGGTGCGGGTCTCCACCCGGACCACGGCGGGGGCGCTGGTCTCCACCCAGATGGTGGCTCGGGTGCCCACGACCCGACGCAACAGCGGACCGATGAGTAGTCGAGAGCTGGACATGCCGGAACCTCCAGAGGCGGGGGGTTCATCCTTCCTACCCTGTCGGTGGCCACGCCAGCCGCGGGTATCGGCTAGTTCACTGGGCTGGGCGGGTGCGCCGGCTGGGCCGCCCGAGCCGCCATCTGTCAGGATTTGCCGCATGGACTACCTCGTCGTCGCGCTGATCCTGCTGGGCGTGCTGGTGCTCGGCACCATCGGCCTGATGGTGCCCCGACTCCGACGCCGACCGGCCCCACCCGAGCCAGCGCAGACCCGGCCCCCGGTGGTGGTCGAGGAACCGCCGCCGACCGAGGTGGCTGCCCCGACCGACGTCGTCGTACCGCCGGTCGAGATCGAGCCCGAGGTCGAGGTGGCACCGCCCACCGAGGTCGAGGTGCCGGCACCTGTCCTGGAGACACCGGAACCGACCGCCGGTCGACTGATCCGACTGCGGGCCCGGCTGTCCCGGTCGCAGAACGTCTTCGGCAAGGGGCTGCTCAGCCTGCTCTCCCGGGACCGGCTCGATGAGGACGTGTGGGAGGAGATCGAGGACAGCCTGATCACTGCCGATGTCGGCATCGAGGCGACCCACGAGATTGTCGACCGGCTGCGGGAGCGGACCCGGGTGCTTGGCACGCGTACCGCCACCGAGCTGCGGGCGCTGCTCGCCGCCGAGTTGGTCAACGCCCTCGACCCGAGCTTGGACCGGTCGCTGAAGACCACCACGCGCGAGGGTGCCCCGACTGTGGTGCTGGTGGTGGGCGTCAACGGTGCTGGCAAGACCACCACCTGCGGCAAGGTCGCCCGGGTGCTGATCGCCGACGGGCGCAGCGTGGTGCTCGGTGCCGCCGACACCTTCCGCGCCGCCGCCGCCGACCAGCTCGCCACCTGGGGCAGCCGAGTCGGGGCCGAGGTGGTCCGGGGACCGGAGGCGGCGGATCCGGCCAGCGTGGCATTCGACGCGGTCCGCCGGGGTATCGACGTCGGCGTGGACACGGTACTCATCGACACCGCCGGCCGGTTGCAGAACAAGATCGGCCTGATGGACGAGCTGGGCAAGGTCAAGCGGGTGGTGGAGAAGCACGGCCCGGTCGACGAGACCCTGCTGGTGCTCGACGCCACCACCGGGCAGAACGGCCTGGAGCAGGCCCGGGTCTTCACCGAGGTGGTCGACGTCACCGGTGTCGTGCTGACCAAGCTGGATGGCACCGCCAAGGGCGGCATCGTGATCGCCGTACAGCGCAAGCTGGGCATTCCGGTCAAGCTGGTCGGACTGGGCGAGGGGCCGGACGATCTTGCTCCGTTCGAGCCGACACAGTTCGTCGACGCGTTGCTCGGCACCGAACCACTTGGCGCGGACGCGTAGCCTGGAGTGATCATCGTGAGCCGGTGTCGCCGATCGGGGGACCGTACGTGACCGCACAGGAGATCCCGCTGCACGGCGGGAACGTCAGCACCGTCGTACGGGTTGGCGACACGGTCCGGCGCAACGTCGGCCCGTGGACCCCGTCGGTGCACGCCCTGCTGCGCCATCTGGAGTA
Organism: Micromonospora sp. NPDC003197; assembly: GCF_053590565.1. NCBI lineage: Bacteria > Bacillati > Actinomycetota > Actinomycetes > Micromonosporales > Micromonosporaceae > Micromonospora > Micromonospora sp. NPDC003197. Next base: position 107,837 of record NZ_JBSFTE010000012.1, on the reverse strand, counting down.
CGTCGGGTTCACCGGCTCGCCCCGCGCCCTGGGCATGGACGAGCGCAACCGCGAGGTGCTGTCGTACCTGGAGGGGGAGTGCGGGGAATATCCGCTCGCCCCGCACTGGGTCACCGACGAGGCACTGGTCACCGTGGCGACCATGCTGCGCATGTTCCACGACGCGCAGTACGGTTTCACCCCGGCGCCCAACGCGGTGTGGCGCTCGTTCGGGCCGCCGCCCCCGGACACCGAGGTGATCTGCCACCACGACGCCGCCCCACACAACGTGATCTGGCGGCCGGACGGCACCCTCGCCCTGATCGACTTCGACCTGGCCTCACCGGGGTCACGGATCTACGACGTGGCCTACGCCGCCTGGACCTGGGTGCCGCTCTTCTCCGACCGGGACTCCTACACGCTGGGCTGGAAGCGGCCCAACCGGCCGCGCCGGCTGCGGATGTTCGCCGACGCGTACGGGCTGATCCCGCGTGACCGGCACCGGCTGGTCCGGACCATCCGCAAACGGATCGTCGACCACATCGAGGGGATCCGGCGGATGGCGGCGGCCGGTGAACCGGCCTTCGTCCGGATCGTGCACAAGGGGCACCTACGTCGGCCGATGCGGGACCTGCGGCTGCTCGACTACGAGCGGCACACCCTGGAGTACGCGCTGCGCTAGGCCCACCGTCGGGCAGCGGTCGGGTAACCGATCTCCCGCACGTCAGCCGTCAGATCGCTGAGTTGCACATCCGGGTTCAGCGTCGAGACGATCTCCTCGGTGAGTGGCTTCAGGCCATAGACGTGCGCAATGGCGTCCAGCTCCAGCGGTCTTGCTGAGCCAAAATGCCGCTGGTACGCCTCCGGGGTGCCGGCGATGAGCATCGTGAAGAGCTCGTTCGCGCCGTCGGCATCCTCCTCGTCCTTCTGCTCCTCGTCCTTCGGCATCGTCACGTCCCCGGTGTGCCAGGCGTCAGCGGACACCAGCCGCCAGAAACACACCGTCGCCCGGGGAGTCCCGTCCGACTCGCAGAAGGCGGACGCTCGCAGGAGCGGCTGGAACGCCTCAGGCACGGTGTCGATGAGCCCGGGCCACACCGTCAGCGGGCTGGACCGCCACGGCGACATCCGTGACTCGTGGGCGAACCCGCGAGCAAAGGCCCCGGCCGGGGAGAAGACGATGGAGTAGTCATCCCCACAGCCGTTCCGCATCGAGGCCACCTCCTCGCCCCGGCCCCAGGCCCGGTCGAAGGCGAATGTGCGTAGCCACTCCTGAGGCTCCAGGATCGCGTCCAGCATCGCCAACGCACGACAGCGATCGCGAAGGGTGGCAATGTCGGGCAGTTGACGGATCACCTCGTGAACGGTCACGAGCGGATTGAAGCAACCACCGCTGACACTCTCGTGAAGGAAGGAAAAGGGTTCCGACGAGTAACCACCGCTGCAGTTGTCACACGTCGGAAACAAGCTGTGACCAGTTGGAAACCGGTGCGTGCCCCCTGGCGAAACAGGCGCGCAGGAAGCTTCCGCGCAACCGGCGTACGGGCAGCGCTGCCTCGGTGGGCCGGGAAGGAGGGAACCCCCGACTCTAGGAGGCCAGCGTGCCTGAAGCACCGACGATCGACACCGGCAACACCGCGTGGTTGCTGGTGTCGAGCGCCCTCGTGCTGCTCATGACACCGGGTCTGGCGCTGTTCTACGGCGGCCTGAACCGGTCCAAGGGCGTTCTCAACATGATGATGATGAGCTTCTCCTCGATAGGGCTCATTTCGATCCTCTGGCTCTTCTACGGCTTCAGCGTCGCCTTCGGCGACGACGTCAACGGCGTCTGGGGCAATCTGGGCCAGTACCTCGGCACCAAGACGTTCCTGGCCGAGACCGACCTGTGGGGCGAGACCGGCATCCCGCTCTACGTCTTCATGGCCTTCCAGATGATGTTCGCGATCATCACGGTTGCGCTGATCAGCGGCTCGATCTCCGACCGGGCCAAGTTCTCCGGCTGGCTGCTGTTCGCCTTCGGGTGGGCAACGCTGGTCTACTTCCCGGTCGCCCACATGGTCTGGGGCGGTGGCTTCATCGGCGCGGATATCGGCGCGCTGGACTTCGCCGGCGGTACCGCCGTACACATCAACGCCGGAGCGGCGGCGCTCGCCCTGGCTCTGGTGCTCGGCAAGCGGGTCGGCTGGCCCCGGGAGGGCATGAAGCCGCACAACGTACCGATGGTGGCGCTGGGCACCGGTCTGCTCTGGTTCGGCTGGTTCGGCTTCAACGCCGGTTCGGAACTGACCGTCGACGCGATCACCGGTATCGCCTTCCTCAACACCCAGGTCTGTACCGCCGCCGCCATCCTCGGCTGGATCGTCGTGGAGTGGCTGCGTAACGGCAAGCCGACCCTGGTCGGTGCCTCCTCCGGGGCGGTCGCCGGCCTGGTGGCGATCACGCCCGCCTGCGCCTTCGTCGCCCCCTGGGCCGCGGTCCTGCTCGGTCTGATCGCCGGTGCGGTCTGCGCGTTGGCCGTCGGACTGAAGTACCGGCTCGGCTTCGACGACTCGCTCGACGTGGTCGGCGTGCACTTCGTCGGCGGCTGGATCGGCTGCCTGTGGATCGGACTCTTCGGTACCAGCCAGATCAGCTCGCTGGTGGCGAACGAGGGCCTGTTCTACGGCGGTGGGGTCACCCAACTGGGTGCCCAGGCGCTCAGTGCCCTGATCGTCTCGGTCCTCTCCTTCGTGATCGCCTACGCGCTGGGCTTCGCCATCGAGAAGACCATCGGTTTCCGGGTCAAGGAGGAGGCCGAGGTCGACGGCATCGACATCGCCGAGCACGCCGAGAGCGGCTACGACCTTTCGCCGGCCGGCGGTGGTGGTGGTGGCGGTGGCGCGTTTGCCCTGGCCGGAATCGGTACGCCGAGCAGCAAGCCGGCCGCGGCAGTCGAGGAAGCGGAGCCAGCCAAGCCAGTCAGCGAGAAGGTCGCTGGTTAACGTCTATCCATGGAGGGACTGGACATGAAACTGGTGACCGCGGTCATCAAACCGCACCAGCTCGACGGGGTGAAGGAGGGGCTACAGGCCCTCGGGGTCGCCGGCCTGACCGTCAGCGAGGTGCAGGGGTACGGACGGCAGAAGGGGCACACCGAGGTGTACCGGGGTGCCGAGTACACGGTGGAGTTCCTGCCCAAGATCCGGGTAGAGGTGCTGACCGACGAGATCGACGTCGACAAGGTGGTCGACGCGATCGTCACGGCGGCGCGTACCGGCAAGATCGGTGACGGCAAGGTGTGGGTGACCGCCGTGGAGGACGTGGTGCGCGTCCGTACCGGCGAGCACGGCCTCGACGCTCTCTGATTCCCATGCCCGCCTCGTTGATCAAGAGATTGGCGTCAGCCGGAACCGGTCCGGATGACCTAAATCTCTTGATCAACGAGGCGGGCCTCCTGAACGACGAGGCGGGGCGGATCGGCGAGGCGGGGCGGGCCGGGCGGGCGGTGGTGTGGGAGCGCTGGTTGGCCGGGCTGTTTCCCGCCGACCGGGCCGGGGTGGCACTGGTTGCGGTCGGTGGGCTGGGGCGGCGGGAATGCGCCCCCCATGGGGACCTTGATTTGGTGCTGCTGCATGCCGGGGTGCCCGGGATCGACGAACTTGCTGCCGCCCTCTGGTATCCGATCTGGGACGCCCGGATCGGCCTGGACCACTCGGTACGCACCATCGAAGAGGCACTGTCGGTGGCCGGGGACGACGTCAAAGTCGCGACCGGGCTGCTCGACGCCCGACACCTGGCCGGCGACCCCGAACTCTCCACCCGGCTGATCACCGCCGCCGGGGAGCAGTGGCGACGTACCGCCGTCCGGCGGCTGCCCGAACTGCGCGAGGTGACCGCCGCCCGCTGGGAGGCCCACGGCGAACTCTCCTTCCTGCTCGAAGGCGACCTCAAAGAGGCCGCCGGCGGGTTACGCGACGTCGGACTGCTGCGCGCCATCGGGTACGCCAGGATCAGCGATGCCCTGCGCCCCGCCGTACGGGCCGCACACCGGCGACTGCTCGACACCCGGGACGCCCTGCACATCGCCACCGGACGCCGGGTCGACCGGCTGATCGCCGAGGAACGGGCTGCCGTTGCGGCCCTGCTCGGTCTGGACGATCCGGACACGCTGCTGCGTCGGGTGGCCGGCGATGCCCGTACCGTCAGCCACGCCCTGACCGACGCGTGGCGGGCCGCCGACCGGCTGCGGTCCGGGTCCCGGGCACGTCGGGGCGCCGACGGTCGGCCGGTACGCCGCCCCGTCGCCCGGGACGTGGTCGAACACGACGGGGAACTGGTGTTGGCGCGTACCGCCATCGGGGCCCGCCCCGACCCGAGCCTGTCGCTGCGGGTCGCCGCCGCCGCAGCCAGCACCCGGCTGCCGATCGCCCGGGCCACCTGCGAATGGCTGGCCGCCTACTGCCCGCCGCTGCCGAACCCGTGGCCGCCGGCCGCCCGATCCGCGCTGGTCACCCTGCTCGGTGCCGGCCCCGGCCTGCCCCCCACCTGGGAGACCTGCGACCGGTACGGCCTGGTCGACGGCTGGCTGCCGGAGTGGCCCCGGATGCGCAGCCTGCCGCAGCACAACCCGGTACACCGGTTCACCCTCGACTGGCACCTGGTGCAGAGCGCCACGAAGGCCAGGGCGTACACCCGAGAGGTGGCCCGGCCCGACCTGCTGCTGCTCACCGCCCTGCTGCACGACGTCGGCAAAGGGCTCGACGGTGACCACAGCGTCGTCGGCGCACCGATCGCGGCACAGATCGCCACCCGGATCGGTCTGCCCCCGACCGAGGTGGCGCTGGTCGAGAAACTGGTCCGGCTGCACCTGCTGCTGCCCGAGGTGGCCACCCGACGCGACCTCGGCGACCCGGTGACCGTCGCCAGCGTGGCCGAGGCGGTCGGCGATGTCGACACCCTCGACCTGCTGTACGCGCTGACCCGGGCCGACGCCCGCGCCACCGGGCCAGCCGCCTGGTCGGGCTGGAAGGGACGACTCGTCGCCGAACTCGTCGACCGGGTACGCACCACGCTGGACACCGGGACACCGCCCGCGCCGGCCGTACCCGATCCGGCGCTGGTGGCCGGGGCGCTGCCGGTCGTACACCTGGGGGATGGTCGGGTGGCGGTGGCCGCGACCGACCGGCAGGGCCTGCTCGCCACGGTCGCCGGCTGTCTGACCCTGCACCGGCTCGACGTGCTCGCCGCCGACGCGGCCACCATCGACGGCCGGGCACTGGTCGAGTTTCGGGTGCAGCCACGCTACGGCAGCCCGCCCGATCCTGTGGCGCTCACCGCAGACCTCCGTCGGGCGGTGACCGGCGACGTGTCGGTGCTCGCCCGACTGCGTCGCCGTACGCCAGCCGACGGCGCTGCCGGGGCGGACCCGCGAGTGGTGTGGCACCGGGACGCGGCCACCGACGCGGTGCTGTTGGAGCTGCGTGCCGCCGATGCCCCCGGGCTGCTGCACCGGGTGTGCGCGGCGCTGGACGAGGCGGGCACGCTGGTCCGGGCCGCTCGCATCGCCACCCTCGGCGGCGACGTCGTGGACACCTTCTACCTCGTCGGCACATGGCCCACCGACGACGAGCGCACCCGCCTGGAATCCGCCGTCCTCACCGCTGCGGGGTAAGGAAGGGCCCCTTGTTATCGCTTTTTGCATAGGAAGGGGCCCTTCCTAACACCAAATGCTCGGGGAACCGGTCAGCTCACCACGGTTTCACGCTTCTGACGTCGCCTCGGGTTTGCGCGCCCGTCGCGTCGCGGGCGGCTACGGTGCCGAGGTGATCGTCTGGATCAACGGTGCGTTCGGGGCCGGGAAGACCACGGTCGCCGCCGAGTTGTGCCGACGGTTGTCCGCCACCCTGCCGCCCGACGGGCCGCGGGTCCGTCGGTTCGACCCGGAACGGGTCGGCTTCGTGCTCCGCCGGATCCAGTCGGTGCCGACCGGAGACTTCCAGGACCTGCCGTCGTGGCGACGCTGGGTGGTACGGGTGGGTCGGCTGCTCGCCTGGAACGGCCGGCTGGTGGTCGTACCGATGTCGTTGTTGCGTTCCGACTACCGGGCCGAGGTCTTCGACGGGTTGCGGGATCGTGGTGTGCCGGTCCGGCAGGTGGTGCTCCGGGTGCCGGAGCCGGTGTTGCGGTCCCGCATCGACGGCGACCTGGTGGAGGCCGGGGCCCGGGCCTGGCGGCATTCCCACGTGGTGCAGGCACTGACCGAGTTGGCCGGTGTCGCCGGCCGGGAGTGGGACACCTATGAGATCGACAATCACGGTAGGACGCCCGCCGAGGTGGCCGGGGAGATCATCGTGCGGTTGGGCCTGGCGGGGGAGCCGGGCCCGGGGTCGGGGCCGGCACCCACGCGCCGAGGTTGACGGGCGGTTACCCTTGCAATGGCCTGGCGGCTATCCGCGCCGGCCGCGCTCTGTCCGCCGGAATTCGACAAACGGGATGTTAAGTCGTGTTTGACACCTTGAGTGACCGCCTTTCCGGGATCTTCACCAAGCTTCGCGGCAAAGGACGGCTTACCGACGCCGACATCGACGCCACCGCCCGGGAGATCCGGCTGGCGCTGCTGGAGGCCGACGTAGCCCTGCCGGTCGTCAAGGGGTTCATCGCCGCAATCAAGGAGCGGGCGCGCAGCGCCGAGGTCTCCCAGGCACTCAACCCGGCCCAGCAGGTCATCAAGATCGTGCACGAGGAGCTGGTTGGCGTCCTCGGCGGCGAGAACCGCCGGTTGCAGTTCGCCAAGCAGCCGCCGACCGTGATCATGCTGGCCGGTCTCCAGGGGTCGGGTAAGACCACCCTCGCCGGCAAGCTGGCCCGCTGGCTCAAGGGGCAGGGACACCAGCCGCTGCTGGTCGCCGCCGACCTGCAACGTCCCAACGCCGTCGGGCAGCTCCAGGTGCTCGGTGGTCGGGCCGGGGTCGAGGTGTACGCCCCGGAGCCGGGCAACGGCGTCGGTGACCCGGTGCAGGTTGCCAAGGCGTCGATCGAGTACGCCAAGCGGGCCGCCCGGGACATCGTCATCGTCGACACCGCCGGCCGGCTGGGCATCGACGCGGAGATGATGGCCCAGGCCGCCGCCATCCGGGCCGCCGTCAACCCCGACGAGGTCATCTTCGTCATCGACGCGATGGTCGGTCAGGACGCGGTCCGTACTGCCGAGGCATTCCGTGACGGGGTCGGGATCACCGGTGTGGTGCTCTCCAAGCTCGACGGCGACGCCCGGGGTGGTGCGGCACTCTCCGTACGGGAGGTCACCGGCCAGCCGATCCTGTTCGCCTCCACCGGCGAGAAGCTGGAGGACTTCGACCTCTTCCACCCGGACCGGATGGCCAGCCGGATTCTGGGCATGGGGGACGTACTCACTCTGATCGAGCAGGCCGAGCAGGCCTTCGACGCCGATCAGAAGGAGAAGATGACCGCCAAGCTGATGGGCGGCGAGCAGTTCACCCTGGAGGACTTCCTCGACCAGCTCATCGCGGTCCGGCGGATGGGTCCGATCGCCAACGTGCTGGCGATGATGCCCGGCATGGGGCAGGTGAAGGACCAGCTGGCCGAGGTCGACGACAAGCACTTCGACCGGATCACCGCGATCATCCGGTCGATGACCCCGGGCGAGCGGACCAACCCGAAGATCATCAACGGTTCTCGGCGGGCCCGGATCGCCACCGGTTCCGGGGTCACCGTCATGGACGTCAACCAGCTGCTCAACCGCTTCGCCGATGCGCAGAAGATGATGAAGCAGATGGGCGGGATGATGGGCCTGCCGGGTGGTGGCCGGCGTAAGGCGACGAAGTCGCCGAAGAACAAGCGCAAGGGCACGAAGGGCGGCGGTCGTTCACGCGGGGCGGTGCAGGGCGGTGGCGGCGGGTTCCCGGGTGGGATGCCGCAGTTGCCGCCAGGGCTGGACCCGAGCGCGTTGGCCGGTGGTCAGGGCCTGCCGCCGGGCTTCAAGCTGCCCAAGCTCGACTTCGGCAAGCTGGGCAAGCGGGACAACGAGCCGAAGGGCTGATCCCCGGCGCGTTGTGGACCGTGAGCGATGTTCTAATCGCCTAGGGTGACAGGGTCCCTGGAAGGAGTAGGCCATGACCGCAGCGCCGATTCTGCCGGAACGGCCGGAGTGGACGGTCGACGACCTTGGTGACCTGCCGAAGGACCTTCCTTACGAGTTGGTCAACGGAAGGTTGATCGTGCCCTCGCCCACCCACCTGCACCAAGACCTGTGTGTCCGAATTCTGCTCGCGCTTGAGGTCAACTGCCCGCCGGAGTACGTGGTTAGCATCGACCTGTCGATGCGGATCGACCTACGCAACGAGCCCCGCCCGGACGTGGTCGCGATCCGGCCCGACCACATCAACCGCAGTCCGGTGCCGGTGCGGGACGCCATTCTGGCGGTCGAGGTGATCTCCCCGGAGTCCACCTTCCGCGACATGTACGACAAGGCGCGGGTCTATGCGCACGCGGGTGTGCCGACGTACTGGGTGATCGACCCGCTCCACGAGCGGATGACGCTCACCGAGATGGTGCTCGGCCCGAAGGGCGAATACGAGCCCACCGTGCACACCGACGACGTGTTCGTCACCGAGCGGCCGTGGAAGGTGACCGTCGACCTGCCGGCGCTCACTGCCCGCAGGGCAGGGCTGCGGGAGCGCGGCGAGGCGTGATCGGGTAGGACTGTGCACATGGCTCTGCATGTGCGTGGCGTGGTGCTGCCCGACGACGAGGTACGCGACCTGTGGCTGGTGGGTGACCGGGTGACGTACACCCCGGTCCCCGGGGCGGAGACCGTCGCCGATGGCGGGTTCGTCCTGCCCGGCCTGGTCGACGCGCACTGCCACATCGGCATCGCCCCCGGGGGTGCCCCGATCGGTTCGCTGGACGAGGCGCGGCGACTGGCGACACTCGACCGGGACGCCGGTGTGCTGGCGATCCGCGACGCGGGCTCGCCGTACCCGTACCCCGAATTGGAGGACGAGCCGGAGCTGCCGCGACTGGCTCGCGCCGGCCGGCACGTCGCGCCCCCGCGCCGCTACCTGCGGGACATCGGGGTGGAGGTCTCGGCGGCGGAGGTCGCCGCCACCGTGGCCGAGCAGGCGCGGGCCGGCAACGGCTGGGTGAAGCTGGTCGGGGACTGGATCGAACGCGACGCCGGGGACCTCGCGCCGGCCTGGGACGTGGACACGATGGCCGCTGCGGTCAAGGCCGCACACGCCGCCGGGGCCCGGATGGCGGTGCACACCTTCTCCGAGTCGGCCGTGGACATCATGGTGCGGGCCGGGGTGGACTCGGTCGAGCACGGCACCGGCCTGAGCCTCGACCTGATCGACGAGATGGCCCGGCGGGGGACCGCCCTGGTGCCCACGATGATCAACATTCAGACCTTCGGGTCCATCGCGGAGCGGGCCGCAGAGAAATTCCCCGGGTACGCCGCCCACATGCTCGCCCTGCGCGACGGCTTCCCCGAGGTGGTGCGCTCGGCGTACGAGGCCGGGGTGCCGATCTACCTCGGCACCGACGCGGGCGGGGGCATCGCGCACGGGCTGGCGGCCAGCGAGATGCTGCTGCTGCACGAGCAGGCCGGCATGTCCCCGGTTGACGTGCTGCGTGCCGCGTCCTGGGGGGCTCGGGACTGGCTCGGCTTCCCGGGACTGGTCGAGGGTGGGCTGGCCGATCTGGTGGTCTACGACAGCGACCCGCGAGCCGACCTGCGGGTGGTACGCGACCCGCACCGGATCGTCCTACGCGGCCGGGTTATCCGCTGACGGCGATCCGGTCAAGGTGCTCGGACCGGAGATCCGGGTCAGTTGCCCAGAGCAGCGATCCGATCGAGCTACTCAGACCGGCGATTCGGGCGATTACTCAGACCAGGAACCTGGGCGGTTACTCAGACCAGGCCGTGTCGGACCGCGAAGACGGCCAGCCGTACCCGGTTCGACGCCCCGGTCTTGGTCATCGCCGCCGAAACGTGGGTCTTCACCGTGGTCACGCCCAAATGCAGCCGCTCACCGATCTCCGCGTTGGACAGGCCCGCCCCGACCAGGGCCAAAACCTCCGACTCTCGAGGCGTCAACCGCACATCCGATGGGTGCAGCTCGGCCTCCGCCGTACCGGTATGCGCCGTTACCGCTGCCACTACCAACCGCCGCAGCACCGTCGGACTGAACGGACTGTCCCCGGCGGCGGCCCGCCGGATGCCGTCCAGCAGATCGTCCGGTGCCGCGTCCTTCACCAGGAATCCACACGCGCCCGCTGCCATCGCCGGATAGAGGTGGTCGTCATCGTCGAAGGTGGTCAACACCAGCACCCGTGCCGATGGCCGGGCCTGGATGATCCGCGCAGTCGCCTGTGTGCCGTCCATCCCCGGCATTCGCAGATCCATCAAGATCACGTCCGGCGCGGTACGGGCCGCGAGCTGCACCGCCTCCTGCCCGTTACGCGCCTCGCCGATCACCGCCAGGTCGGGCGACGCCTCGCACAGCATCCGCAGTCCTGCCCGTACCAGGGTCTGGTCGTCGACCAACAGCACCCGGATCACCGCTTGTCCCCTCCGCTGTCACCCGCCGCCGGCAGCAGCGCCGACAACCGCCAACCCGGCCCGTCCCGGCCCACCGTCAGTGATCCGCCCAGCACCGCGACCCGTTCCCGCATGCCGATGATCCCGTGACCGCCCGTCGCGTCCGTGATCGTCGACCCCACCGCCCGGCCGGCCGACAGTTCCGGGTGCTCCCGACTGCCTACCGCGCCTGACGGCAGTCCCGGGTAGCGTTGGCCGCCACCGCCACCGTCGTCGGCGATGTCGACTTGTGCCGTACCGGCCTCGATCAACCGTACCGACACCGTCGTCCGGGCCTGCGGCCCCGCGTGCCGGGCCACGTTCGCGAGCCCTTCCTGGGTCAACCGCAGCACCGCCAGGCCACGCATCGTGTCCAGCCCGGCGATGCCGGGGTCGATCTGTGCGGACACCGACAAGCCGAGCCGTTCTGCCCGATCCACCACCTCGGACAGTGCAGCCGGCAACTCGCCGGGCTCCACCAGCCCCACCTGGCCACCACCGACCGGGTCTCGTAGCACGGTCACCAGACGCCGTAGATCCGCCAGGGTCGCCACCCCGCTGCCGTGCACGTCGTCGAGCACCTCACGCACCTTCGGGTCGGCGTCGTGCAACACGTGCCGGGCCACCCCGACCCGCAACACCATCGAGGCGACGTGGTGGGCGACGAGATCGTGCAGTTCCCGGGCGATCGCCGTACGTTCGTCGGCCCGGGCCGCCCGGGTCTCCGAGCGCCGCCGCAGCCGCTCCTCCTCCGCGCGCCGCTCCGCCTGCGCGGAGAGCAATCGCACCGACCGGACGTACGCCCCGAGCAGCACCGGGACCAGCGTCACCACGGCACCCCGGTAGAGCGTCGACCAGGACAGCTCCACCAGGTACACCGCCAGCAGCGGTACCGCCCCGGATACGCAGTACCAGCCGGAGCGGCGCATCGCCAGTTCGAACAGTGCGACCCCGGCGCCGACCTTCACGATGACCGGGCTGACATCGCCCGCCCACAGGGCCACCGCCAGCAGGACGGCCTGCACCAGAGGACTGGCCAGCGGCCAGCGTGCGCTGCCTGCGTACACCAGCACTGAGGCGCCGGACAGTAGCCAGTCGATGATCGACGGCTCCGCCGAAGGACCACGGGCCAGCAGGTACCCGACGGCCAACGCCGCGAGGATGGCCAGCCGGAGCGGCCACGCCCGGGTCTCGAACAGCACGCTGATCCGCGGGAGGGTCACCCGTGAAAGGTAGCCAGGGCAGGAGCGCGGAAAGGTCCTCCCCGGGCAGGAGCCGCCTCCTGCGAGAGGCCGGCCCGGCGGCCGTACACACCGGCCTGCGGGCCGACGTTGCGGCGTGCGCCCGTACCCAGACTCGAATGCGGCGGGTGAACGTCGCCCGCCAGCCGAGGAAGGGACGTCATGACAACCCCCAACGAACACGTCGAACCGCCCATCGAGTCGACCACCGCCCCCGTCGAGGCGACCGCCCCCGCTGAGCCGGCCACCGCCCGTGCCGAGTCGAGCGCCACCCGCGCCGGGTACAGCCGTCGAAGGCTGATCGGCACCGGGGTGGCCGGGGTCGGTGCCGGAGCCGTCGCCGGTCTGGTCGGCGGGCTGGCCCTCGGTCGTACCGCACCGAGCCCCGAAATCCGCCCCGGCGGCAACCAGCGCTTCGCCGACAAGGTCGTCCTGATCACCGGCGCCACCTCCGGGATCGGCCGCGCCGCTGCCATCCAGTACGCCGCCGAAGGCGGGCAGGTCGGCTTCTGCGGCCGGCGGGAGAACCTGGGCCGGGACGTCGAGCGCCAGATCCGCGCGGCCGGTGGGGAAGCCACCTACGTACGCGCCGACGTCCGCGACGAGTCGCAGGTCCAACGGTTCGTCGACACGGTCGCCGAGCGGTACGGCGGCATCGACGTCTGCTTCAACAACGCCGGCATCACGGTCCAGAAGCCGTTGCACGAGTACACGGCCGACGAGTGGGACGACGTGGTCGGCACCAACCTGCGCGGTGTCTTCCTGGCGCTGAAGTACCAGATTCCGTACCTGCGGCGTCGGGGTGGCGGTGCCGTCCTGGTCACCTCCTCCTCCAACGCCATCTCCACCAGCGGCGGGAAGGCCGCGTACGCCGCCTCCAAGCGGGCCCTCGTCGGCCTGGTGCAGAGCGCCGCCCACGACTACGCCGCCGAGAACATCCGGATCAACACCCTGCTGCCGGGCACCACCAAGACCGACTTCGTCCGGCGACTGGCCGGGGCGGCGGACCTGCCCGATGTGGCGTGGGACGTCATGGCGGCCCAGTTCGGCAAGTCCAGCGTGCCGGGAGTGGGGCGGTTGGCCACCGCTGAGGAGGTGGCCGCATTCGCCGTCGCCCTCACCTCCGGCGACTTCCCGTACGCGACCGGAGCGCAGATGGTGCTCGACGGTGGCAAGACGGCGTACGCCGGGTAAGGGGCGTCGTAGGTCGGCGAATAGGATGTGCGGTTATGGCACGCGTGCTCACTCCCCGGGCGGAAGACTTTCCCCGCTGGTTCCAGGACCTGATCGCCAAGGCGAAGCTCGCCGACAACGGGCCGGTGCGGGGCACCATGGTCATCCGACCGGCCGGCTGGGCCATCTGGGAGCGGATGCAGGCCGAGATGGACGCCCGGATCAAGGTGACCGGGGCGGAGAACGCGTACTTCCCGCTCTTCATCCCGGAGAGCTACCTGAAGCGGGAGGCCGAGCACGTCGAAGGCTTCTCGCCGGAGCTGGCCGTGGTCACCCACGGCGGCGGCAAGCAGCTTTCCGAGCCGGTGGTGGTCCGACCCACCAGCGAGACGGTCATCGGCGAGTTCATGGCCAAGTGGATCGACTCCTACCGGGACCTGCCGCTGCTGCTCAACCAGTGGGCGAACGTGGTCCGCTGGGAAATGCGGCCCCGGATCTTCCTGCGGACCACCGAGTTCCTCTGGCAGGAGGGGCACACCGCGCACATCGACGAGGCGGACGCCCGGGCCTACGCGCGTCGGATCCTGCACGAGGTCTACGAGGACTTCATGGTGCGAGAACTGGGCATCCCGGTTCTGGTCGGGCTGAAGACCGCCCGGGAGCGGTTCGCCGGGGCGACCGCCACCTATACCTGCGAAGGCATGATGGGTGACGGCAAGGCGCTGCAACTGGGCACCAGCCACGAGTTGGGGCAGAACTTCGCCAAGGCGTTCGACATGACCTTCACCTCGGCGAGCGGCAGCGTCGAGCACGCCTGGACCACCTCGTGGGGCACCTCCACCCGGATGCTCGGTGGCCTGATCATGGTGCACGGGGACGACAACGGGCTGCGGGTGCCGCCCCGGCTGGCCCCGGTGCAGGCGCACATCATGGTGGTCAAGGCCGGCGACGGGGTGATCGAGGCGGCGGCGAAGCTGCGCGACGCGCTGCGCGACGCCGGGGTCCGGGTCGCCCTCGACGACCGGGTGGACACCCCGTTCGGCCGCCGGGCCGTCGACGCCGAGCTCAAGGGCTATCCGGTACGCGTCGAGGTCGGCCCCCGGGATCTCGCCGCCGGTAACGCGGTGGTGGTCCGGCGTACCAACGGGTCGAAGACCCCGGTTCCGGTGGCCGACGTGGTGGCCTCGGTGCTCGCCGCCCTCGAAGCGGACCAGAAGGCGCTGTACGACGAGGCGCTGGCCCTACGCGAGTCGCGGACCACGACGGTGGCGACCCTGGACGAGGCGATCGAGGCGGCGGCGACCGGCTGGGCCCGGGTGCCGTGGTCGGCGGTGGGTGAGCAGGGCGAGCTTGCGGCCAACGGCAAGGGTGTCACCGTACGCTGCCTGGTCCGGGCCGACGGTTCGGTGCCGGATTCAGCCGACGAGCCGGACCTGGTGGCCGTCCTGGCCCGCGCGTACTGATGCTTTGATGTTAGGAAGGGCCCTTTCTTATCGCTTTTTGCATAGGAAGGGGCCCTTCCTAACCGCGCAGCGGTCGGAGTGCGGGCGGGCGGTCGCCCTGTGCCGGGGCGGTAGGGTGCGCACATGGGATTTCAGCCCGGCGAAGTGATCCTGCACCGTAACGTCCGCCGTGGGCGGATCGGCTGGGTTCGCCCGGCACGGGTGGTCAGTGACGACGCGCGGGGGCTGCTGCTCTGGATCGCCCGAGACACTCCGGTGGCCAGTGAGGTGGCCGACGATGGTCGCGGCATGCGGAAGATGCCGTTCGCTGAGTGGATCACCCGGTCCTACCAGTTGGCGGTGAGCATCTGGAACGGCCCGCCGCTGCTGAAGTTTCTGCCGACGGAAGGGGCGTACTCGGTCTGGTGGTTCCAGGCCGAGGCTGGTGGGTTTGCCCGGTGGTACGTCAACCTCGAAGAGCCTGGGGTCCGCTGGGACGATGGTGCCGTGGCCGGGGTCGATGTGGTGGACCAGGACCTCGACGTCGTGATCGAGCCCGACCGGAGTTGGTGCTGGAAGGACGAGGACGAGTTCGTCGAGCGGCTCGCCTTTCCTGAGCACTACTGGGTGGCCGACGAGGCGGCGGTACGGGCCGAGGGCGAGCGTGTGATCAAGATGGCCGAGGCGGGGGAGTTCCCGTTCGACGGCACCTGGTGCGACTTCGTCCCGGACCCGACCTGGACCGTGCCGACGCTACCGCCCGGCTGGGACCGGCGACCGGCCCGCCCCTGACGCCAACCGGGTGCTCAGCCCCTCGGCAACCTGTCGTTCGGCAGCGGTGAGCAGGCTCCTCAGCAGGTCGGAGTCGATGGCGAGGGTGCTCCGCGGGCTGACGTGGCCGAGGGGGCGCCTCGGCCGCCGGATCCGTCTGGCACAATGGTGAGCTGGTATCCGGCACGCGTGCGGCGCCCTCTAACCCGGGCGCGTTGCCAGTCCACCCGAGTAGTCTCCGGCTCAAACCCCACTGAGCTGGCCGGCTCTCACCCGCGCACCGCCCGACTGGGCCGGTGAGAATCGCAACAGGAGCGAACACACGTGGCCGTTAAGATCCGGCTCCTGCGGATGGGCAAGATCCGCAACCCGCAGTACCGCGTCGTCGTCGCCGACTCGCGCACCAAGCGCGACGGCCGGGCGATCGAGTTCATCGGCATCTACCAGCCGAAGGAACACCCTTCGGTGATCGAGATCGACTCGGAGCGGGCCCAGTACTGGCTCTCCGTCGGCGCCCAGCCGAGCGAGCCGGTGCAGCGTCTGCTGGAGAAGACCGGCGACTGGCAGAAGTTCAAGGGCCTGCCGGCCCCGCCGCCGCTGCTGGTAGCCCCCGAGCGGGCCGACCGCAAGGCCGCCTACGAGGCCGAGGCCAAGGCGGCGGCTGGCGTGGCCGAGACGACCGCGAAGCCGGCGAAGAAGTCCGCCAAGGCGGAGGCCCCGGCCAAGGCCGAGGCAGCGGCGGAGGTTCCGGCAGAGGCCCCGGCCAAGACCGAGGAGCCGGCCGAGGCGGGTTCCGGTGAGCAGGGCTGAGGTGGCCCTCCGGCCAGCGCTGGAGCACCTGGTCAAGGGCATAGTCGATCATCCTGACGATGTGCGTGTCCGGATGATCGATTCGCGCCGGGGTAAGCGGCTTGAGGTGCGCGTGCACCCCGAGGACCTGGGCACGGTCATCGGGCGTTCCGGGCGTACCGCCAAGGCGCTCCGCCAGGTGGTCGGGTCGATCGGCGGCCGTGGCGTACGCGTCGACATCGTCGATTCGTACTGATGCAGCTGATCGTCGGCCGTATCGGAAAACCGCACGGTATCCGCGGTGAGGTCACCGTGGAAGTGCGGACCGACGAGCCCGAAGCGCGTTTCGCCGCCGGTTCGGTGTTGCACACCGAACCGGCGGTCCCGGTCAGAGGAGCGCCCGCCGCCGTCGCGGACCTTGGTGAGCTGGTACGGGTGCCCGACCAGCTGACCGTCGAGGCCATCCGCTGGCATCAGGGGCGACTGCTGGTCGCCTTCGACGGCGTCTACGACCGCAATGTCGCCGAGGCGTTGCGCGGCACCCTGCTCTGGGTGGACAGCGCCCAACTGGCCCCGCCCAGCGACCCGGACGAATTCCACGACCACCAGTTGGTCGGCCTGGCCGTGGTCAACCCAGCCGGGGAACGGCTCGGCGAGGTGGCCCGCATCGACCATGCGCCCGCCTCGGACCTCCTGGTTCTGCGTCGCCCCGAGGGGCGTACCGCGCTGATTCCGTTCGTTCGGGCGATCGTCCCAGAGGTGGATCTAGCCGGGGGACGGGTCGTGGTTGACCCGCCGGAGGGGTTGCTCGACCTGTGAGTCGTCATGCGCGTTGACGTCATATCCATCTTTCCGGACTATTTCGCCCCGCTGGACCTGTCGCTGATCGGCAAGGCACGGGCCAGCGGGACGCTGGACCTGGCCGTACACGATCTGCGGACCTGGACCCACGACGTGCACCGTACGGTGGACGACACGCCCTATGGCGGCGGTCCCGGCATGGTGATGCGGCCCGAGCCGTGGGGATCCGCGCTCGACGCGGTCGCCCCGGTGTTGGCGGACGGGCCGCCGCCGCATCTGCTGGTGCCCAGCCCGGTCGGGCGGCGGTTCACCCAGGAGTTCGCCTACGAGCTGGCGGCGCAGCCGCACCTGGTCTTCGCCTGCGGCCGGTACGAGGGCATCGACCAGCGGGTCCTGGACCACGCTGCCACCCGGATGCCGGTGACCGAGGTATCGCTCGGTGACTACGTGCTCTTTGGCGGCGAGGTGGCCGTGATCGTGATCCTGGAGGCGGTGACCCGGCTGCTGCCCGGGGTGCTGGGTAACGCCGACTCGCTGGATGAGGAGTCGCACGCGCACGGCCTGCTGGAGGCCCCGGTCTACACCAAACCGCCCGCCTGGCGCGGGCATGAGGTGCCGGCGATCCTGCGTTCGGGCGACCACGGCCGGATCGCCCGCTGGCGGCGAGACGAAGCGCTGTTGCGCACCGCCACCCGGCGGCCGGACATGCTGGCGGCGCTGCCACCCGGGGCGCTGGACAAACGGGACGTCGCGACGCTCACCGGGGCCGGATTTCAGGTGCCGGTCGAGGATGTGGCAAAGTAGTACGTTGCCGCAGTCGTCTGCGGTTGCCGCAGCTCGCCCGCGCCGCGAGCGGCTGCGAGGATCCCCACCGGGTCAGTCGTGAGATAGCTGGTCACGAACGAGACAGCTGGTCACGAACGAGACAGCTGGTCGTGAGACAGCTGGTCGCGAGCTGGCCCACTGGGGTTCAGAATCACCCATTCGCGTACCGACGACCGGTACGCCGCGACCCTTACGAGGATGCAGCGATGAACACCCTGGACGCCCTTGACGCCCAGTCGCGCCGGGCCGACCTCCCTGACTTCCGTGCCGGTGACACCGTCAAGGTGCACGCACGGGTCGTTGAGGGTAACCGGTCCCGGGTCCAGATCTTCCAGGGCACCGTCATCCGGCGCCAGGGCTCGGGCCTGCGGGAGACCTTCTCCGTACGGAAGATGAGCTTCACCGTCGGGGTCGAGCGGACCTACCCGATCAACAGCCCCGCGATCGACCGGATCGAAGTTGTCACCCGCGGTGACGTGCGCCGGGCGAAGCTCTACTACCTGCGTGAGCTGCGGGGCAAGAAGGCCAAGATCAAGGAGAAGCGCGAGAAGCAGCCGAGCTGATCCTCGCTCACTCCGTTCCCGCGTCGATCCGGCTGTCCGCTGGGTGGGCACGGGACACCGTGGTCGTGACGCCATGGTCACGATGAATCATGACGCGATGTTCGTTGACGCCATGATCGTGACGCGATTCGTGGCAGCGGGACACATCTACGCTACCGCCCGGGGAGCCGGTATCAGGGCTCCCCGGGCGGTAGCGTTGTATTCCGGGATCGGGGAGATGTGTAGTGCGTGAAGTGGACGAATCCGACGATGTCGAGCCGGTACGCCGGCGGGCCCGCCGCCCGCGCCGGCAACTGCCCATGTGGCAGGAGTTGCCGCTTCTGCTCATCGTGGCCTTCGGCATCGCGATACTGATCCGCACCTTCCTGTTGCAGCCGTTCTTCATCCCCTCGGGGTCCATGGAGGACACGTTGCTCGTCGGCGACCGGGTGCTGGTCAACAAAATCGTCTACGACGTACGGGACCCTCGGCGCGGTGAGGTAGTTGTCTTCCGGGGCACCGACCGATGGGTGCCGCAGGCAGCCAGCCAACCGGAGACCGGCTTCTTCCAGCGCATCGGACGCACCCTGGGGGACCTGGTCGGATTCGGTCACCCCGGAGAGAAGGACTTCATCAAGCGGGTCATCGGAGTTCCCGGTGACCGGGTGGCCTGCTGCGACGAGGTGGGGCGGGTGACCGTCAACGACGTCCCGCTCGACGAGACGTACATCCCTCGGAACTCGCCGCTGGAGGTCCCACCGAACAGCCAGGAATGTCGGTCCCGCCGCTTCGACGAGGTGGTGGTGCCACCGGGGCAGCTCTTCGTGATGGGCGATCATCGACTCGTCTCGCTGGATGCCCGATGTCAGGGGCCGGTCCCCATCGACAACGTGATTGGGCGGGCAATCGCGGTCGTGTGGCCGTACGACCGATGGACGTCGTTGTCCGTACCACCGATCTTTGAGGACTTGCCCAAGGTCGAGGCCGCCGCAGGCGGCAGTCCGGCGTTACCGGTCGACCGGGGCGCACCGGGTGGCATCGCCGTCGTGATGCCAATTCTGGGCTCGACGCTCATCACCGCGCGTTCGCGACAGCCGCGCACAGCCAGACACCGTAGGCTCCACTCGTGATTGACGAGCAGACCGACAAGCCCAAACCGCGTAGCTCATTCTGGCGAGAACTGCCCATTCTGCTGGGTGTGGCGATCCTCGTCGCGGTCCTGGTACGCGCCTTCGTCGTACAGACCTTCTACATCCCGTCCGGTTCGATGGAGCACACCCTCGAGCTCAACGATCGGGTCCTCGTCAACAAGCTGGTCTACGACTTCCGGTCCCCCGAACGGGGCGAGATCATCGTGTTCCGTGCACCAGTCGAGTGGAGCGGACGGGAGAACGAGGACTTCATCAAGCGGATCATCGGGGTCGGCGGTGACCGGGTGGTCTGCTGTGACGAACAGCAGCGGCTGGTGGTGAACGGCCACCCGCTCGACGAGCCGTACATCTACTCCCGCGACGGCGTCCGTGATCCAGTCGCCGATGAGGAGTTCGACATCACCGTCCCCGCCGGCCGGCTCTGGGTGATGGGTGACCACCGCTCGGCCTCCGGCGACTCGCTGGAACACTGGCAACGGTTCCAGAACATCGAACTGGCGACGATCCCGGAGAAGTCGGTGGTGGGACGGGCCTTCACGATCTTCTGGCCATTCAACCGGGCCACCCTGCTGTCCGTACCCGACCCCTTCAACGGGGTGCCGGATCCGAAGGGCTGACCAGCCGGTAACACCGATCTTTCGGTCTCCTAGGCTTGACCGGTGACCACGTTCACCCCTCGGCGCGCCGCCCGCGTGCTCCTTGTCGATCGCACCGACCGGGTGCTGCTGTTCCGAGGGTTTGATCCGGCACGACCCGACCACCGCTACTGGTTCACCCCGGGCGGGGGCCTGGACGGTGCCGAGGCTCCAGCAATCGGTGCCGCCCGTGAGCTGGCCGAGGAGACCGGACTGCTCCTGGATCCTGGCGAGTTGGGGGAGCCGGTCTGGCAGCAGACGATCGAGTTCTCGTTCGACGGCCGGTGGTACCGACAGGAACAGGTCTTCTTCCTGGTCCGTGTGCAGGACTGGGAGGTGGACACGACGGGCTTCACCGAGATCGAACGGGCCAGCGTCGACGATCATCGATGGTGGACCCTCGGGGAGCTGGCCCGAACGGCGGAGCGGGTGTACCCGGAAGATCTGACCGCGATACTGCGCGGGGCAATGGATGGTGCCGCCAGCGCGGAGGCTGGCGCTCGGACGGAAGCTGCCGTTCCGGCGGAGGCCGGCGCTCACGTGGAGGCTGGGGGCGCTCACGTGGAGGCTGGGGGCGCTCGCGTGGAGGCCAACGGCGCTCGCGTGGAGGCTGCTCGTGCGGACCTTGGCGTTCGGGTAGGCCGGGAGGGGGAGGAGCGATGCTGACCCCATCCCGCACCGTAGTCCGGCGCGACGGCGGCCTCTACGCGCTGGAGCGCGCGTTGCAGCGGCGCGGCTTCGAGCACGTCGCCGGAGCCGACGAGGCCGGTCGAGGTGCCTGTGCCGGCCCACTGGTCGCCGCTGCGGCGGTGCTGCCGGCAGGCCGACGCGGCGAGATCGAAGGCCTGACCGACTCCAAGCTACTGACTGCAGCGGCGCGGGAACGGATCTACGACGAGGTCCTGGCCCGAGCCCTGGCGTACGCCGTGGTGGTCATCCCTGCGGACGAGGTGGACACGCGCGGACTGCACGTGTGCAACCTTGCGGCGATGCGCCGGGCATTGGCGGCGTTGTCGACCCGGCCGGACTACGTGCTGACCGACGGGTTCGGGGTGGACGGGCTGGGCGTGCCGGGGCTGGCTGTCTGGAAGGGCGACCAAGTGGCTGCCTGTGTCGCCGCCGCGAGCGTATTGGCCAAGGTCACCCGGGATCGGATCATGGTGGAGCTGGATGCCCGGTTCCCGGGCTACGGGTTCGGCGAGCACAAGGGGTACATCACCGCCGAGCACAGCGCGGCACTGCAACGGCAGGGACCGTGCCAGGAGCACCGCTTCTCGTACGTCAATGTGGCGACGGTCTCCGGTCGAGCCGGCAGCCCGCCACGGGCCCGGCGGCCGGCGAAGATCGCCGAACCCGGGGGATTGAGGCATCACAGTTAGTAGCCGGATCGTCCGAGCGGAGCACGAAGGGTGCCGGAGCGGGGCGAGCGGCTTCGAGCCAACGGGGCGACCAGCCCCGATAGGGAGTACCGTCGGCGTGGCGTTAGGCGAGCAGCCTCGGCCGTCAACGCCGGTGGGGGAAGATGTGGCCATGGAAGGCGGAGTGCGATGAGCGCGGAAGATCTCGAAAAGTACGAGACCGAGATGGAGCTGCAGCTCTACCGGGAGTACCGCGATATCGTCCGCCAGTTCTCCTACGTCGTGGAGACTGAGCGCCGGTTCTACCTGGCCAATCAGGTGGATCTACACGTGCGGAACTCCGACGGTGAGGTCTACTTCGAGGTGGAGATGCACGACGCCTGGGTGTGGGACATGTACCGCCCTGCGCGTTTCGTGAAGAACGTCAGGGTCATGACGTTCAAGGACGTAAACGTCGAAGAGCTGGAGAAGCCGGATATCTCACTACCGGCGGACTCCGGCTTCGGGGGCTGAGGTGTTAGGAAGGGCCCCTTCTTATCGCTTTTTGCATAGGAAGGGGCCCTTCCTAACCGGCGACGGCATCAGCCACTGAACGGCTCGCAAGCACCCGATAGCAGATCAACTGCCGTTGCGGACGTTTTCCACAGGCGGGTCGGTTGTCCACAGATCGTCGCCGAGGTGCTGCCAACTACGCCAGCGCCGAGCATGCTCGGTGGTCATGCGGATTCCCCAACTGATGTCGGCGCTGCTGGCGTTCATGTCCCTGGTCGGGTCGACTCCAGCACTCCGGATCCCGGCGAATGCTGTCGCAGACAAGCGCATTGCGCCGGTTGCGGATCTTGACCGCGGGACGTTGGCTGACCGGCGTGCGGCAAGGGCGGAGGCGGAAGCCACCAGAGCATGGACCGCTCCGGCTCGGGGCAGCTTCCAGTGGCCGCTCGATGGCCGGCCCCGACCAGTACGTCGGTTCGATCCCCCGCCTCGGCCCTGGCTGCCCGGGCATCGGGGCGTCGATCTGGCCGGCGAAGCCGGCGTCCTGGTTCGTACGGCGGGTGCCGGCGTGGTGCTCTTCGCCGGCATGGTTGCTGGTCGGCCCGTGGTCAGCGTGCTCCACTCCAACGGCCTGCGAACCACCTACGAACCGGTGCAGCCCGCCGTCCGTACCGGGGACCGGCTGGGCCGAGGAGACCCGATCGGCATCCTCCTGTCCGGACACCCGGGCTGCCCGAGCGTGGCCTGCCTGCACTGGGGCCTACGCCAGGGTGACGACTATCTGGACCCGCTCGCCCTGCTCGGACCCGCACGGGTACGGCTGCTGCCGATGGGCGGCCGGACGCCGCCAGTCAGGCTGGCACGGCGAGCAGGGCGGGCAGTCGGTGAGCGAGGCGGTCGTACTCGTCGGCCCGGTTGTAGACCTGCCCGCTCAGGCGCAGCCACCCTCGGCCACCCCACGCGTTGACCGCGACCTCCGTGGCCAGCGCGTCGGCAATGCGTAACCGCAGCGCCGTCGCGTCGGCGACCGTGGTGGCCAGGCCCGCCGGCAGCGGGATGATCCGCATGGCGACTTCCGGACCGCCAGGGTCAGGCAGGTCGGCCGGTGACAGGCCGAGCGCCTCGCCCACCACCCGTTGCCCGTACGCGGCCAGGGCCGCGTTGTGCGCGCGTACCCGATCGACACCGAGGGTACGAAGCGTGTGGAGCCCGACCGGCGCGGCCAGCCAGGACGTGTAGTCCAATGTTGCCTGCCACTCCACACTGCTCGGAAAGCCCGATTCCTGTTCCCAGGACACGACGAGCGGTTCGATCCGTTCCCGCCACGCGGGTGCCACCACCAGCACGGCAGTGCCCCTCGGGGCGTACGCCCACTTGTGCAGGTTGCCGACCCAGAAGTCGGCACCGATCGCGTCCACCGGTAGCGACAGCATGCCCGGGGC
The DNA here is from genome assembly GCF_053590565.1 of Micromonospora sp. NPDC003197. Classification (NCBI taxonomy): domain Bacteria; kingdom Bacillati; phylum Actinomycetota; class Actinomycetes; order Micromonosporales; family Micromonosporaceae; genus Micromonospora; species Micromonospora sp. NPDC003197. The sequence continues at coordinate 84,617 of NZ_JBSFTE010000012.1, read as the reverse complement.
GTGGGCAGCGTCGACCAGCACCGCCACGCCATGCTCGTGTGCGGCACCGGCGATCGCGGCCACCGGCAGCAGTCGGGCGGTTGGCGAGGTGATCTGGTCGACGATGAGCAGCCTGGTCCGGCCGGGTCGGAGCCCGGCTCGGACGATCTCGACGATTTCGGCGTCGGTGGCGCGCAGCGGCACCGGCAGGGTACGCAGGATCGCTCCGGTACGGCGGCACTCGCGTTGCACCGCGAGGCGTACCGCGCCGTACCCATGATCGGTGCAGACGATTTCGTCGCCCGGCTGCAGCCCGAGCGACTGGAGCACGACCGCGGAGCCGGCGGTGGCGTTCCCGACCAGGGCGGTGCCGTCTGGGTCGGCGCCGAGGAACGCGGCCAGATGCCGTCGGGTGTGGGTGATCCGATCCACCAGTCCCTGGGTGAAGAACCGTTCAGGGCTGGCCTCGGTCTCGTCGCGCAGCCGCTGCTGGGCGCGCTGTACGCCGATCGGTACCGACCCGAATGAGCCGTGGTTGAGATGGGCGACGGCCGGATCGAGGGAGAAGAGCAGCCGGGCACCGGAAAACGGGTCGGGCGGCTGTGGTTGTCCGGTGCTCACCCGGGTGATCCTATCCCCGGGACTCCCTTGTGCTGGCCGGGTGAAGAACAGGATTCCGGTTGGGAACGAACGCCTACTACCGCCAGCTTGGCGTCCGGGCACAAGCCGGCAGGGGAAGATGACTGTCGGCGGTTAGGCCCGGGGGTGGGCCTGCCGGTAGGCGGCGCGTAGCCGGTCCACCGAGACATGGGTGTAGATCTGCGTGCTCGACAGCGAGGAGTGCCCCAGCAACTCCTGTACCGCTCGCAGATCGGCACCACCCTCCAGTAGATGGGTGGCGGCGGAGTGACGTAGCCCGTGTGGGCTGGTCCGAGGCAGGCCGGCGGCGCGGGCATAGCCGCTTACGATGCGCCGGGCCATTGTGGTCTGCAACCGTCCACCCCGCGCCCCCAGTAGTAACGCCTCCCCGGAGGCGGGGCCGGCCAGGGCGGGACGACCCTGGCGCAGCCAGGCGTCCAGTGCTTGCTGGGCCGGCACTCCGTACGGGACGGAGCGCTCCTTGCTGCCCTTGCCGAGTACTCGGATCACCCGACGACTGTGGTCGACGTCGCCGGTGTCCAAGCCGCACAGTTCGCTGACCCGGACTCCCGTGCCGTAGAGCAGTTCGAGCAGGACCCGGTCGCGCAGCAGTACCGGTTCTGCCTCGTCGCCCGGGGCGGCACCGTCCACGACGGCCGGGGCGGCAGGAGTGCCGCAGTCCGCGACGGCTGCCTCGTTGCTCGGGACGGTGCTGTCCACGGCGGCAGGGGCGTTGGGCGGGCTTGTGTTGCCGGGGGCCAGGACGAGCGCTGCTGCCTGGTCGGGGCGGAGCACGGTGGGTAGCTCACGGTGGGCCTTGGGGCTGGCCAGCGGCGCACCCACGTCGGTGTCGAGCAGCCCGGTGCGGTGTGCCCAGGAGCTGAACGTGCGGGCCGATGCCGCCCGCCGGGCCAGCGAGGTACGGGCGGCCCCCTGGGTACGGAGTCTGGCCAGCCAACTCCGGAGCGCGGCGAGGTCCAGGTCACCGGCGCGGGCACAACCCATCCGGGCGGCATGGTCGAGCAGGGAGACAATGTCGGTGACGTAGGCCCGGACGGTGTGTTCGGACCGGTTGTCGACCCGAGCCAGGTGGCGCGCAAAATCGTCCACCGCGGCACGCATCGGCTCCGGCAACTCCTCGTGGAGGTCCCGGGTGCTCCTACGGTTACGACTCATCACCTCCGACCGTGGCGCGTGGCTTGGGCCGTGTCAAGTTCGGTGGCGGCAGCGCGTAGCCGCCGTCCCGGCGGATCAGTAGACCGAGTCCTTCCAGCAGGGACAGCTTCCGCAGTGTGGTGCGTACGTCCACACCGGCACGGGCGGCCAGGCTGTCCGGGCCGAGCGCTCCACGCCGGGGCACCGATTCGAGGATCAGTGCCGCCTCGTCGTCGAGCCGGTCCTGGGGGCGCTCCGGCCCCTGGACCAGTGGTGCCAGGTCGGCCCCGATCCGTCCGACCTCCTCCAGGATGTGCGTCACCCCGGTTACCAGCCGTGCCTCCGGATGCTCGCGGAGCACTTCGTGTGCTCCGATCGACATGGCGGAGGTGATCGGGCCGGGCACCACCATCGTCGGGCGGTGTAGCGCCAGGGCCCGGTGGGTGGTTTGGGTGGCACCGCTGCGTGCGGCGGCCTCCACCAGGACGGTGCCGACCGTGGCTGCCGCGATGACCCGGTTGCGGATCAGGAACCGGGGGCGCAGTGGCTCCGCACCGGGCATCCACTCGCTGATCAGGAGTCCGGTGTCGGCGATCCGGTCGAAGAGCGCGGTGTTGCCGACCGGATAGGGACGATCGACGCCACAGGCCAGCACCGCCACGGTCGGGCCGCCGGCATTGAGCGCCCCGCGATGCGCGGCGGCGTCGATCCCGTACGCGCCACCGGAGACGACGGTCCATCCCCGGTCGGCCATTCCATAGCCGATCTCGGTGGCGACATGGCTGCCATAGGGCGTGGCGGCCCGGGAGCCGACCACCGCCACCGAGCGGTCGAGTATCTCGCCCAGGGGCCACGAGCCGCGTGCCCAAATGCACAGCGGCGGTGCCGTCTCCTGGTCGACCCGGCGATCGGCACCGGCGAGCGAGAGACGTACCAGGTCCTTCACTCGGGTCGGCCACTCGTCGTCCTCGGGGATCACGATCCGCGCGCCGAGCCGCTCGGTGTGCTCGATCGCGCGCTCGGCGATCTCGCGCGGATCGCCGGCGGCCAGCCGGGCTCGTACGGCCGCGCGCAGCTTCGGGTCGGGTACGTCGCCGAGGATCAGCCGGTGCAGCGCCTCGATCGGTCCGACCCGGCTGGTCAGTCGGTAGACCGAGCGGGTGCCTGGCTCGGCCAGCCAGGTCAACGCGATCCGGGCCAGCCGAACCTCGTCCAGCCGTGGCTCGACGACGCCGACCACGGGAATCGGATTGGGCAGGCTCGCTTCCTGTTCGGTCATCAGGACTCCCCGGTACGCAGTTGGCAGGCCTCGTCCACGTCGTCCCGGTCCGGGCGGTCCCGACCGTCCAGGTCGGCGATGGTCCAGGACAGGCGAAGGACCCGGTCGAAGCCGCGGGCGGAAAGGGATCCGCTGTCCAGCCGCTGCCGCAGGGCACCGGTGGTGTGCGCGGGCAGCTGCCATGGCGGACGTCGCAGCCAGGGCCCCGGTACGTCGGCATTGACCTTCCAGCGCCGGGCAGCCCAGCGGGCGGCTGCGGCCTCTCGCGCGGCGGTGACCCGTTTCGCCACGACTGCGGAGGATTCGGATTCCGTGTCGGTCGCCATCAGGTCGGCGGCGCGGAGCGGGTCGAGGGTCACCCGTACGTCGATGCGGTCCATCAGCGGACCGGAGAGCCGCCCGAGATAACGCCGTCGGGCCAGCGGTGTGCATTCGCAGAACGTGTCGCCAGCGGGTTTCGCGCAGGGGCACGGGTTGGCGGCGAGCACCAGTTGCACCCGGGCGGGGTATTCGGTGCCACCTCGGCTCCGGTTCAGCACTACCCGGCCGTTTTCCAGTGGTTGGCGAAGTGCCTCCAGGGCGTTTCTGCCAAATTCGGGGGCTTCGTCCAAAAAGAGTACGCCTCGGTGGGCCAGTGAGAGTGCTCCGGGGCGGGCCAGTCCGGTGCCGCCACCGACCAGGGATGCGACGGTGGCCGAGTGGTGGGGGGCCTGGAACGGTGGTCGGCGGAGTAGCCGTCCGTCCGACGGAAATCGGCCAGCGATCGAGTGCAGGGCGGTCACCTCCAGCGCGGCCTCGTCATCGAGCGTGGGCAGGATGGAGGGCAGCCGCTCGGCGAGCATGGTCTTGCCGGCGCCCGGTGGGCCCAGCAGGGCGAGGTGGTGTCCGCCGGCGGCGGCGACCTCCAGGGCGCGGCGGCCCAGCCCTTGGCCGGCTACCTCGGACAGGTCCGGCCCGGTCGTCGGCCCGTCGGCCAAGACAGCCGGTGGGGCGAGCAGGGGTGCGTCGTCGCGGATGAAGGCGATGAGCCGGTGCAGGGTGTCGACCGCGCTGACGCGTACGCCGGGCACGATGGCGGCTTCGGCGGCGTTGGCCAGCGGTACGACGACCCGGGGCACTCCGGCCTGGGCGGCTGCCGCCACCATCGGCAGTACGCCCCGCACCGGTCGGACTGTGCCGTCCAGCCCCAACTCGCCGAGGACCACCACCTGTTCGAGGGGGAAGAGTGGTAGTTCGCCGGAGCCGCCGAGCAGGGCCACTGCGATGGCCAGGTCGAAGGCCGAGCCGTGCTTCGGCAGCGGGGCCGGGAGCAGGTTGACGGTGATCCGGCGGTTGGGCCAGCGTTGTCCGGAGTTGACGATGGCGGCGCGTACGCGGTCGCGGGCTTCGTTGAGCGTGGTGTCCGGTAGCCCGGACAGCACGACGGCGGGCAGCCCCGGGGCCAGGTCGGCTTCGACCTCTACGAGATGGCCGGTCACCCCGATCAGGCCCACGGAGAGCACCTTGGCGTAGCTCATCGGGCTGCCGCCTCGGCAGTCGGCTCGTGGCGAGGGTGTGGGTGCGCAGGGAGAATCGTCGCCGGTCGCGATGGTCGCGATGGTCGGTCCTGGCGCTGTGTGTTGCTTGCCTGTCCTGGCGTCATCATGGGCAGACAGTGACCGATGTCCGGGGCGAGCAACAGTCCGATCCGGACGGTCTGTGGATAACCAGGTGCCCTGTGGACAGTCGGACGATCAAGCCTGCCCTGTGCTATTGCCTGCCCGAGGCCCAGCTCAACCTGGCGTCGAGGTGGTCAGAACGCGGCCTTGAGATGCTCGACCCGGGCCGCGCCACGTCCAGACACGAACACCTCGAGCACGTCGAAGCGCACCTCACGGGGCTCAGCGGGATGCTGCGCCAGCCACTGCGCGGCGAGCCGACGCAACCGTCGGGCCTTGGCTGGCACCACCGCCTCGGCGGGGGAACCGAAGGTGTCGCTACGACGCGTCTTTACCTCGCAGAAGGCCAGTATGTCGCCGTCCCAGGCGACGATGTCGACCTCGCCCTGGTCACTGCGCCAGTTGCGGGCCACCACCCGCAGTCCAGTTGCCACCAGGTGGCGTACGGCGCACCGTTCGCCGTACGCACCGACCGCCTGTCTGACCGTCGTCATGACGGCGAGGATGCCCGGACACCCGGCTGACCAGCTACCCCGTGCACGGAGCCTGTGGACAACCGGGCGTTCTGTGGACGGCCGGACGATCATGCCGGCGATGTGTTAGGCCCCGATCGTGCCGACCGTGCCGGGACCTCATCCGGTACGACGTCCGGCTGGACTCGGTTGCGGGCAGGCTGGCGGAGGAAGACCCCGATCATCAGCGCGGCGATCAACGCGAGGCCGGCATTGGCGGCGATGGCGGTGGTGATGCCGGCGAGGACGGTATCAGTGGTCTGCGTATCAAGAGCGTGCATGGTGCCGGTCGCGATGGTGGACATGATCGGAGTGCCCAGCGTGATGCCGACCTGCTGGCTCATCGTGGTCAGCCCGGTTGCCAGCCCCTGTTCCCCGTCGGGCAGGCCGGAGGTGGCGGTGACCATGAAGCCCACGATCGCTACCAGGTTGGCCACCCCACCGGCGAAGGTAGCGATCAGCAGTCCGATGATCCAGGCCGGGTTGGGGCTGAGCAGCACCAGTGGAAGCGTGGCGACGGCTTGGGCGAGGAAACCGACGACGAGCGTCTTCTTGCTGCCGATTCGTCCGATGAGTTTCGGACCGAGGATGCCACCGAGGACGGTGCCCACTCCGAGGACCGCGAACGACATTCCGGCGGCCAGGGCCGAGTAGCCGAGCACCTGCTGGAGATAGAGGGTGAGCAGGAACACCAGGGAGGTCTCGGTGGCGAAGGCGAGCAGGCCGGCGATGTTGCCCCAGCCGAGGTTGGGCCGCCGGAGGATCGCGACCGGGACCAGCGGTGAGCCGACCCGCTTCTCGACCATCCAGAACACCGCCAGCAGGATCACGCCGACGGCCAGCGCGAGCAGCGCCCCGGGGTGGGTCCAGGACTTCTCGCCCGCGGTGGTCAGGCCGTAGACGATCGCCAGCAATCCGAGGGTCACGGTGACCGCTCCGGGGACATCGAGGGCGGGCCGCTGGGCCGGTCGGCTCTCGGACAGCACAGCGGGTGCGGTGGCGAGCACGCCGGCGGCGATCACCACGTTGATGAAGAAGGCCCATCGCCAGCTCAACCCATCGGTGAGGACCCCGCCGAGGATGGCGCCGGTGGTGAAACCGGCGGCCATCAGCGCGCCATTGAGCCCGAGCACCCGGTCGCGCAGCGGCCCCTCACGGAAGGAGGTGGTCAGCAACGACAACGCGGCCGGAGTCACCGCAGCGGTGGCCAGCCCCTGCGCCACCCGGGCGATCAGCAGTACTTCGGGGGTCTCGGCCAGGCCGCCGATCAGGGAGGAGACACCCAGCAGCGCGATGCCGGCCAGGAATATCCGCCGCCGACCGAAGAGATCGGCGACCCGCCCGAAGAGGAGTGTGAAGCCGGCCGCGAAGAGTGCGTACGAGGTGGCGATCCACTGGAGGTTCTCCAGCGAGAAGCCGACGTCGGCGCCGATCGCTGGCAGCGCGACGTTGAGGATCGAGAAGTCCACGGCGAGTGTGAAGCTCGCGGTCATGAGTACGACGAGGATGAGTCGCTCCCGCCGAGTCAGCCGGGTGCGGGCCCGCTCGTCCGATGCGGTGCTGGTCATGATCGGGTCTTGCCTTTCGGAGATCTGGTGACGTTTTCGGATCGTCACCACCCTCGGCCGGGCGGCGTGCGGCAACCAGGTCCCCGATCTGCCTAGCCTGACGCTGCCTGGCACTGACAGGGGTAGGCGGCGGTTTCGACGACCGGGTCATGATGGGGACATGCGGAGTGCAGGCAGCCTGGATGCAGGCACCCTCGGGGACTTTCTACGGACCCTTCGTGCGCGGATCACCCCGGAGTCGGTCGGCCTGATCTCCTACGGTGCTCGCCGAGTGCCTGGACTGCGGCGCGAGGAACTGGCCCAGTTGGCCGGGGTGAGCCCCACCTACTACACGCGGCTGGAGCAGGGGCAGAGCGTGAACGCCTCCGAGTCGGTCATCGAGGCACTGGCCCGCGCCTTGGCGCTGGACAACGACGAGCGGGCCCACCTGTACGAGTTGGCCCGACCACAGCCGGGTCGCCGGAGCCGACCGCCCCGACCGGAGGTGGCCCGACCGGGTACGAGACAGCTCATCAACGCCATGACCGAGGTGCCGGCGGTGGTGCTGGGACTTCGGAACGAGGTGCTGGCGTGGAACCGGCTCGGACATCTGCTGCTCGCCGGTCACCAGGACTTCACGGCACCGGATCGGCCGGCTGATCGGCCGAACCTGACCCGGATGCTGTTTCTCGACCCGCACACCCGTGAGCTCCATGTCCGGTGGGACGAGGAGGCGGCCCGAGCGGTTGCGGCGCTGCGGCTGGTCGCCGGGCGGTTTCCCGACGACCCGGCGCTCGCGACGTTGATCGGCGAGCTCTGCATGAAGAGCCCGGCGTTCGCCGGTCTGTGGGCGAAACACTCGGTTCGTAGTTGTATTTCGGGAACCAAGCAGCTGCGACATCCGGTCGTCGGTCAGCTTGAGGTCGCCTTCGAGGTCATGCACCTGCCTGACGATTCCGGTCAGCGGATCATCACGTACACCGCGGCACCCGGTACCGGGTCGGAGGCGGCGCTTCGGCTGCTCGGTGCGGGGCTCGACCTGCCCGCGTACGCCCCGGCCGTCCGCTGACCAGGGGGCCAGAAGGTCGAACGCGGACAGCGCGACTTCGCGGCAATTCACGACGATAGGGAACGTTTCCGGACAAAACCGCCGGCAGGGGTTTGTGTGCGGGCGGTTCAGGTAGGGGGCGTACACTGGTCGACTGGCGACCGCCTCGTGCGGTCGACCTCGCGTGCCCTCTCCACGGGTCCCCGTCTTCCGGGTCTCCGTGGGGCGCCGACTCCCTGGTCTCGATCTTGATCGAGTCCACCCTGCCGGCGACCAGGCACCAGGGTGCCCGGCCACCGGCCGGGTCATGACAACCAGGGACTTCAAAGGAGCACCCCACCATGGCCGTAGTGACCATGCGTCAGCTGCTGGAAAGCGGCGTCCACTTCGGGCACCAGACCCGGCGCTGGAACCCGAAGATGAAGCGCTTCATCTTCACCGAGCGCAACGGCATCTACATCATCGACCTGCGCCAGACCCTCGACTACATCGAGAAGGCGTACGAGTTCGTCCGTAACACCGTTGCCGAGGGCGGCAGCATCCTCTTCGTTGGTACCAAGAAGCAGGCCCAGGAGGCCATCGCCGAGCAGGCGACCCGGGTTGGCCAGCCCTTCGTCAACCACCGCTGGCTGGGCGGCATGCTGACCAACTTCCAGACGGTCTACAAGCGGCTCCAGCGGATGAAGGAGCTGGAGGCGCTGGGCGACCTGTCCGGCACCGCGGCTGGCTACACCAAGAAGGAGACCCTGCAGCTCTCCCGCGAGAAGATCAAGCTCAGCCGTACGCTGGGTGGTCTGCGGGACATGCAGAAGCTGCCGTCGGCGATCTGGGTGGTCGACACCAAGAAGGAGCACATCGCCGTCGACGAGGCCCGCAAGCTGGGCATCCCGGTGATCGCGGTGCTCGACACCAACTGCGACCCCGACGAGGTCGACTTCCCGATCCCGGGTAACGACGACGCGATCCGCTCCGCCGAGCTGCTGACCAAGGTCATCGCGGCTGCCGTCGGCGACGGCCTGATCGCCCGCTCCGGCAAGCGCCGTGGCGCCGACGAGAAGCCCGAGCCGGGTGTCGTCGCCGCCGACGAGCCGCTCGCCGAGTGGGAGCGGGAGCTGATCGAGGACACCGAGAAGAAGGCTGACGAGCCTGCGGTGGCCGCCGCAGAGTGACCTCGCTGTCTGGTCCGCCGGCCGCCTCGTGCGGCCGGCGGACCGACCGGGTACGACTGCTCCGTCGCACTACCGGGTAACCCCACTATCGGGTAAGCCCCATCGACCACCCAACCAGCCGCGTCACACACGAAGAGAGAGTCATGGCCAACTTCACCGCCGCGGACGTCAAGAAGCTCCGGGACCTGACCGGTTCCGGAATGATGGACTGCAAGAAGGCGCTCACCGACGCCGAGGGCGACTTCGACAAGGCCGTAGAGATCCTGCGCGTCAAGGGCGCCAAGGACGTCGGCAAGCGGGCCGGCCGTACCACCGCCAACGGTCTGGTCGCCCACTCCGGCAAGGCGCTGCTCGAACTCAACTGCGAGACCGACTTCGTCGCCAAGAACGACGCCTTCATCGCGCTGGCCCAGCAGCTGGTCGAGCACGGTGAGCAGATCGGCGCCGCCGATGCCGAGGCGCTGCTCGCCTCGACGATGGCCGACGGCCGTACCGTGGCCGACCTCCTCCAGGAGCAGTCCGCCAAGATCGGCGAGAAGCTGGTGCTGAACCGGTTCGGCGTGCTCGCCGGCACCGTAGCGGTCTACCTGCACCGCAAGAGCCAGGACCTGCCGCCGCAGGTGGGCGTGCTGGTGGAGTACACCGGCAAGTCCGACGAGGCCGCCGACGCCGACGCGCGTGCCGTCGCGATGCAGATCGCCGCAATGCGTCCGAAGTACGTGATCCGCGACGAGGTTCCGGCCGACATCGTGGAGTCGGAGCGGCGGATCGCCGAGCAGACCGCCCGCGAGGAGGGCAAGCCGGAAGCGGCCATGTCCAAGATCATCGAGGGCCGGGTCAACGCCTTCTTCAAGGACTTTGTTCTGATCGAGCAGGCGTCCGTCGCCGACAACAAGAAGTCGGTCAAGCAGGTGCTGGCCGAGGCCGGCATCGACGTGACCCGCTTCCTGCGGTTCGAGGTCGGGCAGGCCTGATCAGCATCCGATGAGCTGGGCGCGGGACCACCGCGCCTGGACCGGGACGACATCGCAGAGGAGGCCGCTGGTGTATGCGACAGGCACCGCGGCCTCCTCGTCACATAGGGTCATCACCGGCAGGTTGGGTGACATCGTGCAGCGGGCATGCCCGCGAAGGAGAGGCGGGTCGGATGACGCAGGTTGTTGATGGTCGGCCCCGGGCGGAAGAGGACCCTACCGCGCCCCCGCCCGGCCGGGCCCGACGCGTGGTCCTCAAGCTGTCCGGCGAGGTCTTCGGCGGTGGCGCCATCGGGGTGGACCCCGACGTGGTCCAGGCCATTGCGCGCCAGATCGCGACGGTCGTACGGCGAGGCATCCAGGTCTCCGTCGTGGTCGGTGGCGGCAACTTCTTCCGTGGTGCCGAGCTGCAGAAGCGCGGTATGGACCGGGCTCGAGCCGACTACATGGGCATGCTCGGCACCGTGATGAACTGCCTGGCCCTCCAGGATTTCCTGGAGAAGGAGGGCGTCGAGACGCGGGTGCAGAGCGCGATCACGATGGCCCAGGTCGCCGAGCCGTACATCCCCCTGCGGGCGATCCGGCACCTGGAGAAGGGCCGCGTGGTGATCTTCGGCGCGGGTGCGGGGATGCCCTACTTCTCCACCGACACGGTCGCCGCCCAGCGCGCGCTGGAGATCCGCGCCGACGTGGTGCTGATGAGCAAGAACGGGGTGGACGCGGTCTACACGGCCGACCCCCGGACCGACCCGACCGCGAGCAAGCTGGACACGATCACCTTCTCCGAGGCGCTGCGCCGGGGTCTGCGGGTCGCCGACGCGGCAGCCTTCAGCCTGTGCATGGAGAACGGCCTGCCGATGCTGGTCTTCGGCGCCGAGGGGGACGACACCATCATCCGCGCCGTCGGCGGCGACCGGATCGGGACGTTGATCACGGCGTGAGCCGTGACCGATAGGGCGAGCACGGCGTGAGCCGTGACCGGTAGGGCGAGCACGGCGTGAGCCGTGACCGATAGGCGGGAACCGGTCTAGGCCGTTCCCGGTGGCGGGAAGCGGCGTGAGCCGTGACTGGTAGCCGGAGGCGGTGCAGGCCGTGACCGGCGGCCGGGTCGGACGTGAGTTGAGCGCCTTCGACGACGGCGCTCAGAAGAAGGAGGCGACGGAAAAGGTGATCGACGATACGCTCCTCGAGGCCGAGGAGAAGATGGACCGGGCGATCGAGCACGCCAAGGAAGAGTTTGCGGCGATTCGCACCGGCCGGGCTCACCCCGCGATGTTCTCAAAGATCGTCATCGACTATTACGGCACGCCCACCCCGTTGACCCAGATGGCGTCGATCGGCGTTCCCGAGCCGCGAATGGCGCTTATCAAGCCGTACGACGCGTCGCAGCTGGGCGCGATGGAGCGGGCGATCCGCGATTCCGACCTCGGGGTCAACCCCAACAACGAGGGCAACCAGCTCCGAATTCTGTTGCCGCAGATGACCGAGGAGCGGCGGCGCGAAATGATCAAGATCGCCCGAGGTAAGGGCGAGGATGCCAAGGTGGCGATCCGCAACATCCGGCGGAAGGCCAAGGAGGAACTCGACCGTATCGTCAAGGATGGCGAGGCGGGCGAGGACGACGGACGGCGCGCCGAGAAGGAGTTGGACGACGTCACCCACAGGTACGTCACCAACGTGGACGAGCTGGTGAAGCACAAGGAAGCCGAGCTGCTCGAGGTCTGATGTCATATTCCGACCCCCACGGCAGGACTGAGCCTCGTGGCTGGCCGCCCCCGGAGACCCCCATCCGGCACTGGGACGACAGCGATGACGAGCCTCCGCGTCGGGTGCGGCACACCGGTGCCGCGCCCGACCCCTATGCCGCCGACTCGCGTTTCGACTTGGGCGAACGTCCCTGGGACGAGGACCCGCCCACCCTGGTTCAGCCTCGCGTCGAGACGGATACGACGCCCGGCGAGGGCGGACCGGATGAGTGGTCCGGTCGGCACGAGGTGCCGCTGTCCGCGTACGCGGAGGCTGTCGGCGACCACGACGTAGCCGAGCCGTATCCGGCGGCCGACCCGGGTGCCGTCCCGATGCCGGACCCGGCCGAGGAGGTCGCCCCGCCACGGCGGGGTCCCGGCCGACGTCGGGCCAGCCGCTCTCGGCCGCCCACCCGGGCCAGCCGGGCCGGCCGGAACCTGCCCGCCGCGATCGCCGTGGGGCTCACCCTCGGTGCCCTCGTTGTGGTGCCGCTCTTCCTGTACAAGCTGGCCTTCGTCGCCGTGATCGGCGCTGCGGTCGCCGTCGGCATCTGGGAGATGACCCGCGCGATCCGGACCAGTGGTGCCAACCCGCCGCTGGTGCCCCTGGTCGGTGGCGGTCTGCTGATGGTCGGGCTGGCCTGGTGGGCGGGGCCGGACGCGCTGAGCCTCGGTCTATTGGTCACCGTGCTGTCGGCGCTGGTGTGGCGGCTCGGTGACGGGCCAGCGGGCTTCCAGCGGGACCTGACCGCGAGTGCTTTGATTGCGGTCTATGTGCCGTTCCTCGGTGGCTTTGCCGCGCTGCTGGCCGCGCCTGCGGATGGGGACCTGCGGGTGCTGGTCACCCTCGCCGCGGTAGTGCTCTCCGACACCGGCGGGTACGTCGCCGGAGTGCTCTACGGCAAGCACCCGATGGCACCGACAGTGAGCCCGAAGAAGTCCTGGGAGGGGTTCGCCGGGTCGGTGACCGCGACCGCGTTGGGCAGCGCGTTGCTGCTGTGGCTTCTACTCGACGTCGCCCCGTGGTGGGGAGCAGTGTTCGGGCTGGCGGTCTCCGGCGCGGCGGTCCTCGGTGACCTGGGCGAGTCGATGATCAAGAGGGATCTTGGCGTCAAGGACATGAGCAACCTGCTGCCGGGGCACGGCGGCCTGATGGATCGGTTGGACTCCATACTGTTCGCGCTGCCGACCGCCTATCTGCTCCTGGCGATCTTCGCCCCGGCGGGCTGACTCGGCAGGATGACCGTGTGGAGTCACACTTTCCGGACCCCGGCCCGAGGAACTGACCCGCTTCGGGCCACACGGCCCCGCACCTTGGTGCGAGAACGTGGGAGACTGGACGGGCCATGACAAGCCTGCCCGTGATCCCGATCAGTCCGGACGCCCCCGTCGGAGCCACCACCGCTTCGCCCCGCGCGTCGATGCCACCCCGCCATCTTGCCGACCTCGACCTGCCCGGGCGGCAGGCGCTGGTCCAGGAGTTGGGCGAGCCGGCGTTCCGCGCCAAGCAGATGTCCACCCATTACTTCGGCCGGCTGGTACGCGATCCGGCACAGATGACCGATTTGCCAGCGGCGACCCGGGATCGGCTCGCCGAGGCGCTGCTGCCCACCCTGCTCCGGCCAATACGGGAACTGGTCTGCGACGACGGTGCCACCCGCAAGGCGCTGTGGCGGCTGCACGACGGTTCGATGGTCGAGAGCGTGCTGATGGGTTACCCGGACCGGGTGACCGTCTGCATCTCCAGCCAGGCCGGCTGTGGCATGGCCTGCCCGTTCTGCGCGACCGGCCAAGCCGGGCTGACCCGTAACCTGTCCACCGCCGAGATCGTCGACCAGGCCGTCTACCTCGCCGGGGTGGCCGCTTCCGGTGCGGTGGCCGGGTCTCCGCCCCGGTTGTCGCACGTCGTCTTCATGGGCATGGGCGAGCCGTTGGCCAACTATTCCCGGGTGATGGCGGCGATCCGACGGCTCTGCGCCCCGGCACCCGAGGGGCTCGGTCTGTCCCAGCGGCATATCACCGTCTCCACGGTGGGGCTGGTGCCGGCGATGCGTCGGCTGGCCGCCGAGGATCTCTCGGTGACGTTGGCGCTCTCCCTGCACGCACCCGACGACGAACTGCGCGACGAGCTGGTCCCGGTCAACCAGCGGTGGAAGGTGGCCGAGGTGCTGGACGCGGCGTGGGACTACGCCGCCCGTACCGGCCGTCGGGTATCGATCGAATACGCGATGATCAGAGACGTGAACGACCAGCCCTGGCGGGCCGACCTGCTCGGTCGGTTGCTGGCCGGTCGGTTGGCCCATGTGAATCTCATCCCACTCAACCCAACTCCGGGTAGCCGCTGGGATGCCAGCCCGAAGCCGGTCGAGCGGGAGTTCGTACGCCGACTGCGTGCAGCCGGGGTCTCCACCACGGTCCGGGACACCCGGGGCCGGGAGATCGACGGTGCGTGTGGGCAGTTGGCCGCTGCGGAGGGGGAGACGTGAGCCTGCGTCGTGGACGACGTGACGACCAAGCAGACCAGGAGACATAGTGGCGGAACAGGGTCAGCGTTTCCGGCGTAAGGCGCTGCGCCGGGGCTACAAGGTCGACGAGGTGGACGACTTTCTCGACCGGGTCGAGGCCATCCTCGCTGGTGAGCAGTCTGGGGCGCCGATCACTGCCGAAGACGTCCACGACGTCGTCTTTCGCGTCCGCTTCAACGGCTATGACGAGTGGCAGGTCGACCTGCATCTGGACCGGGTCGAACGGCAGTTGGCCGAGCTGGAGGAGCGCGGCGGGCGAAAGCGTACCGCCGACTCTCGCCCGGCGGACCGGCCCGAGCGGATGGGGCCGCCCGACCGGCTGGGACCGCCGGATCAGCCGGATCGGATGGGCCCGCCGGCTCGGATGGGCGCACCGGATCGGCCGGATCGGATGGGCCCGCCCGACCGGCTAGGACCGCCCGATCGGATGGGGCCGCCGGATCGGATGGGGCCGCCCGACCGGCTAGGGCCGCCAGATCGGCCGGACCGGCCGGACCGAATGGGCCCACCAGCAATGCGCGACGAACCGGGTCACCCCCCGGTTGCCCCGCCGATGCCACCCCGCCAGATGCCGGCTCCGGCCGGCCCGCCAGACCGGTACGGCCGCTACGACCAGCCACCTGGTGGCTCGTATGGGGGCGGCGACTACGAGGGTTCTCGTGGCGAGTTCGATGGTCCGCGCGGGCCGGGTGGCCCAGGCCGGTCCCGGGGCCCAGCCGGGTACGACGGTCGTCCCGACCTGGACGACGAGTTCGAGCAGTTCGAACGGCGTGAGCCGGGCCGGCACGGTAAGCCGGAGATGACTACCGAGATTCTGTTGCCGGAACCGGGTAGCCGACTGGGTGGCGGCCGGAGTCAACCCGAGCCGCGTGGCCCGGGCCGAAAGGCGGGGCCGGGCGTGCCGCCGATGGCAGGCCCGCCGCCGGGTGGAGGGCCGTCGGGTGGTCCAGGGTTCGGTGGACCGCCTGTGGCTGGTCCGCCAGCCGGGGGACAGGCCGGTGGTCCAGGGTTCGGGGGACCGCCCGTCGGGGGACCGCCCCTTGGTGGACCCCCGATGGCTGGCCCGCCGTTGGCCGGTGGCAGCGACGCACAGCGGATCGACCACATCCGTCGGACCTTCCAGGTACGGCGGTTCGGCAGCGGCTACGACCGACGACAGGTCGACCAGTTGTTCGAGGACATCCTGGTGAGCATGGCGGGCCGTGGCCCGATGCCGGTCAACCCGGCCGAACTGGAGACGATTCAGTTCGAGCTGGTGTCGGGTGGCTACTTCGAGGCTGAGGTCGACGCAGCGCTCAAGGAAGTCAAGGACCTGCTCATGCGGCGGCGCTGACCGGCATCTTCGACACACAGGTAGGCCCGCCCCGGAATTCCGGGGCGGGCCTACCTGGTTTAGTCGTTCTGGTCTAGCGGTTCCGTCAGCGCCGGTTCGTCAGGAGCGCAGGCCGTTACGGCGCAGTACGATGTCGCCGACGACTATGCCCAGCAGGCTCAGCGCGATCCCGACCAGCCAGATGTTCTCGACGTTGCCCTCGTGGTTGCCGATCAACATGAGCAGCAGCAGTACTGCGGTGACGACCGCACCGATCTGGCCCGCCTTGCGGTTCCCCGGCTTGTGCTGGTCTGGCGACGTTACCGGCTCGCTTCCTGCCACTTTCGGTCCTTCCCTAGCGATCGGATCTCGGGCCTAGTCTGGCATGTCCCCTGCCACTAGGTACGTAGGGTCCGCTCACCTCGCCTCGGCCACCCCACTACCGGCGTCGCGGTTCGGGCGGGGAACCGGCTCCGGTAGCGTTTGACGCGTACACCTGGATTTTCTTCCTAGGGAGAGTGTGCGGTGCGACTCACCGGTACGGGACACGCCAGCATGCGGATCGACACAGCCGCGGGCAGCATCTTGTGTGACCCGTGGGTTAATCCCGCCTATTTCGCCTCGTGGTTTCCATTCCCCGACAATTCACAGCTGGACTGGGAGACCCTCGGCCAGACCGACTACCTCTACGTCTCCCACCTGCACCGGGACCACTTCGACGCGGAGCACCTGAAGCGCTTCGTGTCGAAGAAGGCGACCGTGCTGTTGCCGGAATACCCCACCTCCGAGCTGGAGGACGAGCTGCGTGAGCTGGGCTTCACCAGCTTCCTGCGGACCAAGACCAACGAGGTCGTCGAGCTCGACGGCGGACTCAAGGTCATGATCCAGGCGCTGACCAGCCCGACGGACGGCCCGATCGGCGACTCCTCGCTCTGGGTGGAACACGACGGCATCCGGCTGCTCAACCAGAACGATGCCCGCCCGACCGACCTGAGCGTCTTCACCGAACTGGGCCACGTGCACGCGCACATGCTCCAGTTCTCCGGTGCCATCTGGTATCCGATGGTCTACGAGCTGCCCACCGCGGCGAAGACCGCCTTCGGCAAGCAGAAGCGGGACCGGCAGTTCGACCGGACCTGGCGCTACATCGACGACCTGAAGGCGTCGCACGTCTTCCCGATCGCCGGTCCGCCGTGCTTCCTCGATGACGAGCTGTGGCAGTTCAACGACATCCACGGTGACGAGGGCAACATCTTCCCCGACCAGCAGGTCTTCCTCGACGAGTACGCCAAGGTCGGCGGCACCAACGGCGTGGTGCTGCTCCCCGGCAGTGTCTCCGAGATCACCGCCGACAGCTGCGAGACCACGCACCCGATGCCGGTGGCTGAGTTCTTCGCCAACAAGGTCGCCCACCTGGAGGAGATGCGGGAGCGTAAGCGGCCGATCCTCGAGGCGGAGAAGGCCTCCTGGCGGCACCCGGAGATCGACGTCCTCAAGGAGATGAAGCGGCGGATCGAGCCGCTGCTGGAGGAGTCGGTCTACCTCGCCAAGGGGGTCGGTGGCCCGGTCCGGTTCGACCTGGTGGGCTACGACGGCGAGTCGATCGAGTCGATCGTGGTGGACTTCCCGGGCAAGCAGGTCCGGCCGTACGCCGACGAGAAGGTCCGCTACCGGTTCCGTACCGAGCGGGCGCTGATCGAGCACCTGCTGCACATCGAAGAGGTCGACTGGGTCAACTCGCTCTTCCTCTCCTGCCGGTTCTCGGCGGCCCGGATCGGCCAGTACAACGAGTTCGTCTACGCCTTCTTCAAGTGCCTGTCGCAGGAGCGGTTGCAGTACGCCGAGGGCTGGTACGCCGAGCAGAAGCCGGACGCCGAGGACATCAAGCTCGGTGACTGGATCGTGCAGCGGCGCTGCCCGCACCTGAAGGCCGACCTGACCCGGTTCGGCGTCATCGACGGTGACCAGCTCACCTGCCAGTTGCACGGCTGGCGTTTCGACCTGCCCAGCGGACGGTGCCTGACCAGCGTCGGCCACGAGCTGCGCTCCCGCCGGGCGGGCGAACCCGCCCCCAGCGAGGCAGCCTCCAGCGAGACAGCCTCCAGTGAGGCAGCTGACGCGTAGGGAAACACCGTGACCCGGACAGCGGCAACCGGCTATGACGGGCTGTCGTCCCGGCGCATTTCCGAGGCCGAGCTGCGGGCGTTCCTGCGGGACTGCTTCGCGCTCGGCGACGAGGAACTGTTCGTCGGCCACGCTGACCGGGTCACAGAAGCCCTCGCGGCCGTCCCAGCGGACGCGAGGTTCGCCGCCTTCTGCACCTATCGCGAGGCTGGCGGCCATTTTGCGATGGCCTTCGACGTCGGGATCGAGGGCCATCTAGCCGACCGGGTCGGCCGTCGGCAATTCGCCGTCCGGCTCGCTGCGCGGTTCGCGGCGTACGTGTTGTACGGGGACACGGAACCGCCGGGACGCTGGACCCTGATCCTGCCCGACGGCAGCCGCCTGCTGGCCACGCTGGCCGAGACCGACGACCGGTATCTGCTCGACGCGGTCACCGCACCGGTGCCGGGGCTGCCCCAGGTACGCATCGACGACAAACTCTGGCAGGTCGGCTGAGAATCCGTACGGTGGGCAGTGCGCCCGATGCTCCGTACGGTCTGGGCCATGACCGCGACCCCGCCTCTCCACCCGGCACCGGTACGGGGGCAGACCGTCCTGCGGCTGACCGTGGTGTTGTTGCCCCTCGGCTGGCTGATTGGCCTGAGCATTCTGTTCAGCTCCTGGGCGACCGTCAAGCCGTGGTTCTACGACCCCGGGGACGATGTGGCGCTGGCGCGTCAACTCGACCTGGAAGTCGCCTGGTGGCAACTGTGGTTCGGGTTGCTGCTGGTTGGCGGCCCGTTGCTCATCGCCGTGCTGGCGGCGGTGGGGCGATTCAAGATCACAGTAGTTGTCTTCGGCATCATCGGTGTCCTACTCGCGGTGCCGGCGGGATATCTCGCGCTCGACGCGTGGCGGACGCTCCATCCGGCGCCCGCGCCGCCCGCCCCAGAGCACTGCATCGAGCGCAGCGGCGGCGACACGCGGTGCCCCGGCGGCTGACCTTCGGTCCGTCGATCAAGATGACTCGATCGGCGGCGCGCTGCCGGGAGTGGCTCAGCGGCCGGGAGGTGGTTCAGCGGCTGGTGGTGGTTCAGCGGCCGAGGTCGGTGAGGATCCGACGGGCGGCGTTGTGCCCGGCGGCCCCGATGACGCTGCCGGCCGGATGGCAGCCGGCGCTGCCGGCGTACACCCCGTCGACTCCGGTGGCGTACGGCATCCGGTCGGTGAACGAGACCGTGTTGTCGACGTGGTGGATGTGCCCGCCGGTGATGCCGAAGTGCTCCTCGATTCCGGGCGGGGCCAGCGGCACCGCGTCGGCGACCAGGTCGGCGGTGCCCGGGGCGTACCGCTCGCAGATGGCCAGTAGCCGGTCCACGTAGGACGGCAGTGCCGCGTCCCAGGTCGTACCGTTCAGCGAGTAGGGCACAGACTGCACGAACAGGGCGGAGGAGTGGTGCCCGGCCGGGTCCTGTAGCGACGGGTCGACGGTGGTGTGCAGGTACCACTCGATGGTCGGCTCGTCGGGCAGCCGGCCGGCCTGCACGTCGGCCCACATCGCGCGCAGCGCCGTCAGCGGTGACTCCCCGCCGCCACCGGCCAGCTGGGAGGCGGAGCCGGGCAGCAGGTGGATGGTCGAGCCGAACGGGCTTGGCGCGTCCGACGGTAGGCAGGTGAAGCGGGGCAGGCCGGTCAGCGCCAGGTTGAGCTTGAGCGTGCTGCCGGGGCGGCGGGCCGTCGCCATCCGCGCGGTCAGTTCGGCCGGTGCCGCACCGTCGGGCAGCAGGTCCAGCAGCCGGTACGGGTCACACGCACCGAGCACCACCTCGGCCGCGATCTCCCGCCCGTCGGCCAGCACGACTCCGCTGGCCGCGCCACCGGCCAGGGTGACCGCGCTGACCGGCGTACCGGTGCGGATCCTGGCCCCGGCGGTGCGGGCGGCTGCGGCGAAGGCCCGGGAGACGGTGCCCATCCCCCCGGCGGCGATCATCCAGGTGCCGTCGGCACCGGGGAGCCGGCACATGTTGTGCACCAGGAAGTTGTGCCCGGTGCCGGGGTCGTCCGGGCCGGCGGTGAGCCCGGAGAGGCCGTCGGTGACGGCGTACATGGAGATCAGCAGTTCGGAGCGGAAGTCGAAGCGGGCCAGGTAGTCGACGACTGAGCCGCGGACCAGGTCGACGAAGGTCTGCCGCAGGGTGGGCCGTAGGTAGCGTTCGGTGGTCTCCTCGACCGGCAGTGGTTCGGCGAGCCAGGCCGGGGCCAGGTCTTCGCGCAGTTGCGCCAGTTCGGCCTGCATGGCGTCGTCGGCGGCCACGTCGGCGGGGGAGAAGAAGGCCGCCAGCTGCGCGCGGGTCGCCGCCCGGTCGGAGCCCATCAGCAGGTACGGCGAGCCGGGGCCACCCGGGGTGGGCAGGAAGTAGTGCGGGTCGCGGCGTAGCACCGGGATGTTCACGCCGAGGGTGCGGATCAGCTCCGGGGGCATCAGCCCGAGTAGGTACGAGCCGGTGGAGTGGCGTAGCTGGGGCACCTTCGGGAACGGCTGCTCGGTGCGGGTGGCCCCGCCGATCATGCTGGCCGACTCCAGCACGAGCACGTCGAGCCCAGCGCGGGCGAGCAGGATCGCGGACACCAGACCGTTGTGCCCGGACCCGACGATCACCACGTCGGCCCGGGTCGGCAGCTCGTCACCCATGCCGGGGGAGCCTAGCGCCCCGGGTGCCGCTGGTCAGCCCTTTCGTCCACGGGCGGCGTTGGATTTCGGGTACGCGGACCGGCCAGCAGCTGGCCGACGAATATCTCCAGTTCCAGTTCGAACAGCGGCTCTGGATCGGTCACCACCCAGTCGAACAGGTGGAAGACCTCCATGGCGACCAGGCCGTAGAGCCGGCTCCAACCGGCGAGGAAGACGTAGGCGACCTCGACTGGCAGATCGGGATAATTACGCAGTAACGGCTGGAAGAGGTGCGCCAACCGCTGTTCAACCTGGTCACTGGGTGGGGCAGAGAACGAGCCGCGACGCCACAGTTCGATGATCGGCTGGATGAATTGCTCGCCGAGTCGGGCGCTGGGCTGATCCGGGTCGCCGTACTCCCGGGCGGGCATCAGCTCGGGTACCGGCGTGCCGAAGATCAGCGCGAACTCGACCGGATGTCCGACGGACCAGTGGCGGAAGGCTCGGGCCATAGCGCCGAGCTGCTGGGCCGGATCATCGCCGGCGGCATCGCGGGCTGCGGCTACGGCCTGCCGCATCTCCTCGAACAGGTCGCCGACGAGCGCGGTGACGAGCGCGTCGAGGCTGGGGAAGTAGCGATAGATGGCGGGCGCGGTCATGCCCATGTCGCGGGCGATGGCCCGCAACGAGATCGCCTGGGGGCCGCCGGTCACGAGGAGTCGGCGTGCGTTTTCCTTGATTTCGGCAAGGGTGGCGGTACGCAGTCGTTCCCGGCGGGTAGATACGGACATCTACGCACTCCCTTGACCAATGGTGAACAGCGTTGAGATAGTTAACGGCGTTTACTTAGCTAATCATCGCTACAGCTTACGTCTTGATCATGTGGTTTGAGGAGACCGATGTTCACGTGGTGGGGAAGAGCCGTGGTCCGGCTCCGCTGGGGTGTCCTGGCGGCCGCCGTGCTGCTGGCTACGGTCGGCGTGACCTGGGGCACCGGCGTGTTCGGCTCGCTGACCGGCGGCGGCTTCGACGACCCGGCCAGTGAGTCCAGTCAGCTTCGCAAACAGGTCACCGAAGGGCTGGGCAGCTACGGTGCCGACCTGGTGGTCCTCTACTCCAGCGACACCGCCACTGTGGATCAGCCGGCCTTCCGCGACCCGGTGACCGCAACCCTGGACCAGGTCCGACAGCGGCCGGAAGTGGCCGGCGTGACCACCTGGTACGCGACACCCGACCCCAGCCTCGTCGCCACCGATCAGCGCGCCACCTACGCCCTGATCGTGCTCCATGCCGGGGATGAGGACGGCAAACGGGACGCATACGATGCGCTCCGCCCGGCGTTGGCCGCCCCCGGAGTGACCACCGAGATCGGTGGCGAAGTGGCCATCCAGGCGACCGCCACCGACCAGACCACCGAGGACATCACCAAGGCCGAGATCGTGTCGATGCCGATCCTGCTGGTGCTGTTGATCCTGATCTTCGGTGGGCTGGTCGCCGCCTCGACTCCGCTACTCATCGGCGGGCTGGCCATCGTCGGCGGATTCGTCCTGATGCGACTGCTCGCCATGGTCACCGACGTGTCGATCTTCGCTATCAACGTCGTCACCCTCATCGGCCTCGGCATGGCGATCGACTACGCGCTCTTCGTGGTCAGCCGGTTCCGGGAGGAGTTGGCCGCCGGCCACGCCACCGAAGTGGCGATCGGCCGGACCATGGTCACCGCTGGTCGTACCGTCATGGTCTCCGGTCTCACCATCGTGTTGGCGCTGGCCAGTCTGCTCATTTTCCCGCAGGCGTTCCTCCGCTCGATGGGACTCGGTGGCATGGCCGCCGTGCTGTTGGCCATGCTTGCCTCGCTGACCGTGCTGCCGGCCCTGCTGGCGGTGCTCGGGCCGAAGATCAACGCGCTGCGCGTACCCCTGCCCCGGCTGCGTCGCCGGTCCACCGGCGGCGGCCAAGGCACCTCCAGGGGCGGCCAGACCACCTCCGGTGCCGGCTGGGCCCGGCTGGCGCACAGTGTGATGCGCCGCCCGGTGCTCTACGTCAGCGCGGTCGTGGTGCTGCTCGTCGTACTGGCCGCGCCGTTCCTGCGGATCACCTTCGGCGGCTTCGACGAGCGGGTGCTCCCCGCCGAGGCGCAGGCGCGGATGGTGAGTGAGCGGATCCGGACGGACTTCCCGGGCGGCAACGCCACCCCGATCGAGGTGCTGGTCTCCAGGGCGTCGGCCGAGCAGGTCCAGCAGTTCACCGAGCAGGTCAAGGGGGTCGCTGGGGTGACCGGCACGCGGGTCTCCGGCACCTGGGCTGACTCGACTCTGCTGTCGGTGGCCTACCCCGGCGACCCGATCGGCGACCAGACGAAGGACACCGTACGGGCGATCCGTGACCTGGCACCGCCGCCCGGTGTCGAGGTGCTCGTCGGTGGGCGGACCGCCATCGACATGGACCTGTTGGACAGCCTCCTCTCCCGGCTGCCATGGATGGCGCTGCTGATGGCCGCGGCGACACTGGTGCTGCTCTTCCTCGCCTTCGGCTCGGTGGTGCTGCCGATCAAGGCGGTGCTGATGAACCTCGTCTCGATCGGTGCGTCGTTCGGGGTAGTGGTCTGGGTGTTCCAGGACGGACACCTCTCCGGCCTGCTCAACTTCACCCCGTCCGGCTTCATCGAGCCGAGCAGTCCGATCCTGATGCTGGCCGTACTCTTCGGTCTCGCCACCGACTACGAGGTCTTCCTGCTCTCCCGCGTACGGGAAGAATGGGACCGGACCGGCGACAACACCGCCTCGGTGGCGACCGGCCTGCAGCACACCGGTCGGATCATCACCGCCGCCGCGCTGCTGCTGATCGTGGTGGTGGCTGGCTTCGCCACCGGCGGCATCATGATGATCAAGCTGATCGGGGTCGGCATGATCGTGGCGATCGTGGTGGACGCGACCCTGGTACGGGCGCTGCTCGTACCGGCCACGATGCGGCTGCTCGGCCGGTGGAACTGGTGGGCGCCCGGTCCGCTGGCCCGGTTTTACCAGCGGTACGGCATCCACGAGTCCGCCGAACCGCAGCCGGCCGTGACGACGGAACCAGAGGCGGTTGTGCCGACGGAACCAGAAGCCGAGGCGGGGAGCCGTCACCACGCGTTCACCCGATAGCGGGTGTTGTCGATGTCCTGATGGCTCTAGGGTCATCAGGACATCGACCGTTGTGGAGGTAATCGTGGACCGTCGTACGATCCTGCGCGCCGCCGCCCTCGGTACGGGCACCGCGACCTTCGCCGGAGCGCTCTGGCAGCAGGCGTTCGCCCGTCAGCGATGGCAGGAACAGCTCACCGGGACAGATCGGCAGGGGCAGCTCGCCGGGACCGATCGGCTGGACCAGCTCGCCGACCCGGCCCAGCCCGGCCCCAGCCCGTACGGCGACCTGCTGGCCGCCGACGCCAACGGCATCCAACTGGCCGCCGGCTTCACCAGCCGGGTCATCGGCCGCTCCGGACAGTGGGTCGCCGGTACGTCGTACCTCTGGCACTGGGCACCCGACGGGGGTGCCTGCTTCCCGACCGGCGACGGCTGGATCTACGTTTCCAACTCCGAGATCCCGCTAGCCGGTGGCGCCTCGGCGGTGCGCTTCCGCGCGGACGGCTCGATCGCCTCGGCGTACCGGATTCTCGGCGGCACCAACGTCAACTGCGCGGGTGGCGCGACCCCGTGGGGCACCTGGCTCTCCTGCGAGGAGGTGCCGCTCGGGCGGGTCTTCGAAACCTGGCCGGACGGTAGCCGCTCAGCCGCGGAGCGGACCCGGATGGGTCGGTTCAAGCACGAGGCTGCCGCCTGCGATCCGCAGCGCCGGGTGATCTACCTGACCGAGGACGAGTCCGACGGCTGCTTCTACCGGTTCATCCCGGACACCTGGGGTGACCTGCGTACCGGGAAGGTGCAGGTGCTCTGCGCCCCGGCCGACCAGACCGCCGGGCCGGTGACCTGGCAGGACGTACCCGATCGGGACGGTTTCCCGACCCCCACCCGATCGCAGGTGGCGGCGGCCAAGCACTTCAGCGGCGGCGAGGGCTGCTGGTACGACCGGGACATCTGCTGGTTCACCACCAAGGGCGACAACCGGGTCTGGGCGTACGACGCGGTGGGCCAGCGCCTCGACCTGGCGTACGACGACTCGCTCGTGCCGGCGGGTGCGGCCCCGCTGACCGGGGTGGACAACATCACCGGTACGACCGGCGGGGATCTCTACGTGGCCGAGGACGGCGGCAACATGGAGATCAACGTCATTACCCCGGCCGGTGTGGTCGCCCCCTTCCTGCGCATCCTGGGGCACTCCGAGTCGGAGATCACCGGCCCGGCGTTCTCCCCGGACGGGTCCCGCCTCTACTTCTCCTCCCAGCGTGGCACCTCGGGCAGCAGCACCGGCAGCGGTGGCATCACCTACCAGGTGACCGGCCCCTTCCGCCAGGGCCCCCTTCCCGCTCGCTGACCGCCCCACCCCTCCCCGCTTTTTGCAGGTTGATCAAGAGGTTTGCGTCAGCGTCGGGGAGCTATCTGACGCAAACCTCTTGATCAACAAGGAGGAATACAGTCGCCGGCATGATGATCTACGAGACTGAGCGTCTGGTGGTGCGGGACTGGACCGAGGATCCGGCGGACCTGGATCAGGCCTACGACATGTACGCCCGTCCCGAGGTCAGCCGCTGGCTGAACACGTCGTATCTGCCGTTGACTGCTCCGGCCGGGGCGACCGACCTGATCCGGAGCTGGCACACCCGTAATGCGACCTTCGGCACCGGTTATGGCATCTGGGCGGTACAGCTCCGGGGCACCAGTCGAATTGTCGGCACGGTGATGCTCAAGCCGCTGCCCGGACGGGACGAGGGGACGCTGACCGACGACATCGAGGTGGGCTGGCACCTGCACCCCGACTCGTGGGGGCACGGGTACGCCACCGAGGCGGCCCGTGGCGCGGTCGCGCGGGGCTTCGACCAGGGCGTGGCCGAGATCTACGCGGTGGTGGCACCCGGCAACGAGGCATCGATGGCGGTCGCCCGCCGGTTGGGCATGACCGGGATCGGCCGGCGTACCGACTGGTACGGCGGTGAGGAGGTGGAGACCTTCCGGCTGGCCCGACCCTGAGCGGCGTGACGCGTCACGCGTTAGGAAGGGCCCCTTATACAACAGAAAACGATAGGAAGGGGCCCTTCCTTACACTGGCCGGATGAGTCCTCCGCGTGACATCGTCCTGCTCGGCTCCACCGGATCGATCGGCACCCAGGCCATCGACATCGTCCGGCGTAACCCGGACCGGTTCCGGGTGGTTGGACTTGGTGCGGGGGGCGGCAACATCGACCTGCTTGCCGCCCAGGCACTGGAGCTGGGAGTCGAGGTGGTCGGGGTGGCCAGAGCCTCCGTGGCCCAGGATCTGCAACTGGCCTTCTACGCGGAGGCGCAGAAACGCGGTTACGCCACCGGCGACTACCGGATTCCGAAGATCATTGCCGGGCCGGACGCGATGACCGAGCTGGCCGGCTGGCCCTGTGACGTGGTACTCAACGGGGTGGTCGGCTCGTTGGGGTTGGCACCCACCCTGGCGGCGCTGCGCGCCGGTCGTACCCTCGCCCTGGCCAACAAGGAGTCGCTGGTGGCCGGCGGCCCGCTGGTCCGGGCCGCGACCACCCGACCGGGACAGATCGTGCCGGTCGACTCGGAGCACTCGGCACTGGCCCAGTGTCTGCGTTCCGGCGACCGCGCCGAGGTACGCCGCTTGATCGTCACCGCCAGTGGTGGCCCGTTCCGGGGTCGGCGGCGCGATGAGTTGACCGAGGTGACCGTCGAGCAGGCCCTGGCCCACCCGACCTGGAACATGGGACCGGTGGTCACGATCAACTCCGCCACCCTGGTGAACAAGGCGCTGGAGGTGATCGAGGCCCACGAGCTGTACGACGTGCCGTACGCCGACATCGAGGTCATGGTCCACTCGCAGTCGGTGATCCACTCGATGGTGGAGTTCGTCGACGGTTCGACCATCGCCCAGGCCAGCCCACCGGACATGCGGCTGCCGATCGCGCTCGCGCTGGGTTGGCCGGACCGGGTGCCGGGGGCGGCGGCCGGCGTCGACTGGACCACCGCACACACCTGGCAGTTCGACCCGCTGGACGACACGGCGTTCCCGGCGGTACGGCTGGCCAAGCAGGCCGGAATCGAGGGGCGCTGCCGGCCGGCGATCTACAACGCCGCCAACGAGGAGTGCGTCGCCGCCTTCGTCTCGGATCGGCTACCGTTTCTCGGCATCGTCGACACCCTCGAACGGGTTCTGGAGGCGGCGCCCGACTACGCCGAACCGGGTACGGTCGAGGATGTACTCGCTGCGGAATCCTGGGCCCGCGGGTACGCCCAGGAGATCATCAAGACGGTGGTGGAAGGAGCTTGATGCTGTATCTGCTCGGGGTGGTGGCGTTCGCCCTGGCGATCCTCTTCTCGGTGAGTCTGCACGAGGCCGGGCACATGCTTTCGGCCAAACGCTTCGGGATGAAGGTCAGCCGTTACTTCATCGGCTTCGGGCCGACCGTTTTCTCCTTCCGTCGGGGCGAGACCGAGTACGGGCTCAAAGCGATCCCGCTGGGCGGATTCTGCAAGATCGTCGGAATGACCCCGCAGGACGACGACGTCGATCCGGCCGACGAACCTCGCGCGATGTGGCGCTTCCCGGTGTGGAAGCGCACGACCGTAATGGTCGCCGGGGTGCTCACCAACTTCGCGGTTGCCATCGTCACGCTCTGGATCGCCGCGATGTCCATGGGGCTGCCCAACCCCGACTATCCGACCACCGAGGCGCAGGCCCGGCAGGAGCCGGCGGTGATCTCGATCGCCGAGTGCGTCGTGGTGGAGAACGCCGCCCGTGCCTGCGCGCCCGGCGATCCGGCCAGCCCGGCCGCCCAGCAGCTGCGCGACGGCGACCGGATCACCGCGATCAACGGCACCCCGGTGACGAACTGGGGCGAGATGCTTCAGGTGGTCCGGGCCACCCCACCCGGGGCGGCGACGGTGTCCTACGTCCGGGACGGGACACCCGGTACCGCCCAGATCAACCTGGCGTCGGTGCAGCGTACGCCGCTGGACGGCAACGCGGAGACGACCACCACGGTCTCCGCGATGGGCGTCGGGCTGGACATCCAGACCCCGAACATGCTGACGTACGGCCCGATCGACGCGGTCGGGGCGACCGCCGACTACACCGGTGACATGGCGGTGGCCACCGTCCAGGCGATGGCCCGGATCCCGGAGAAGGTCCCGGCGCTCTGGGACGCCATCACCGGTGCCGAACGGGACATGGACACCCCGATCAGCGTGGTCGGCGCGAGCCGGTTGGGCGGCGAGGCGGTCCAGCACGGGCTGTGGGAGATCTTCGTGATGCTCTTCATATCCCTGAACTTCTTCCTCGGCGCGTTCAACCTGTTGCCCCTGCTTCCGATGGATGGCGGGCACATCGCCATCGCCTGGTTCGAGCGGGCCCGGTCCTGGGTCTACGCCCGGCTCGGCAAGCCCGACCCAGGTCGGGTCGACTACTTCAAGCTCATGCCCCTCACGTACGCGGTGATCCTGATCGGTGGTGCCTTCACACTGCTGACCGTCACTGCGGACGTGATCAACCCGATCACACTGATCCCAAGGTGAGTGCACCAGTGACCGCAGTCAGTCTCGGCATGCCCGCCGTACCACCCACGCCGCTTGCTCCCCGCCGGGCCAGCCGCCAGATCATGGTCGGCTCGGTCCCGGTGGGCGGCGGCGCCCCGGTGTCGGTGCAGTCGATGACCACCACGCTGACCGCCGACGTCAACTCGACGCTGCAACAGATCGCCGAGTTGACCGCCTCCGGCTGCCAGATCGTGCGAGTGGCCGTACCGTCCCAGGACGACGTGGAGGCGTTGCCGGCGATCGCGAAGAAGTCGAAGATCCCGGTCATCGCCGACATCCACTTCCAACCCAAGTACGTCTTCGCCGCCATCGACGCCGGTTGCGCGGCGGTCCGGGTCAACCCGGGCAACATCCGACAGTTCGACGACAAGGTCAAGGAGATCGCCCGGGCGGCCTCGGACGCCGGGGTGCCGATCCGGATCGGCGTCAACGCCGGGTCACTGGACAAGCGGCTCCTCGCCAAGTACGGCAAGGCGACCCCGGAGGCGCTGGTCGAGTCGGCGCTGTGGGAGTGCTCGCTCTTCGAGGAGCACGGCTTCCGGGACATCAAGATCTCGGTGAAGCACAACGACCCGGTGGTGATGGTCCGGGCCTACCGGCAGCTCGCCGAGCAGTGCGACTACCCGCTGCACCTGGGGGTCACCGAGGCTGGGCCGGCGTTCCAGGGCACGATCAAGTCGGCGGTCGCCTTCGGTGCGTTGCTGGCCGATGGGATCGGCGACACGATCCGGGTGTCGCTCTCCGCCCCGCCGGTCGAGGAGATCAAGGTCGGCGCGGCGATCCTGGAGTCGCTGGGGCTGCGTGAGCGGGGCCTGGAGATCGTCTCCTGCCCGTCCTGCGGCCGGGCCCAGGTGGACGTCTACAAGCTGGCCGAGGAGGTCACCGCCGGCCTGGAGGGGCTGCCGGTGCCGTTGCGGGTGGCCGTGATGGGCTGCGTCGTCAACGGGCCGGGGGAGGCCCGGGAGGCGGATCTCGGCGTCGCGTCCGGTAACGGCAAGGGCCAGATCTTCGTACGGGGCCAGGTGATCAAGACCGTACCCGAGGCGCAGATCGTGGAGACCCTGATCGAGGAGGCGCTGCGGTTGGCCGACGAGATGGGTGCCGAACTGCCTGACGACCTTCGTGACCTGGTGCCGGGCGGCGCGACGGTGACGGTGCACTGACCCGTACTCGATTGGTTTTTTGATTGCCTTGAGGAGGGCTGACCCGGAGGAACGGGTCGGCCCTCCTTTCGTATCCCGGGATCGACTTTACAAACCGTACGTCCGTCTTGTTAGAGTCCTGGCGTGCTGCGACGACTCCTTCCCGAACCGGGTGCGGCCCGGATCCTCACCCTCGCCACCGCCGTCAACACGGTGGGAAACGGTGTCTGGCTTACCGCGAGCGCCCTGTTCCTGACCCGCTCGGTCGGGCTGTCGGTGGCACAGGTCGGTCTCGGGCTCAGCGTCTTCGCACTGGTCAGTCTCATTGCCAGCACCCCGATGGGTTACCTCGCCGACCGGTACGGCCCACGGCGGATCCAACTCACCGCCCTGATCGTCGGTAGCGGAACGACCGCCCTGCTGGCCACCGTACGGTCGTTTCCGGAGTTCCTGGCGGTCGGTGCCGGCACCGCCCTGGCCAACGCCGCCTACCGAGGGGCCCGGGGCGCCGTGATCGCCGGAGCCATACCCGCCGATCAGCGGGTCCGCACCCGCGCCTACCTGCGGGCCACCACCAACGTCGGGGTCTCGGTCGGTGCCGCCCTCGCCGGAATCGGCATCGCCACCGACACCCGGGCCGGGTACGTGACGCTGATCCTGATCAACGCGGTGAGCTACCTCGGGGCGGCGGCGATCCTCACCCGCCTCGCCCCGATCCCGCCGGTCCCGGCACCAGCGCACGGCCCCCGGCTGATCGCCCTGCGGGACCGTCCGTTCCTCGCGTTCACCGTGCTCGACGGGCTGATGTCGATGCACTTCGGGCTGCTCAACATCGCCCTGCCGCTGTGGATCGCCCAGCACACCTCCGCCCCGCGCTGGCTCATCTCCGTACTGATATTGGTGAACACCACCATGGTGGTGCTCTTCCAGGTCCGGGCCTCCCGGGGCACCGAGCAGCTCACCGGGGCGGCTCGCGCATCCCGCCGAGCCGGGCTGGCGATCGCCGCCGCCTGCGCGCTCTTCGCCGCCAGTGGCTCGGTGCCGACCGGTATCGCCGTAGTGCTACTCGTCGCCGGGGCGCTCGTCCACGTGATCGGCGAACTGTGGCACTCCGCAGCCGGCTGGGGCATCTCGTTCGGGCTGGCCCCGGCCCACGCCCACGGGCAGTACCAGGGGGCGTACGCGATGGGCATGGAGCTGGGCGGGATGCTCGCCCCAGTCGTGGTGACCGCGCTCGCCGTCGCCTGGGGTGCGCCGGGCTGGTTGGTGCTCGGCGTCCTGTTTGTCGGGCTGGGTCTCCTGATACCGCCGGTGGTGCGCTGGGCGGCGCGTACCCGGCAGCTGGAGCCGGAGGCCGAGCCGGTCGGGGTGGCCTGACCAGGAACGTCGCCGGAATGGGCCGCCCTGCACGGCGTCGGCCCTGTCTGGCCGCTACCGATCTGGCACCCTGAGAGGGTGCTGACGGTGCCGGTACGGCAGTTGGGGGAAACCGAACGCGGAGCGGTCGAGAAGCTTCTCGATCTCGATCCGATCGCGAGTGCCCAGGTGGCTGAACAGGTCGCCGCGAACGGTCTGTCCTGGTGGCGGGCCGAAGGTCGGGTCTTCGGCTACGGCGCCCGCCGCCGGGTCGAGGCGCTCTGCTGGTTCGGCGGCCACCTCACACCGGTGCTCGCCGACACGCCAGCGATCGCGGCGTTCGCGGAGCTACTCGCCGCCGAAGACCGGATCTGCTCGTCGATCGTCGGCCGGGCGGACGCCGTACTGGATCTTTGGGGTCGGTTGTCCCCCCACTGGGGGCCGGCCCGGGACATCCGCCCCAACCAGCCGCTGCTGGTCGCGGATGCCGTACCGGAGATCGCTGCCGATCCCGAGGTGCGCCTGGTGCAGCCGGCCGAGGTCGACCTGCTCCTGCCGGCGGCGGTGGCGATGTATACCGAGGAGGTGGGCGTCTCGCCGTTCGCGGAGGACGGCGGGATCGGCTACCGGCGGCGGGTTACCGACCTGGTACGCACCAAGCGGGCATACGCCCGATTCGTGGACGGTCAGGTGGTCTTCAAGGCGGAGTTGGCCGTCGTCACCCGACGTACCGCCCAGATCCAGGGCGTTTGGGTGGCACCCGAGTGGCGAGGGCGCGGCGTGGCCGGGCCGGCGATGGCAACGGTGGTACGCGACGCGTTGGCCCGGGTGGCGCCCACCGTCAGTCTCTACGTCAACGACTACAACGCCCCGGCCCGTCGCGTGTACGAACGGTGCGGATTCCGCTCGGCCGGCAGCTTCGCCACCGTACTGTTCTGAGCTTCCAACGTGAGCCCTGCGCCCTGAGCCGCGCGCCATGGCGTTGCGCGGCGTGCGGCGTAGCGGGGCGCGCGGCGTGCGGGGTGCGGCGTTGTGCGTTAGGAAGGGCCCCTTCCTATGCAAAAAGCGATAAGAAGGGGCCCTTCCTAACATCAGGCGGGGGTGGGGGCTGGGATGTCCGGTCGGGTGGGGGCGGAGGCGGGAGCCTCCTCGTCCAGCTCGCGCCGGCCGGCCGAGTCGTACGCGGTCCGATCCAGGATGCCCTCCCGAGCGGCGACCACGGTCGGCACCAGCG
This sequence comes from Micromonospora sp. NPDC003197, assembly GCF_053590565.1. NCBI lineage: Bacteria > Bacillati > Actinomycetota > Actinomycetes > Micromonosporales > Micromonosporaceae > Micromonospora > Micromonospora sp. NPDC003197. The sequence continues at coordinate 52,881 of NZ_JBSFTE010000012.1, read as the reverse complement.
CCTGCCCGGCGACGTTCGTGGCGGTACGGATCATGTCCACGATCGGGTCGATCGCCAGGAGCAGTCCGGCCCCGGCCAGCGGCAGGCCCAGCGTGCTGAGGGTGAGGGTGAGCATCACGATCGCCCCGGTCAGGCCGGCGGTGGCGGCCGAGCCGACCACCGACACGAAGGCGATCAGCAGGTAGTCGACGGGCTGTAGTGCCACCCCGAAGACCTGGGCGACGAAGATGGCCGCCAACGCCGGGTAGATGGCGGCGCAGCCGTCCATCTTCGTGGTGGCCCCGAAGGGTACGGCGAACGAGGCGTACTCGCGGGGAACGCCGAGCCGCTCCACCGACCGCTGGGTCACCGGCATGGTGCCCACCGAGGAGCGGGAGACGAACGCCAACTGGATGGCCGGCCAGGCCCCGGCGAAGAAGCGCAGCGGGTTGAGCCGGCCGGCGGCGATCAGCACCAGCGGGTAGACGACGAAGAGCACGATCGCGCAGCCGACGTAGACGGCGGTGGTGAAGGTCGCCAGTGGGGCGAGCAGGTCCCAGCCGTACGCCTCGACGGCGTGGCCGATCAGCCCGAGGGTGCCCAGCGGGGCGAGCCGGATGACCCACCAGAGCGCCTTCTGGACGATCTCCAGCAGGGCCCGGTTGAGGTTCACGAACGGTTCGGCGGCCTGGCCGACGAGCAACGCTGCGAATCCGACCACCACGGCGAGGAAGACGATTTGGAGCACGTTGCCTTCGACGAACGCGCCGACCGGGTTGGTCGGGATGATGCCGGTGAGGAAGTCGGTCCAGGATCCGGTCTTCTTGGGCGCGGTCGCGCCGGCGATGTCCAGGGTGACGCCCCGACCGGGGTTGGTGATCAGGCCCAGGCCGATGCCGACGGCAACCGAGACCAGGGCGGTGATGGCGAACCAGAGCAGGGTCTTACCGGCCAGCCGGGCGGCGTTGGTCACGCCGCGCAGGCTGACCACGCTCACCACGATGGCGGTGAAGACAAGCGGGGGTACGGCGAGTTTCAGCAGTTGGACGAAGAGGCTGCCGATGGTGTCGAGGGTGGTGCCGAGCCAGGAGATGTCGTTGGCTCGGGCCAGATAGCCCAGGCCGACGCCGAGCAGCAGGCCGAGCAGGATCTGGAGGGAGAAGGGCACCTTGCGAAAGAGCGAGGGCACCCTGCGGGTAGCAGCGGCCGAGGAACCGGTGGACATGTCATCCCAAGAAGTCTGGTCCGGAAAGGCGTCCGGAGGCGGCGAGGTCAGCGGTCAGCGGGGTGGCTGAACGCGACAGATGCCGCTGGCCTGTAGTCGCAGATCGACATACAGGCGGGTGGTGAGAGACCAGACATTGAGCATCGTCGGTGATAGTACGTGACGATGCCCCTGGTCGGAAGGGACAGCGGCCGTGAGGCTCCTTACTGCGATTCGTGGAACAACCGCCCCGCCGATCGGTGTTGGCTCATCTCCGTCCCGCCGACCGGTGTTGGATCATTTCCGTCCCACCGGTCGGTGTTGGATCACTTCCGTTTCGTCGGTCCGCGTCGGATCATCATTTCCGTTCTGCCCGTCCGCGTTGAACTATTACCGTGGCGGCGGCGATCACCCAGAGCATGATCAGCGCCAACAGCAGCCGCTCCACCACGCCGACCAGCATGCCTCGGCCGACCAGCAGGATGCCCAGGCCGACCGTCGCCGACAGCGGCAACGCTATGGCGGCGGCACCGCCGGAGAGCAGACGCAGCGCCCGGGACGCAGTGGGCGACACCAGCACCGCCAGCATGGCGAGTACCGCCGCCGCCACTGCGGCGATGCTCGCCCCACCGTGCACCAGGTCGGCGACGGTGGCCCGCTCGAACGGTGGCAGGGGGCAGCCGTCGGAGCAGGTCACCGCTCCGGAGACCACGGTCAGTAGGCCGCCGGTCAGCAGCAGGGCGGCGGCCAGCCGCGCCGCCGGCCGGAGCACGGTGCCGAGCAGGAGCAGGGCGGCGGCGAGGCCGAAGATGCCCAGCCGGAAGGTCGTCGCGTACGAACTGGCCGCCACGCCAGCCTCACTGACGTACCCGGTCAGGCCCGGACCCGGACCGGCGACCACCGCGACCACCACCGCGACGCTGCCGCCGACCGCGCAGCCGGCTGCCGCAGCGGCCATGATCCGGGTACGGATGCCCGGCGCAGCAACCCCCCGAGTACGGCTGCCGTCAGCATGCCCGCTGTCAGTACGGCCGCAGTCAGCCCCACGCCTGCGGTCAGCCACGTCCGTGCGGGGTGACCCAGCCAGACTCGTCGGGACCCAACGGCACGATCCCGGTCGGGTTGATCGCCGGGTGGGTGCAGTAGTAGTGCGCCTTGATCTGGTCGAAGTCGACAGTGTCGCCGAAGCCGGGGGTCTGGTACAGGTCCCGGGCGTACGCCCACAGCACCGGCAGTTCGGTGAGCTTGTTGCGGTTGCACTTGAAGTGGCCGTGGTAGACGGCGTCGAACCGGACCAGCGTGGTGAAGAGCCGGATGTCGGCCTCGGTGATCGTGTCGCCCATCAGGTAGCGGCGGTCGGCCAGCCGGTCGGAGAGGGCGTCGAGCCGGGCGAAGAGCTGCCGGTACGCCTCGTCGTACGCGGCCTGGGAGGTGGCGAAGCCGCACCGGTAGACGCCGTTGTTGACGTCCTGATGGATCTGGGCCATCAGCTCGTCCATCTCCGGGCGCAGCGCCTCCGGGTAGAGGTCCGGGGCACCGGGCCGGTGCAGGCTGCGCCACTGGGTGGAGAGGTCGAGCGTGATCTGCGGGTAGTCGTTGGTGACCACCTGGCCGGTGACGGTGTCGACCAGGGCCGGGACGGTGACCCGGCCGGCGTAGTCCGGGTCGGTGGCCAGGTAGACGTCGGCGAGGTATTCCACCCCGAGCACCGGGTCCCGGCCGTCCGGGTCGAGGCTGAACCGCCAGCCGCGATCGTCGCGGATCGGGTCGACCGTGCCGAGGGAGATCGCCTCGTCGAGGCCGAGTAGCCCTCGGACGATCCGGGTACGGTGCGCCCACGGGCAGGCCCGGCACCAGATCAGCCGGTAGCGGCCCGCCTCCAGTGGCCAGCGGCCCTGCTCGTCGGGGCCGCCGCCAGGCGGGGACTGGGAGTCGGGGGTCACCCGTCCGGTGAACCGGTTGGGCTGCCGGACGAACTCACCGCTGCGTGACGTTTCCCGGGCGAACTGGGGCTGAGCCATGCCGACAAATCTATCCCGACTGTCGGCCCACCACCGGTGTCCCCAGTTCCCGCCGGAGCGGGCACCGGGCCTGACGTCCGGATATCGCATGGCTATCGTGCCTGACATGACTGCGGCATTTCTCGTTTCCGGCGTACGCACCCCCATCGGCCGGTACGCTGGCGCGCTGGCCGGGGTACGACCGGACGATATGGCGGCCCACGTGATCCGGGAACTCGTGTCCCGACACGCCTCGGTGGACTGGGCGAGCGTCGACGACGTGGTGTTCGGCTGCGCCAACCAGGCGGGCGAGGACAACCGCAACGTGGCCCGGATGGGCGCGCTGTTGGCGGGGCTGCCCGAGGAGGTCCCGGGCGTGACGGTCAACCGGCTCTGCGGCTCGGGGTTGGAGGCGCTGGCTTCGGCGGCCCGGTCCATCGTCGCCGGGGAGGCCGACCTGGTCGTCGCCGGTGGTGTGGAGAGCATGAGCCGGGCACCGTTTGTCATGCCCAAGGCGACCAGCGCGTTTGCCCGTACCGCCGAGGTCTATGACACCACCCTCGGCTGGCGGTTCGTCAACCCGCTGATGCAGCAGGGGTGGGGGACCGACTCGATGCCGGAGACGGCCGAGAACGTGGCGGCGGAGTACGGCATCGACCGGGCCAGCCAGGACGCGTTCGCGCTGCGGTCGCAGCAGCGGGCCGCCGCCGCGCAGGCCAACGGCCGGCTGGCGCAGGAGATCGTGCCGATCGAGGTGCCCGAGGGTCGTCGCGGCACCCGGGTAGTGAGCGCCGACGAGCACCCCCGGGAGACCTCGCTGGAGCGTCTCGCCGCGCTGCCCACCCCGTTCCGCGAGGGCGGTACGGTCACCGCCGGCAACGCCTCCGGCCTCAATGATGGTGCGGTGGCGTTGTTGGTGGCGAGCGAGGCGGCGGTGCACCGGTACGGCCTGACTCCGCTGGCCCGGGTTGTCGGCGCGGCTGCCGCCGGGGTGCCGCCGCGGGTGATGGGCGTCGGCCCGGTGCCGGCGACCAACCGATTGTTGGGTCGGCTAGATCTACGGATGACCGACGTCGACATTATCGAATTGAACGAGGCGTTCGCCGCGCAGGCAGTGGCGGTGCTACGGGAATTGGGCGTGCCGGAGGATGCCGAACACGTCAACCCCAATGGTGGCGCTATCGCCCTCGGCCATCCGCTGGGGGCCAGCGGGGCCCGGTTGGCATTGACCGCCGCCCTGGAATTGCATAATCGCGGAGCCCGTCGCGCACTCTGCACCATGTGCATCGGAGTCGGCCAGGGCATTTCCCTGCTCCTTGAATCTGCCTAGACCTACCCAGCCCACCCCTCCCCGTTGATCACCCCGTTCTCCCCGTTGATCAAGAGATTTAGGTCAGAAAGAGTCGCCCCGCATGACGCAAACCTCTTGATCAACGGGGAAGGCAGGGGAGGCGGAGGAGGTGGGGAAGGCGGGGAAGGCGGGGAAGAAGGCGGGAAGAAGGTGGGGCGGGGTGGTTAGGACGGTGGGCGGATGTGGACGGTCCAGTAGGGCAGGTCGGAGTGGTGCTCGACCAAGGTGACCGGCTCGCCGCAGGCATCCTCGATGACGTCGACCGCATCGTCCAGGTCAAGGGCGTCGTGTGCCAGATCGTCATCCAGGTAGACCCGTAGGCCCACGTCGTACCGGTGTTGTCCCAGCGACTCGGCAGCATCGGGGGAGACCAGCACCACGGTGTATCGGGCGGCTTCCCGTTCGGCATTGCTCGGCGCTACCGGCCGATCCGGCCGCCACCGGAAGCGTTCCACCACGGACGGAATCGGCCCGGGGGAATTAGCCGGATCGTACGGCTCGGCCCAGGGGATCAATACGCGCCTCGGCATCTGCTTTTCCGTCGCCGTCCGGTCGTCGTTCTTCACCTGCTCGCCACGTGCCGGCGGTGCGCCGTCTGCCTTTTGCCCGTCGGACGCCAATTGATCAATCGGCAACTTGGGTCCCTCCAATCGCTGACCAAAGCCCTATTGCGTTGTCGTGCAATTCCTGTTTAGGGTTTCGTCCGCACGCATCGGAGTCAACGGATTGCGGAGGGTGCAAAATGGTGCGGCAACATTTGCCCACGGTGGTCGGCCGAGGGCTCGGCGGTGAGTTGCGGCAGCTCCGCAAGGCACGGAGCCTGACCGCGCTGGTGGTGTGCAAACAATTGGGCTGGCAGCCATCGCGGCTGTCCAGAATGGAGACCGGGCAGCAGAGCATCCGTCCTGAGGATGTCGCCTCGCTGCTGGTGGTCTATGGCGTGATCGGGGCGGAACGCAAACGGCTGCTGGCCATGACCGAGCGGGCGCACGAGCGCGGCTGGTGGGAGCAGCTCGGCCCGGGGCTCACCTCGTGGTCGAAGACCTTCTTCCAACTGGAGACACAGGCCAGTCGGCTGGCGGATTGGGAGCCGATGCTGGTGCCCGGCCTGCTGCAAACCGAGGACTACACCCGGGCGGTGATGCGGGCGATTGGCATTCCGGAGGCCGAGGCGCGGGTGCGGGTGACCGCCCGGCAGAGCCGGCGGGCGATCCTCAAACGTCCGCAGCCACCGCAATTTCACGCCATTGTGGACGAGACTGCGCTGCGCCGGGTGCTCGGTGATCGGCGGGTGATGGCCCGGCAGTTGCGGCACCTGATCGAGCTGGCGGAGAGTCCGTACGTAAGGCTGCAGGTGTTGCCGTTCGGCGTCGGCGGGCACCCCGGGCTGGACGGGCCATTCCTGATCCTCGACTTCGAGCGCGAGCCGTCCGTGGTGCACCTGGAGCAGAAGATATCCAGTGGGTTCCTGGAGGAGCCGGAGCAAGTGGCCACCTTCCGGCAGGTGGCGGATAGACTGGCGCGGATGGCGCTTAGCCCGGCCCGGTCGGTCGATTTTATTGCGCGGGTCGCAATCGAGCACGAGCGAGAGTGAGCCCGAGATGATCACTCCAGAGCTGTCCGGTGCGGTGTGGCGCAAGTCCAGCCGCAGCGCAGGCGACACCAACTGTGTCGAGGTGGCCGAGGTGCCGGCGGTGTGGCGCAAGTCCAGCCGCAGCGGCTCCAACGCTAACTGTGTGGAGGTGGCCGAGCTGGTGCAGGCGGTCGCCGTACGTGACTCCAAGGACCCGTCCGGGCCGGTACTCGCCTTCGCGCGTGACGCCTGGGCGAACTTTGTCGCTGGCGTACCCGATGGGGGTTTGGACAGCGGGCGACCTACGGCTTGACCCTCGACCCGGTCGAGGCCCGATTCTCTCCCCGGACGAGTTGACCGACCGGAGGAGCGGGCAGTGAGCGACAAGCCAGACGAGATCATCGCCGAGATGGGCGCAGCGGTCGAGCTGGGACGGGCGGGGCAGACCGGGCCGGCTCGGGAGCAGCTCACCGCGCTCTGGGAGCGGGTCGGGTCCGACGGTGACCCGTTCCACCGGTGCGTGGTGGCCCACTATCTGGCTGACCTGCAGGACGACCCCGCCGACGAACTCGCCTGGAATTTGCGGGCCCTCGAAGCGGTCGACACCCTCACCGACGAGCGGGTACGGCAGCACCACGACTCGTTGGCGGTCCGAGGACTTCTGCCGTCGTTGCACCTCAACCTGGTCGAGGACTACCGCCGGCTCGGCCGGCTCGACCAGGCTCGCGAGCACCTGGACCGCGCCCAGGAGAGTCTGTCGGCGCTGGGCGAGGACGACTACGGCAACATGATCCGCGATGGGGTCCGACAGGCCGCCGAGGCGCTGACGGCGAACCTGCCGGGTGGCAGGTCGAGCTGAATTCCGTGTAATGAGTGGTTGTTGATGGAGTCCTTAGGAGCAGGGCTAGGGTTTACCTCCGTGGACGCCGCTGATCTTGATTACCGGGCCCGGACGCTCACTGGCTGCATTCCCCCGGACCTGGTCTCCCGACTTGTCGAACTCGGCCTTATCCGGGAGGTGGAGTTCCAGGCTGGCCGCGGGGAGTGGTTCTGCGCGAGAGAGTGGGCACGGCTACTTGCCGGACAGGACCGGCAAGCGGAGGCGTTGGAGGTGCTCGCTCCGTACGTCGCCACCGGTTGGTGGAAGGCTGCCGAGACCATGGCTGAGCTGTTGGAGGGGTGGGGTAGGACCGAAGAAGCGATTGCGCTGGCCCGCCCGTATGCAGAGGCCGGAGACCGGCTGGCGCTGGACTTCTTCGCCCGTCTGCTTGCCCGGCACGGTCGAGGTGATGAAGCGTTCGCCCTGCTCCGCCCGCATATCAAGGACTGGTTCCTCGCCACTGCCCTGGTTGACATTGCCGAGGGCGCGGGCCAGGACGAGGATGCGGCCGCGCTGCTGGCCGCCCGCATCGAGGCAGGACAGGAACACGAATGCAATGCCCCGTCGTGCCGCCGCCGCGACGTCGAACCGTGGGACGCCGTCGACCTGCTCGCCGCGATCCGGGAACGCCAGGGTCACATCGACGAAGCGATCACCCTGCTGCACACCCGAGACACCACCTCGGTCAACGGCCGCGACCAGCTGGCCGACCTGCTGGCCCGGCACAACCGGATCGACGAGCTGCGGACGTATGCAGCAACCGAGTACCACGGGCACGCCGCGCAGCGTCTCGCGCAGTTGCTGGAGGAGCGTGGGGACGTGGAGGGTGCGATCGCCGTGTACCGGCAGCCGGGGGACTCGCCGGCTCGCCAACTCCACGGGGCAGTGCAGCTCGCACAGCTTCTGGTACGGCATGGCCGGGGTGACGAGGCGACGGAGGTATTGCGCTCGCTCGCGGACTCGCCCGGCGGCGCGGAGGACTGGATCGTTGACGAGCTGTGCACCCACTACGCCGACCAGGGGCGCGCCGAGGACGGCCTGGCCTACCTTGACGCCCTCAAGGTGCGCAGTGGCGGAGAGGATTGGGAATTCTTTCGGATGCGGCTGCCTCTGATGGTCGCGTGTGGCCTACGCGAGGAGGCAATCGAGCAGGCGCGAGCGCACCCCGAAGGCGGAACCTGGTATGCGTCCTCGTCTATCGCCGAGCTACTGGCCGCCGCTGGACGCATCGAGGAGGCCGTCGCCATCCTCGAACAGCAGAAGCGCGGTGTCAGTAGCGTTCTGGCCAGGCACCTTATCGACCTCGGCCGTGTCAAGGCCGCCATTGCGCTTCTCCAACAGCACGAGCCCAGGCCTGCCAAGCAGCTCTGGACTGGCGAGCCCGCCGACGTACCCCCATTCTGATCCGCGATCATTTCGACGCAGCACGAGTCGAACGTCATGTCGCTCAGCCCGGTGTCCATACGAGAATCCCTGAACGGACACCCGCCCACCATCCACCCCTCTGCTTCGAGAGCGACTTTCAGCCCTGAGTGATGCGGTTCTTTCCGGATCCCTGGAGGCTGGAGGCCCGTGGGTTCAGGGTGAACTCGTTGGGTTGTGCTGCTCGGCGAAGGCGCATAACTGGTCGATGACGCAGTGCTCGTATGCCGGATCGAGCTGCAGCCATGGCAGGTGGGCGACCCACCTTTGCCAGAGTCCGCCGGGCGCGAGATACCGGTCGGCGTGGTGGGTGCCGTGCCGTGCGTCGAGGTGGAGGAGGGCTCCCAGGGCGTCGGGCTGGTCGTAGCGGTGGTCCAGTTCGGGGAGGTGGTGGTCGAGGTAGCTGATCAGGATCGCAGCGTCTTCGTGGGTGCCGAACCTGGCCAGCGCGAAGCAGTAGCCCTGGCCGGCGTAAACGACCTCGCTGGCCAGGAGTAGTTCTGCGATGAGTGGCCGGAACGTGGTTCTGTGGGCCATCCCGACCAGCCAGGCGGCTGTGATGCGTTCCCGCCAGCCGCCTTCGAACAGCACCCTCAGGTCATCGTCGCTGATCGCGGCGGCGTCCTGGGCGAGTCGGCGGCCGACTTCGGCGGCGTCCTGTTCGTGGAGAGTGAGGACTCGGTAAGAGAGCAGTTCATAGCGGCGACCGGGCACTACGTAACGGTGGACGAGGTCGCGGAGCTGGGGGTCGGAGTGCGCGAAGCGCATCATCGAGTCCTCGGGAGCGAGTCATTAGTTTCGGCAGCGTACTTCTCCGCTGTGACCATCGGCAGGGCGTGAGGTGTGCGGCGGCGCGGAGCGGGGCGTCGGCACGGCGAACCGCCATGCGGGTGTGAGAGAGGTGACTACGCCCCGCGCCGCCGCGCGGTGCCGGGCTTCCGAGGACCCGGCGTCGGACCCGGGGAGGGGTCCAGGGGGTGGGCCCGGGGAGGGGCCCGAGGGTCGGGCCGGCCGGGGCGCGCTCAGTCTGGCGCGGAATCACCCGGCAGGACCACGACCCCGGTACGCCGCCGTGCTCGGCAGCGGCGCGTGGTGTCGTACGCCTGTGGTGTCACGCCTATGAGCATGCCGGCGGCGGCGACGCGGAGCAACGCAATTACCGGCTTTCTGGCCGGCGGGTATTGACCATCTTGATCCCCGGGTCAAGACTTTCCCCTAGTCGCACCGATGCGCCGACCCATGTGAGGAGGTGCGCGGTGGCCGTTACGCCCGAGACCGTCGCGGGGCAGCCGATGGACGACGACAGCCGGCGGCTCGCCGAACTCGGCTACAAACAGGAGCTTCGGCGTACGTGGAGCGGCTTCTCCAACTTCGCCATCTCGTTCTCGATCATCTCGATCCTGGCCGGCTGCTTCACCACGTTCGGCCAGGCCTGGAACAACGGCGGACCGGTCGCCATCTCCTGGGGCTGGCCGCTGATCTCGCTCTTCATCCTGGTCATCGGGTTCTGCCTGGCCGAGCTGGTCTCCGCCTACCCGACGGCGGGCGGGATCTACTGGTGGGCGGCGAAGATGGGGCGGCCGGTGCACGGCTGGTTCACCGGCTGGCTCAACCTGATCGGCCTGGTAGCGGTCACCGCCTCGGTCGACTACGGCTGCGCGACCTTCCTCAACCTGACCCTGTCGGCGCTCTTCGACGGCTGGGCAGGCACACTCCAGCAGGCGTTCGGCCTCTTCGTGGTCATCCTGGTACTGCACGGGCTGATCAACATCTTCGGGCACCGGATCATCGACCTACTCCAGAACGTCTCGGTCTGGTGGCACGTTGCCGGAGCGACGGTAGTGGTGGCGATCCTGGTGTTCGTACCGGACGATCACCAGAGTTTCCAGTTCGTCTTCACCGAGCGGTTCAACAACTCGGGATTCGCCGACGGCGGCACCGGCGGCTGGACGTTCTGGTTCTACATTCTGCCGCTGGGTTTCCTGCTCACCCAGTACACGATCACCGGGTTCGACGCGTGTGCCCACGTCTCCGAGGAGACCCGGGGCGCGTCCCACGCGGCGGCCCGCGGACTCTGGAAATCGATCTTCTATTCGGCCATCGGCGGCTGGATCCTGCTGCTGGCCTTCCTCTTCGCGGCCACCGACGTTGACGCGATCAACGCGGCCGGCGGATTCTCCGGAGCGATCTTCGAAAGCGCGCTGACCCCGTTCTTCTTCAAGACGGTCATCATCATCTCCACCGTCGGCCAGTTCTTCTGCGGGATGAGCTGCGTGACCAGCATGAGCCGAATGGCGTACGCCTTCAGCCGCGACCGGGGCGTCCCCGGCTGGCGAATCTGGTCCAAGGTGGACCGCAACGGCACCCCGGTCAACGCGATCATCGGCGCGACCGGTGCCGGTCTGCTGCTGACCCTGCCCGCGCTCTACTCCAGCGCCGCCGGGGTACCGGTCGCCTTCTACGCCGTCGTCTCGGTCGCCGTCATCGGCCTCTACCTGTCATTCGTCATCCCGATCGCGTTACGCCTGCGGCTCGGCGACCGGTTCACCCCCGGCCCGTGGACGCTGGGCCGCCGATACAAGATCCTCGGCTGGATCGCCGTGATCGAGATCGCCGTCATCTCGGTCTACTTCGTCCTGCCGATCGTGCCGGCCGGAGTGCCCGGCAACGCCGGGTTCAGCTGGTCCGCCGTCAACTACGCCCCGCTCGCCGTCGGCGGGGTGCTGCTGCTGGTCGCCGTCTGGTGGTACGCCTCGGCGCGTACCTGGTTCACCGGCCCCCGCCGTACCGTCGACGACGAGGAGACCGCATGAGACGTACTCCGGCACTGACCCTCGAAGAACTGCGGGTGGCGGTCGACGGCGGCGAAATCGACACGGTGGTCCTCGGCCTGGTCGACATGCAGGGCCGTCTCCAGGGCAAACGGTTCCACGCACCCCACTTTCTCGACGAGGTGGTCGAGCACGGTGGCGAAGGATGTAACTATCTGCTGGCCGTCGACGTCGAGATGAACACCGTCGACGGGTACGCGATGTCAAGCTGGGACCGCGGCTACGGCGACCTCACCATGCGGCCGGACCTGACCACCCTGCGCCGGATCCCGTGGCAGCCCGGCACCGCGCTGCTGCTGGCCGACCTGGTCTGGTCGGACGGGTCGGCCGTCGTCGCCTCGCCCCGACAGGTCCTGCGCCACCAACTGGATCGGCTCGCCCGACACGGGCTGACCGCCTTCGCCGGGACCGAACTGGAGTTCGTGCTCTACCGAGACTCGTACGAGGACGCCTGGCGGCGCGGCTATCGCGACCTGACCCCGGCCAACCTCTACAACGTCGACTACTCGTTGCTGGGCACCGCCCGAGTCGAGCCGCTGCTGCGCCGGATCCGGGTCGAGATGGCCGGGGCCGGGCTGGTGCCCGAGGCCGCCAAAGGCGAGTGCAACCTCGGCCAACACGAGATCACCTTCCGGTACGCCGACGCGTTGACCTGCGCCGACAACCACGCGATCTACAAAAATGGGGCAAAGGAGATCGCCGCGCAGGAGGGCATGGCGATCACCTTCATGGCCAAGCCCAACGCCCGGGAGGGCAACTCCTGCCACATCCACTTTTCGTTACGGTCCACCGACGGCCAGCCGGTGTTTTCCGGTACGTCCCGTGACGGTCAGACGAGGCTGCCCGCTTCGTCGGCCGGCGGGTCGGGGCTCTCCGAGATCGGGCAGCGGGCGCTGGCCGGACTACTGGCCACCATGGGCGACTTCAGCCTGCTCTCCGCCCCGAACATCAACTCCTACAAGCGTTACCAGTCGGGCTCGTTCGCCCCGACCGCGCTGCGCTGGGGCACCGACAACCGCACCTGTGCACTGCGGCTGGTCGGCCACGGGCCCGGACTGCGGGTAGAAAACCGGGTACCCGGGGCCGACGTCAACCCGTACCTGGCGCTGGCCGGGTTGGTCGCCGGGGTCGTACATGGCATCGAGCATGATCTCTCGCTGGAACCCGAGTTCAACGGCAACGCGTACGACGACACGACCGCGCCCCGGGTGCCCGGGACGTTACGGGACGCGCTCGCCCGCTGGGAGGAGTCGCCGATCGCGCGGGCCGCCTTCGGCGACGAACTGGTCGCGCACTACGCCAACAACGCACGGGTGGAGTTGGCCGCCTTCGACGCGGCAGTGACCGACTGGGAGATGTTCCGTGGCTTCGAACGCCTCTGAAGTGGTTGTGAATGCCGCTGAGCAGGCGTCGGCCGGGATGGTGGCGCAGCCGTCGATCGAGGTGGTCGACCCGGCCACCGGGCAGCCCATGACGACTGTGCCGGCGACCACGGTCGAGGAGACCGACGCCGCGATCGGCCGCGCCCGTACCGCCTTCGAGAAGTGGCGGAAGGTGACCCCGGGCGACCGGGCCCGGCTGCTGCGCCGGTTCGCCGCCGAAGTCGACGCACACCTCGAGGAACTGGCCCAGTTGGAGGTGGGCAACTCGGGGCACACCATCGGCAACGCCCGCTGGGAGGCGGGCAACGTCCGCGACGTACTCGACTACTACGCCGGGGCACCGGAGCGGCTGACCGGCCGGCAGATTCCCGTACCAGGCGGGTTGGACGTCACCTTCCACGAGCCGCTCGGGGTGGTGGGGGTGATCGTGCCGTGGAACTTTCCGATGCCGATCGCCGGCTGGGGATTCGCTCCGGCGCTCGCGGCCGGCAACACGGTGGTGCTCAAGCCGGCCGAACTGACCCCGCTGACCGCGATCCGACTCGGCGAACTGGCCCGGGACGCCGGCCTGCCCGAGGACGTCCTCACCGTACTGCCAGGTCGGGGTGCGGTGGTGGGGGAGCACTTCGTCAGCCATCCCGAGGTCCGCAAGCTGTGCTTCACCGGCTCGACCGAGGTCGGCAAGCGGATCATGGCCGGCTGTGCCGCCCAGGTGAAGCGGGTGACCCTGGAGTTGGGCGGCAAGAGTGCCAACATCGTCTTCGCCGATGCCGACCTGGAACGGGCGGCGGCCAGCGCGCCGTACGCCGCTTTTGACAACGCCGGCCAGGACTGCTGCGCCCGCTCTCGACTACTGGTCCAACGCCCGGTCCTGGACCGCTTCCTGGCGCTGCTCGAACCGGCCGTACGCGGCTTCCGGGTGGCGGACCCCAGGCTGGAGTCCACCGAGATGGGCCCGCTGATCTCGGCCAGCCAGCGGACCCGGGTCGCGCCGTACGTCATGGACGCGGAGACCGCCTTCACCGGCTCCTGCCCGGCCGGCGATGGATTCTGGTTTCCGCCGACGGTCCTGCTGGCCCGGTCGCCGGCCGACCGGCACTGGCGGGAGGAGATCTTCGGGCCGGTCATCTCGGTGCTGCCCTTCGACGACGAGGCCGAGGCCGTCGCGCTGGCCAACGACACCGAGTACGGCCTCTCCGGCTCGATCTGGACCCGGGACGTGGGCCGGGCGCTCCGGATGGCCCGCGCGGTGGATTCGGGCAACCTGAGCGTCAACTCCCACTCGTCGGTGCGCTACTGGACCCCGTTCGGCGGGATGAAGCAGTCCGGCCTGGGCCGGGAACTCGGCCCGGACGCGCTGCACGCCTTCACCGATGTCAAGAACGTCTTCGTCGCGACCGACGAGTGATCAATGAGCGGCCAACGAGTGGCCCGACGAGTGACCGGGGAGTGAGTGTGCGGGATCGACTGGCGGACCGGGTGGCGGTGGTCACCGGAGCGGGCAGCGGGATCGGGCTGGCCACCGTACGGCGGTTTGCCGCCGAAGGCGCGCGCGTGGTGTGCGTCGACATCGATGCTGGGTCCGGGCAGGCCGCCGCCGAGGAGGTCGGCGGGGAGTTCGTGGCCTGTGACGTGGCCGACGAGACCCAGGTGCGGGAGCTGTTCGACGGGGTGGCCGAACGGCACGGCCGGGTCGACATCGCCTTCAACAATGCCGGCATCTCCCCGCCGGACGACGACTCGATCCTGGTCACCGGTCTGGAGGCGTGGGAGCGGGTGATCCGGGTCAACACGACGAGTGTCTACCTCTGCTGCCGGTACGCGATTCCGCACATGCAACGACAGGGCAAAGGGTCGATCATCAACACCGCGTCGTTCGTGGCGTTGATGGGTGCGGCCACGTCACAGATCGCGTACACCGCCAGCAAGGGTGGGGTGCTCGCGCTGACCCGGGAACTGGGCGTCCAGTTCGCCCGGGAGGGCATCCGGGTCAACGCGCTGTGCCCGGGACCGATCGCCACCCCGCTGCTGCTCGACCTGTTCGCCAAGGATCCGGAGCGGGCCGCCCGCCGGCTGGTGCACGTACCGATGGGCCGGTTCGGTGAGCCGAGCGAGATCGCCGCCGCCGTGGCCTTCCTGGCCAGTGACGACGCGTCGTTCATGACCGCTGCCCAGTTCGTCGTCGACGGCGGCATCACCGGCGCGTACGTCACCCCACTCTGACCGCGCTCGCTTGCGAGAAACCGCGACCGCACTCGCTGGTTAGGAAGGGGCCCTTCCTAGGCAGAATGCGATAACAAGGGGCCCTTCCTTCGCAGGGGGTGGGGTGGGCGGCGATAGGCTGGCGGCATGACCGTCCGCGCGCCACTCACCCCAGGAACGCTCTCCCCATGGCGACCCGTGCCGTCGCACATCGTCCGACCGGAGTACGTGGGTAAGAAGCGGCCCAAGGAGTGGCGCGGCTCGCACGTACAAACGCCCGAGACGGTGGAGAAGATGCGGGTCGCCAGCCGGCTCGCCGCACAGGCCACCCAGCTCGCCGGGGAGCACTGCAAGCCGGGTGTCACCACCGACGAGATCGACCGGGTGGTGCACGAGTTCCTCGTTGACCACGATGCCTACCCGTCCACCCTCGGCTACAAGGGCTACCCCAAGTCGTGCTGCACCAGCCTCAACGAGGTGATCTGCCACGGCATCCCGGACTCGACGGTGATCCAGGACGGCGACATCGTCAACGTCGACGTCACGGCGTACATCGGTGGGGTGCACGGCGACACCAACGCCACCTTCTGCGTCGGTGAGGTCGCCGAGGAGGTCAGCCTGCTGGTCGAGCGCACCCGCGAGGCGATGATGCGGGGCATCCGGGCGGTCGCCCCGGGCCGGCAGATCAACGTGATCGGCCGGGTGATCGAGTCGTACGCGAAGCGGTTCGGCTACGGCGTGGTACGCGACTTCACCGGCCACGGCATCGGCGAGTCCTTCCACAGCGGCCTCTACGTGCCGCACTACGACAGCCCTCGGCCGACCGACGTGATGGAGCCGGGGATGACGTTCACCATCGAGCCGATGATCACCCTCGGCACCTACGAATATGACATGTGGGACGACGGCTGGACGGTGGTCACCAAGGACCGCCGCTGGACGGCACAGTTCGAGCACACCATCGTGGTCACCGAGGATGGCCACGAGATCCTGACCCTGCCGTGACCGAAGCGACCGAAGTGACTGAGACTCCTGCGGCTCTGATCGAGCACCACCATGCCGACGTGTCCGGCGGCTGGCTGCGGCCGGCCGTCTTCGGGGCAATGGACGGCCTGGTCACCAATATTGCACTGATCGCCGGCGTGGGTGGTGGCGGCGTCTCGCCGCGCAACATCGTGCTGACCGGCGTCGCCGGGCTGGTCGCCGGGGCCATCTCGATGGGCCTCGGGGAGTACACCAGCGTCCGCTCGGCCAACGAGCAGGTCGCCGCCGAGGTGGCCAAGGAACGCCGCGAGCTGGAGCGTCATCCCGAGGCCGAGGCTCAGGAACTGGCCGACATGTGGATCAAGCGTGGTCTGCCCCGGCACCTGGCCGAGCAGGTCGCGACGGTGATCAGGAACAACCCGGAGGAGGCGCTGCGGGTACACGTCCGTGAGGAGTTGGGCGTCGACCCGGACGATCAACCGAGCCCATGGGCGGCGGCCATCTCCTCGTTCGTGTGCTTCTCGATCGGGGCGTTGATCCCGCTGGCGACGTACCTGCTCGGCTTCACCAACCTGTGGTTGGCGCTCGGCGTCGGTGGTCTCGGCCTGTTCGCGGCAGGTGCCATCGTCGCCCGTTACACCAACCGGAGCTGGTGGATCAGCGGCACGCGGCAGTTGCTGCTGGGTGGGGCCGCGGCCATCATCACGTACGGGGTGGGCAAGCTGATCGGGGTCAGCGGCGCGATCGGCTGAGCGCCGTCCCGTAACGGGGTGGCGCGGGTCTCAGCCGAAGCGGCGTAGCTCCGGCCAGAGCTGTGACCAGGGACGGTCGAGCCCTCGGCAGAGCCAGATCGACTGGCCCTGCTCCTCGTTCTCCACGCCGTACCCGTTGTCGTGGCGGGCCACCACGGTCGCCGAAGCGCAGTGCGGGGCCAACTGCCGGCCAACCCGCTCGCCGACGGCGATCACCGGCCCGGTGGCACTGTCCGCCGGGGGACCCCACCGCCAGAAGTTCAAATGACCGCTGTACGGGGTGGGCAGCCCGAGCGGCCGTCCGTACCTGTCGATCGCACCGGCCTCGCCGTAGTTGCTGGTCAGAATGACGGCGGTGGCCTGTTCGGCGGCGGGCAGCGAGCGGTGCACGTCCGCCACCGTGGCGACCAGTTCCGGCCAGCCGACGGTCTCGCCAGCGTCGTAGTTCATCATCGCCTGTGGCGTGTGCGGCAGCACCCGGACCGGATAGATCGGCAGCGCGATGGCGATGTTGGCCACGGTGTTGAGGACCAGGCCGCCGGCCAGCACCACCCGGCGGGCCTGGCCACCCCGGGCGAGCCAACCGACGGTGGCGATCGCCCCGGCGGCGAAGAGCGCCGGGTACGCCCCGGCCGGGTAGTACTCCCGTCCGCCGGTGGCCAGGACCAGCCCGAGCACGATCAGGTACGCCCAGCCGAGGAAGCGGTACGGCCGGGCGTCAGCGGTGCGGAGCAGCCGCCAGAGTCCGGCGATCCAGATCACCGCCAGCGGCGGCCCCATGATCAGAAACTGCGATGCGAGCACGCCGAGCGGACCGTCGGTGTCCGCCCGGATCACCTCGGACATCTCGAGTTGCGGCCAGCCGTGGGTGGCCTGCCACCACAGGTTCGGTGCCCACAGCAGGACGGCGATGGCCGCCGCGACCCACACCGCCGGCCGGCGCAGGAGTTCCCGGGGTCCGCTGATCAGGACCGCGACGGCGAGCCCGGCCGCGAACAGCAGGGGCAGGCTCTTGGCCAGCAGCCCGATGCCGAGCACCGGACCCAGGGCCAGCAGCAGTCGGTCCTGGCGGGTACGCACCCATCGGGCCAGCAGCCAGGCGATGCTGGTCCAGCAGAGGATGTCGTACGGAGTCGTGCTGAGCAGGTGTCCGGAGACCAGGGTCACCCCGGTGGTGGCCCAGGCGATCGCGGCGAGCAGTTGCGCCCGGCGATCGCCGCCCAGTTCGCGGGTGAGCAGGCCGACCAGAAACACCGTGACCCCGACGACGAGGGCAGTGGGCAGCCGCAGTGCGGTCAGGGAACCACCCGACAGGCTGTCGGTCAGTCGGGCCAGGGCCGGCAGCAGCGGTGGCTGGTCGTCGTACCCCCAGGCCAGGTGTCGCCCGGCGACCCGGTAGTAGAGCTCGTCGCGGTGGTAGCCGTACCGGCCGCTGGCGGCCAGGAGCACCGCGCTGGTGAGCCCAGCGGCGGCGACCAGCGGGGCCATCTCCTGCCAGGCCTGCTTTCGCATGCCCGGAATTATCGACGACCGTCGTCCTAACTGGAAGACGTGCCGGTCACCGAAGCGAGCTGGAAGCTGCGTCCGTCACTTCGGGGCGAGGCGGAACACCCGGATCTGTCGACCCTCGGCACGCTCCACATAGGTCTGGTAGGCCGGCCAGCGGGTGATCAGCAGCTGCCACAGGCGATCCCGCTCCGCCCCGGTGGCCAGCTGTGCCCGTACCGGGATGGTGCGGCCCTTGAGGGTGACGGTGGCTGACGGATCGGCCAGCAGGTTGAGCACCCAGGCCGGCTGATGCGGCTGCCCCCAGTTCGAGCCGACCACCGCGAACCCGTCGCCGTCGCGGACGCACACCAGCGGGTTGCTCCGGGGCTGCCCGGACTTGCGGCCGGTGGTGGTGATGATCAGCGACGGGACGAGTCCCAGGCCGACCACTCGACCCTTGGTGAGCCGCCCGACCAGGCGGTCGACGGGCATCAAGAACTTGCCAGTGGCGGCGAACCATCGCTGGTGGCCGAGGCGGCGGACCAGGCTTCCGAACGCGGACATCGGCCCAGTGTGCCGGGCGCGGGTGGGCGCGTCGAGCCGGGCGGCCGGTCGTCCTTGTTTGAGAGGCGGCCTCCGCCCTTGTTCGACGGGCGTCAGGTCAGGACTGCCGGCCGGGGAAGGGGACGGTGGCCGGAGTAGTGCCGGCCTGCTTCCGGAACCGGGTGGCTCGGACCGCGCAGTCGGTGAGGCCGGTCAGCGCCTGGGCGCGATCGGCATCGGTGGTCGTCGGCAGGGCGGCCCGCCAGGCGGCGGCCGTCCGTTCCTCGACCGTGATCGCAAGCCGTAGCGCGCTGGCCCGGTCGGTCACTGGGAACGGCAGGGTGTACGCCGGTTCCGGAGCCGGCGGGGTGGACCCGTCCCGGGTGAGCAGGGTCACCAGCGCGTCCCGCCGGTTGCGGTGCGCTGTCTCCGCCGCCCGGGCCTCCCGCCGGGCCGCTCCGGAGAGGCGTACGCCGATCGGCCCGTACGCGAAGATCGCCGCGTGTTCGGCGGCGAGCGCCGCAGCGAGTTGCTCGTTCATGACGCGGTCCCGTTTCCCCTGGTTCCTACAGTCGCCACACCGGCTTGTGCGGTCGCCACAGCACCTCGTGCGGTCGTCACAGCAACTCCAGATGGGTGGCGCGGGCGGCGGCGATGCTGCCGACCAGTGCTGCCCGCTGGGCCGGGGCGGTGCGGCACGCGGCGGCTGCGGCTTCCTGCCCCTGTTGTTCGGCGGTACGTAGGGCGGCGAGCAGGCTCTTCCGGTCACCGGTCGGCAGTGTCGGGCTGACGGTCGGCGCGCCGCTGGGCAGGGTGACCCGGGTCACCCGGGCCAGTTCCTCGGCGTGCGCGCGGTGGGCCTGGGCGATCGGGGTGAGCCGGTCGGCGAGCGTCGGATCGGCGGCGACCGCCGCTTCGTACCGGGCGGCCAGGTCTAACGACTCGGCGAGCAGGGGAGCGAGCGCGTCGGGCTCCGGCTCATCATCGTCGAAGAGCCCGCAGGCAGCCAGCGGAGCGGCGGCGGCCGCCAGTGTCACCAGGCCCACTGCTCGCAGGATTGAACGCCGGGATCGCAGGATGGAAGGTCCGGATCGTTCCCGCAAGTCGCGATTCTTGCCCGTGTCTGCGCTCTGCACCCGGACAAGTCAACACCATACGTGCGGGGCGTTGGGTGACAGTCGGCCCCGCGCGTCCTCGGGGCGTCGGTGCGCCGGCCGCTACCTCTTCCGTCCAGCGCGTTACGCTCTGCGCAAGCCGCCGGACGTTTGTTAGGTCCGGTGGCGTGCTGGCATGGGCTGCCCGTTAGGGCGCCGAGGATCGTGAAATGGGGTGCGGAAATGACGCAGCGTGGTCGTGCTGCCGCCCGTCCGGCGGCTGGCCCGCGCGCTGGCGGGCGTCCCCGGTCCGACCTGGGTGCGCGCCGGGCCCGGTTGCGCGCCGTAATCGAGCCGGTGGTGACCGCCGCCGGTTACGACCTGGAGGAGGTGTCGGTGTCCCGGGCTGGGCGCCGACACGTCGTACGGGTGATCGTCGACGGCGACGGTGGGGTGAGTCTCGACGCGGTGGCCGAGGTGTCTCGCGCGGTCTCCGCTGCCCTCGACACCGCTGAGGAGACCGGCGGCGACCTGGTCGCCGGGGAGTACCAGCTGGAGGTCAGCTCACCCGGTGTGGACCGGCCGCTGACCCTGCCCCGGCACTGGCGGCGCAATGTCGGTCGCCTGGTGAAGGTCACCGTGCGCGGCGCGGGTGGCGTACCTGGCCAGCGTGCCGCAGACCAGCCACCGACGGACCGGCAGATCACCGCCCGGGTGGTCGCGGCCGACGACGACCGGGTCGTGTTCGACCTGGACGGCCAGCAGGATGGATGGACCTATCCGGATCTCGGGCCGGGTCGGGTGCAGGTGGAGTTCAACCGCCTGGACACCGTGACCGACGAGGATCTGGACGAGTTCGACGACTTTGACGACGACGAAGATGTGGAGGGCGAGGAGAGGTGAACATCGACCTCGCGGCGCTGCGCGCACTTGAGCGTGAGCGGGAGATCCCGCTCGACACGATCCTCGCGGCAATCGAGTCCGCGTTGTTGACCGCGTACCGGCACACCGAGGGCGCGCAGGCACACGCCCGCGTGGAGATCGACCGTAAGACCGGGGTGGCACTCGTCTACGCCCAGGAGGTCGACGAGGAGGGCACGGTCGTACGCGAGGTGGACGACACCCCGCACGACTTCGGTCGGATCGCCGCCATGACCGCCAAGCAGGTGATTCTCCAGCGGCTGCGGGAGGCCACCGACGAGGTGCACTTCGGCGAGTACGTCGGCCGGGACGGTGACCTGGTCACCGGCGTGGTGCAGGCGCACGAGGCGCGGGCCGAGAAGGGCATCGTCAGCGTCGACCTGGGAAAGGTCGAGGCGGTGCTGCCCCAGTCCGAGCAGGTGCCCGGCGAGCGGTACGAGCACGGTGAGCGCATCCGGTGCGTCGTGGTGCACGTGGCGAAGGGCATGCGGGGACCGCAGATCACCCTGTCGCGTACCCACCCCAACCTGGTGAAGAAGCTCTTCGCGCTGGAGGTGCCGGAGATCGCCGACGGCACCGTCGAGATCGCCGCGATCGCCCGTGAGGCAGGTCACCGGACCAAGATCGCCGTACGTTCGACGGTTCCCGGTGTCAACGCCAAGGGTGCCTGCATCGGGCCGATGGGACAGCGGGTACGAGCCGTGATGAGCGAATTGCACGGCGAGAAGATCGACATCATCGACTGGTCAGAGGATCCGGCCACTTTTGTCGGCAACGCACTGTCGCCGGCCAAGGCGCTGCGGGTTGAGGTGGTCGATGCGGCGAGTCGTACCGCTCGGGTCACGGTGCCCGATTTCCAGCTCTCCCTGGCCATTGGTCGGGAGGGACAGAATGCCCGGCTTGCAGCCCGGTTGACCGGTTGGCGAATCGACATCCGACCCGATGTCGAGCAGACTGCCAACCCGGTGCCGAACGCTGCCCGGGGCGGTGCTGATCACGTTCCTGAACCGGGCGGAGCGATCTCGACCGGCTAGGGGTAGACTTTGTCAGTGGTACGACGTGCGTCGCCGGTGCGCACCTGTGTGGGATGCCGGCAACGTGCGCCGGCTCATGAGTTGCTGCGGATTGTCGCGGTCAGCGATGGGGCTGGTCACAGCCTTCGACCCGATCCGGCCCGCAGACTGTCGGGTCGGGGAGCACATCTGCATCCCGAGCCGGCTTGCCTCGCGTTGGCACAGCGGCGTCGCGCCTTCGGGCGGGCGTTGCGGATCACCGGTGTTCCTGACATGGGTGAGCTGACCGGGCATATCGACGCGTTAGCCACTACGCCCGATCATCCGACCGGGCGAGGGTCGCACAGCAAGCAAGGTAGGACGACCGACATGAGCACACGATGAAGTCCCAGAAATGACCAGGCTTCAAGTGCACGAGTGAGGTCGCTGCGGGTGCTGCCCGCACGACCTCGGAGTGAGGAGTGCAGTGGCAGGCAAGGCCCGCGTACACGAGCTGGCAAAAGAGCTCGGGGTCGAAAGTAAGACCGTTCTCGCCAAGTTGAAGGAAATGGGCGAGTTCGTGAAGTCCGCATCCAGCACCGTCGAGGCGCCGGTCGCCCGTCGGCTACGTGGTGCGTTCGTCGCGTCGTCGGGTTCAGCTTCCCCGGCGCCGACCGCCCCACCGGCGGCGGCTCCGGTCACCCCGACGCCTCCGCCGCCGAGCCCCGGCGAGCCGAGGGTTTCCGCCAAGCCCGGACCGCCGCGTCGGCCCGGACCGCCCCCGGCCAAGCCCAAGGGCCCAGTTCCCGGCCCGCCGCCGGCAGCTGCCGCCCCGGCCAAGCCGGCGAGCGCGCATGACATCGAGGTGGCGGCCGCCGAGGCGCGCGCCACAGCCCTCAAGGCTGAGCAGGAAGCGGCCGTGAAGGCCGCCCAGGCAGCCCGGCAGCGGGACACCGTCCGCCGGGAACCGCCAGCCGACGGCACCTCCCGCCCGAAGCCGGGTCCGGGTGCCATCCCGCCGCGTCCGGGTTCTCCGGCTGCGGCCCGTCCGGGCACCCCGGGTGCGCCGACGCCCGGCCCGGGCCGTTCCGGCGGTCGGCCGCCGGCGCGTAGCGGTGGGAACAACCCGTTCGGTATCACACCGGGCGGCCAGCGTCCGGCAGCGGCCGGCGGTCCCCGTCCCAACCCGGCGTCCATGCCGCCGCGGCCCAGCCCGGCCTCCATGCCGCCGCGGCCGAGCCCGGCGTCGATGCCGAGCCAGCGCCCCGGTCGCCCCGGCGGCCCCGGTGGTGCCGGTACCGGTCGTCCCGGCGGTGGCGCCGGTCGTCCGGGTGGCGGCGGTGGCGGCGGTTACCGTGGCGGCCCTGGTGGTGGCGGCGGTGGCGGTGGCTACCGTGGCGGCCCTGGTGGTGGCGCCGGCGGTGGCGGTGGCTACCGTGGCGGCCCTGGTGGTGGCGCCGGCGGTGGCGGTTACCGCGGTGGTCCCGGTGGCGGGGCTCCGGCCGGTGCGGGTGCCGGCGGTGCCGGTCGCCCCGGTGGCGGTGGCCGTGGTCGCGGCGGCGGTGCCGCGGGTGCCTTCGGGCGTCCGGGTGGCAAGCCGGCCCGCGGTCGCAAGTCCAAGAAGCAGCGCAGACAAGAGTTCGACAACCTGTCCGCGCCGACCATGAGCTCGGGTGCCCCCCGGGGTCAGGGCCAGGTCGTACGGTTGTCGCGCGGTGCCTCGCTGTCGGACTTCGCCGACAAGATCAACGCAAACCCGGGTTCGCTGGTCCAGGAGATGTTCAACCTGGGCGAGATGGTCACCGCGACCCAGTCGTGCTCCGACGACACCCTGCTGCTGCTGGGTGAGCACCTCGGTTTCGATGTGCAGATCGTCAGCCCGGAGGACGAGGATCGCGAGCTGCTCGCGCAGTTCAACATCGACCTGGACGCCGAGGTGGCCAGCGACCGGCTGGTCAGCCGGCCGCCGGTGGTGACCGTGATGGGTCACGTCGACCACGGTAAGACCAAGCTGCTCGACGCGATCCGTAAGGCGAACGTGGTCGAGGGCGAGGCCGGTGGCATCACCCAGCACATCGGTGCCTACCAGGTACACGTGCCGCACGAGGGTGTCGACCGGGCGCTGACCATCATCGACACCCCGGGTCACGAGGCGTTCACCGCCATGCGTGCCCGTGGTGCCCAGGTCACCGACATCGTGGTGCTGGTGGTCGCCGCCGACGACGGCGTCATGCCGCAGACGATCGAGGCGCTCAACCACGCCAAGGCGGCCGACGTGCCGATCGTGGTTGCGGTGAACAAGATCGACAAGCCGGAGGCCAACCCGGACAAGGTCCGCCAGCAGCTGACCGAGTACGGCCTGGTCGCCGAGGAGTACGGCGGCGAGACCATGTTCGTCAACGTGGCGGCCAAGCCGGGCATCGGCATCGAGGACCTGCTCGAAGCGGTGCTGCTGACCGCCGACGCCTCGCTGGAGCTGACCGCTCCGATCGACGGCCCGGCCCAGGGTGTGGCCATCGAGGCGCACCTGGACAAGGGTCGCGGTGCGGTGGCGACGGTGCTGGTCCAGAAGGGCACCCTGCGGGCGGGCGACTCGATCGTCGCCGGTGGGGCGCACGGACGCGTACGGGCCATGCTCGACGAGAACGGCCAGCCAGTGACCGAGGCGGGTCCGGCCCGTCCGGTGATGGTGCTCGGTCTGACGGCCGTACCGGGCGCGGGGGACACGTTCCTCGCGGCCGAGGACGACCGGACCGTGCGGCAGATCGCCGAGCAGCGCCAGGCGCGTCGCCGGGCGGCGGCGTTCGCCAACTCGCGCGGTCGGGCCACGCTGGAGACGCTCATGGAGCAGCTCAAGGAGGGCGAGAAGACCTCGCTCAACCTGGTGCTCAAGGGCGACGTCTCCGGTTCGGTCGAGGCCCTCGAGGACGCGCTGTTCAAGATCGATATTCCGGAGGAGGTCCAGCTCAGGATCATCCACCGGGGCGTCGGCGCGATCACCGAGAGCGACGTCAACCTGGCAAGTGCCTCCACCGAGGCGGTCACGATCATCGGCTTCAACGTGCGGGCCTCCAACAAGGTCCGCGAGATGGCCGACCGCGAGGGCGTGGAGATCCGGTACTACACCGTCATCTACCAGGCCATCGAGGAGATCGACGCGGCGCTCAAGGGCCTGCTCAAGCCGGAGTACGAGGAGGTCGGGCTGGGCAGCGCGGAAATCCGCGACGTCTTCCGCTCGTCCAAGATCGGCAACATCTCCGGATGTATCGTGCGGTCCGGCATCATCCGCCGCAACGCCAAGGCGCGGCTGCTGCGCGACGGGGCGGTCGTGGCGGACAACCTCACGATCAGCTCGCTCAAGCGGTTCAAGGATGACGCCACCGAGGTCCGCGAGGGCTTCGAGTGTGGTCTGACCCTGGGTGGTTACAACAACGTCCAGGTCGGCGACATCATCGAGACCTTCGAGATGCGGGAGAAGCCCCGCGTCTGACCGTAGGGTCTAACTGATCAAGGGGTTTACGCCTACGGGCGTAAACCCCTTGATCATGTGTCGGCTACAGCGGGTATTCTGCGTCACGATGTTTACCGGAACCGCGGTTTTCGACATTCTGTTGCCTGGCGACTCGCAATCGCTGAAGGCGAAGAGATCGTACGTACGACCCATCGTGGCCGCCCTGCGCCGGTTCGAGGTCTCCGTCGCTGAGGTGGGCGCGCTCGACCTCCATCGGCGGGCCGAGATCGCGGTGGCGGTGGTGGCCGCCGAGGCCGGCCACGTCCGCGAGGTGCTCGACAATTGCGAGCGGCTGGTGGCGGGTCGGCCAGAGATCGAATTGCTGTCCGTACGGCGTCGGTTACACGGCGCCGACGACTGATTGCGCACCGGTAAACCCACCGGATCGACCGGTGGGCGGGATGCGCGTGCCCCGCCACGACGCGGGTAGTGTTCCAGACGATGGCCGGTCCGGCTCCGGCGACGCGTTGACGTCGCCGGTTCCGGCCGGGAGCAAGATGCCGTGGAGGTGCGGAGATGACGGACCCGGCCAAGGTGCGCCGGCACGCGGAACGCGTGCGTGAACTGGTGGCTTCGGTGGTGCGTACCCAGATCAAGGATCCCCGGCTCGGCATGATCACCATCACCGACGCGCGGATCACTCCCGATCTGCGCGACGCTACGGTCTTCTACACCGTGCTCGGCGACGCGGCAGCCCAGGCGGGCACCGCCGCCGCGTTGGAGAGCGCCAAGGGGATGCTGCGCAGCACCGTCGGCAAGGCCCTGGGCCTGCGCCACTCGCCGACCCTGACCTTCGTGCTCGACAACGTGCAGGACCAGGTCAAGCACATCGACGATCTGCTCGCCGCAGCACGTAACGCCGATGCCGAGGTGCAACGACTGGCCGCCAAGGCGGAATACGCCGGCGAGCCGCAGCCGTACCGCACCGAGGACGAGGAAGCCGAGGGCGAGGAGGCCAACGGCGACGACCGCCCCCCGACGGGTGCCGCCGAGGACCGGCGGTGACCGAGATCGGTGGCGCCGCCGGGGCGGCCCTCGCCGAACGGCCGGTGTCGGACGGGGCCGGCCCGAATGAGGCAGATTGGGCGGCGGCGGTCACGGCCGTACGGGAGTTGACGCCGGACAGCCGGGTGCTGCTGATCTGCCACGTCAATCCCGACGGGGACGCGCTGGGCAGCATGCTCGGCTTCGCGTTCGGCCTACGCCGATTGGGCGTCCGGCACCTACAGGCCACGTTCTCCGGCGCGCCGGAGGTGCCCGAGCCGCTGCGCGGCATTCCCGGCATCGAACAGCTGGTGCCAGCCGACGAGGTCTGGTCCGAGCCGGACCTGGTGATCTGCTTCGACGCGGCGAGTGCGTCGCGGCTCGGCACGCTGGCCGACCGGCTCGACCAGGCCGGTAGGACGACCGTGGTGCTCGACCACCATGCCTCCAACACCGGATTCGGTGGGATCAACCTCATCGACCCGTCGGCGGCGGCCACCTCGGTGGTCGCGGAGGGGCTGCTCGCCCGACTCGGGGTGCCCCTGGACGCCGAAATCGCCGAATGTCTCTATGTTGCGCTGGCCACCGACACCGGCTCGTTCCGGTTCGCGATGACCACCCCGGCGGTACACGAGATGGCCGCGCGCCTGCTGGCCACCGGCATCCGACCGGGCGAGATCTCGCGTCAGATATTCGACACTCGCCCGTTCGGCGCGATCCGGCTCTACGGGGACGTGCTCAGCCGGGTGCAACTCGATTCGGCTGCGGCGTGCGGTCTGGGGCTGGTCTGGACCTTTGCCACCCTGGACGACCTGACCCGGCACGGGCAGCGTCCGTACGTCCTGGAGCCCTTGATCGATTCGGTTCGCTGTGCGGCCGAAGCTGACGTGAGCTGCGTAATCAAGCAGGTCGCCGAGGACGAGTGGGCGGTCTCCATGCGCAGTAAGGGCGGTGTCGACGTCAGCCAGGTCGCCGTCGTACTCGGGGGTGGGGGCCACCGGTCGGCGGCCGGTTTCACTGGACGTGGCTCGGCCACCGAGGTGGTCGACGCCATTCGTGACGAGCTGGACCGAGCGGTCATTTCGCCCGAAGATCAGGCTTGATCCGGGGAGTGTCGGCCTTTCCGGTGCTCCCAGCCTCGGGAACAATCGGATAATGGAGCAGCCGCAGGAGATCACCGCCGCTGAGGTGCCGCGGACGTGGGACAGACCGGTCGTGTCGATTCCGGTCATCGCGGGCCTGTCCCTGGTGGGCGGCCAGTTCCAGTCCTTCTCCACCTCGGCCAACCTCTATGCACTGGGCACCGGTGGAGCGCTGATCTGGCTTGGGCTCTCCAACCGGATGCCACGCCGTCCGGCGCCGGCCCGACTGGGCGCGGGCAGCATCTGGTGGCTCCTGCCGGTGGTCATGTTCGGCCTCTTCGAGGGGACCACGTTCATCGCCAACGCCGGGGACGACTTTCCCACCTTCTCCCGGCTCGCCGACCCTCTACTGGAGGACGAACTGGTCCGCTCGGTCGCCTATTTCGGTTGGCTGATGGCGTTCTGGGGGCTGGTGCGGCGATGACTGGGTTGCAGATGTTGGCCATCGGCGGGTTCGTGGTGGCAATCGTTCTGTTCGCCGTCGTCGAGTGGGCCGCCCGTCGGGAGGGATCTCGGATTCCCACCTTCGGGGATATCTGTGCCTATGTCATGCAGTACGAAGTCGGTCCGGTGCCGGTGGGGCGGATCGGGGTGTTCGGCTTCTGGTGGTGGGTGGGGTGGCACTTCTTCGCCCGCTGAAGCGGCATTTCTTTGGCCGCTGAGGTAGCACTTCCGCGCCGTGCGGCCGGTGCAGGCCGGTTGTCCAAAATCCGGGAAGAACCACGAACAGTGTCGACCTGAACGATAACTTGGGAGTGGATCCGAGGGCAGCGTTGGTGCCCTTGTTCCGGGTGGTGGCGCATATCCCGGTTCCGCCTCCCTCCAGGGTCGATCGACCCGGGCCTATGCTGCCCCGGCCAGCCGCTCCGGTGATCCCGGACCGGCCAGCCACCGGCACCAGCAACCGCCCGTCGGGCCGCCAGTGCGGTGGCTCGCACCTGGAAGGAATCGCCATGCCGGCCAAGCCTCAGCCCGAGAACAAGAACACCGACGACGACGGACGCGAGCAGGCGCGTCGCGCGCTCCAGACGTCGATGGACACCCGTCAGTAAGACGGCCTGCGCTGGCGGTACTGGCTGTCACCTCACGGTTGTGCCTGCTTCGGCAAGGTGAGAATTTCGGCTCCGTCGTTGGTGATGGCGATCGTGTGCTCGCTGTGCGCTGTCCGGCAGCCGGTCGCGCTTCGAAGTGTCCAGCCGTCGGCATCGGTGACGAGCTTGGCGGTGTCCGCCATGACCCATGGCTCCAATGCCAGCAGCAGACCAGGGCGCAGCTTGTATCCGCGACCGGGTCGCCCCGTGTTTGCGACGTGCGGATCCTGATGCATCGTCGAACCGACGCCATGACCGCCGAACTCGGTGTTGATCGGATATCCCGCCGCGCTGAGAACCGAGCCGATGGCATGGGAGATGTCACCGATGCGAACTCCGGGGCCGGCTGCGGCTATCCCTGCGCGCAGTGCGCGCTCGGTCGCGTCGATCAGCGCAACGCTCTCCGGGGGCTTCACGTCGCCCACGATGAAGCTGATGGCGGAGTCGGCGACAACGCCGCCTTGGCAGACAGCGAGGTCGAGTGTCAGCAGGTCGCCGTTGGCAAGCGGGTAGTCGTACGGCAGTCCGTGGAGCACTGCGTCGTTGACTGAGGTGCAGATGTAGTGGCCGAATGGCCCGCGTCCGAAGGACGGCTCGTAGTCGACGTAGCAGGACTGCGCCCCGGCCTCGGTGATCATGTCGTGGGCCCACTGGTTGATGTCCAGGAGGTTTGTGCTGACGGTGCTGCGGATCTTCAGGGTCTGGAGTATGTCGGCGACCAGGGCGCCGGCGTCCTTTGCTCGCAGCAGGTCGGTGGGGGTCAGGATCTCGATCATGCGGCGCCTTTACTCGTGTGACCAATAAGTATCCCGGCAATATTATCCCGGTACTAGAATCGGGGCCATGGTCAGGTTGCCGCTCAGTCCCGAAGAGGTCGAACGCGGACAGCGCCTCGGCGCCCTCCTGCGTCGCGCCAGAGGGGAGCGCTCGATGCTGCACACCGCGCTGAACGCAGGTGTCTCGCCGGAGACGCTTCGGAAGATCGAGTCCGGTCGGGTAGCCACCCCTGCCTTCTCGACCATCGCCGCGATCGCCGCCGTTCTCGGCCTTTCCCTCGACGCCGTGTGGTCGGAGATCAACCAGTCGAACGGCAGGGTCGAACTCGCACGATCATCGGGTCGCGCCGTAGGCGGGCGGTTGGCCTCGTAGGTCTCGACTTCGCAGCTGGCAGCCCAGCACGGTGTCGCCCCGGGACCCGGCCAGCCTCACAGTCAGTTCAGTGGTGGTGGAAACTGCACGGTCAACTCCAGGCCGCCGCCACGAATGGGGTGGGCGGTGATCCCGGCGTCGTGGGCGCGTGCGATGGCGGCGACGATCGACAGCCCTAGTCCGGCGCTGTCGGCTGACCCGGTTCGTGCCGGATGCAGTCTGCGGAACGGCTCGAACAGTTCGGCGATCCGGCTCTCCGGTATCTCCGGGCCGCTGTTCCGGACGGTCAGACGACCGGAGGCGGTGAGATGGATGTCGACCACGCCATCGGTTCGGTTGTACTTGACGGCGTTGTCCACCAGGTTGGCCACGAGCCGGTGCAACAGCACCGGGTCACCGGTGACCATGACCGGCTCGATCTCCAGCCCGATCGTGCGGCCGTTGGCGGGTGTTTCACCCACCACTCGGCGTACGAGGAGATCGAGGGCTACTGGCTCGGTCGTGGTCAGCCCATGCTCGCCCTGGGCGAGGAGGAGTAGGCCGTCGATCAACCGTTCGTTGCGCCGATTGACCTCCAGCAGTTCCGCCCGGACCCGGGCCAGCCGTTCCGGCGAAGGGGCATCGAGACCGATCTGGATCGCCGCCCGTTGGATGGCCAACGGGGTACGCAGTTCATGGGAGGCGTTGGCGATGAACCGACGCTGACTCTCCACGGACCGTTCCAGGCGCTCCAGCATGGTGTCGAAGGTGTCGGCCAGCTCGGTCAGTTCGTTGCGGGGGCCGGTGAGCGCGATCCGTTCATGCAGGTTGGACAGGGACAGCCGCCGTGCGGTAGCCGTGATGTGGTGCAGTGGGCGCAGCAGCCGGCCGGCCAGCCACCAGCCGATGACGATCGAGGCGAGGGTGAGTACGACGATCGTGACCCCCGCGATGGTCCACTGGTACGCGAGCACCTCGTCGGGCAGAACCCGAAGTTCTCCCGCCGGTAGGTGCGGAGGCACAGCTGGCGGATCGGTTGGCAGGCCGGCGGACGGTTTGGTCGGCGGGCCAGTCGACAGACCGCCAGGTGCCCCTGCCAGCTCCTCCGGGGTATGGATGAAGATGCCCTCGAACCGCCTCTGCAGGTTGACCTTCAGCAGCAGGTTGGTCGTGACGAGCAGAACTGTCGAGGTGGCGAGGAAGAGCCCGGTGTAGACGGCGGTCAACCGCACCCGCACCGTACGCCGGATCACAGTCGGTATCCGACGCCAGGGACGGTGTGGATGCAGGATGGGTCGCCCAGTTTGGCGCGCAGCCGGCTGATGATGACGCGGACCACGGTCGTGAACGGGTCGACGTTCTCGTCCCAGGCCAGTTCGAGCAGGGTCTCCGCGCTGACGACCGCACCGTTCGCCCGCATCAGCACCTCCAGTACGGCGTACTCCTTCACTGAGAGCGACAGGTGGCGTCCGTTGCGACTGACCTGGCGGCGCGGAGAGTCGAGCACGATTCCGGCTCGTTCCAGGACCGGCGGAACCGGGGCCTGGCTGCGTCGTCCCAGGGCCTGCACCCGGGCCACGAGTTCGCTGTAGTCGAACGGTTTGGGCAGGTAGTCGTCGGCACCGAGCGCCAGCCCGGCGACCCGCTCGGGTACCGAGGCGGCGGCGGTCAACAACAAGATTCGGGTACGCACGGCAGCCTGCGCCAACTCCCGGCAGATCAGGTCGCCGTGCACTTCCGGCAGGTCACGATCAAGTACGAGTACGTCGTAGTCGTGCACGGCAAGGTGTTCCGATGCGGCCGCGCCGTCGTAGACCACGTCCACCGCCATGGCGTGTCTGCGTAGCCCCTCGGCTACCAGATCGGCGAGCATCTTCTCGTCCTCGGCCACCAGAATGCGCATGCCATCTCTGTACCAGGCGTGTCGCTACGTCGGCGTTAACGGTTTCGGTTACGCCCTGGCAACAGCGCGACCGCGAAGGTGAGCGGCATGAGGAACAAGAAATCGTTGGCCGTCGCGGCCGTGTTGGTCGTGTCGGCCGCAGTCTTCGGTTACGGCATAACCACCGTGGCCGCCACGGCCACTACCGCCAACCCGGCCAGCAACCGTTCACCAGCATGTGCGACCCTGCCGCCACCGTCCGCGCCATCGTCACCTGCACCCTCCTCGCCCTCTTCGCCGTCACCCTCTGTCCCGTCCTCGCCGCCTCCGGCGAAGCCCACCACGGTCACCACCATCGGGTCGGCGTACTACTGCATCTTCGACAACTACTACGGCGGACCGGTGCTGGATCCTCGTACGTTGCTGGTCCCGGCCTTCGCGGCGCTCACTCAGGAGCTGCAACGTCGTGGGCTGGACCAGCCACAGGCCACCATGCCGGCGCTGACCGGCAGGAAGGACGCCGACTGGACCGCGTTCCGCCGCGTCTACGAACAGATCACCGCAGGACTGCCAGCCGATCCGACAGTCCGCCAGGCAGTCGCGGAGGCCACCATCCAGGGCATGGTGAGGAGCCTCAACGACAACCACGCACGCTGGATGCGTCCGTCGTCGTCATCGAAGGAAGCGGCACCGGTCGGTCTGCGGCTCTCCGGCCTGCAGCCCGATGGTCCCGATCCGGCGAGCACGCCGCCGATATTCGTCACGGCGGTTGCCCCGGGCAGCGGGTCGGAGAGCGCTGGGGTCAAGCCGGGTGACGAGGTCGTCGCCGTCAACGGCGTACCGCTGATCGTCAATGGGGTGGTGTCCGATGGCGTCATCGACTGGTTCAGGACGGCCACGAAGGACAACCCGGTACGGCTCACCCTGCGCCGCCCGGTCACCGGAAAGACCTTCACCGTCACGGTGACGCCCGTCCCCATTCCACGGGAAACTCCGACGGTCGAGTCCCGGCTGCTGCCTGGCGACGTCGCCTACGTCCAGATGCCGGCCTTCGCACCCGGGATGGCTGACCAGGTGCTGCGGGCGATCGCGGACCTGAGGGCGGGTAGGACGTTGCGAGGGGTCGTCCTCGACCTGCGCGGCAACGGTGGTGGCAGCCCGACGGAGGTGGCCAGGCTGCTCGGCGCCTGGGCGCACGACAAGACCACCAGCTACTGGTGCGATGTGCGTGGAGAGTGCACGGCGAACCGGACCGACGACTCGGTGCCGCTGCTGAACCTGCCCCTCGTCGCGCTCACCGATCGGACTTGCGCCTCGGCCTGTGACTCCTTCACCAGCGCGGTCAAGGATCTCCGTCTCGGCACCCTGGTCGGTACCCGTACCGCTGGTGCCGTGTCCGGCCCGGGGGAACCGTTCCAGCTCGACGACGACAGCATGATCATGCTGCCGAAGCGCCACGAGATCGGCGCGAACCGGGAGATCGTCAACACCATCGGCGTGGCCCCGGACCATCAGGCCCCGATGACCGCTGCGGATCTGTCGGCCGGACGTGACCCGGGGGTCGAGAAGGCGCTGACCCTGCTGAGGTAGGCGCCGTCCGGATGATGCGCCATACCGGGGCTCGTCAGCCCAAGTGGGTGCTGGCGAGCCCCGAGGGCAGCGCGTTGGTAAGCCATGATCTGCATTGCGTCCCTTACTGTGGCGTGCCAGGATGATCCTTCATGGGACAGCTCACCGCGCCGCTCGACCGTGGCACCAGCGCATCCGTACGGCGCATCGCCGGGCTGGCCCTGCCGGCGCTGGTGGTGCTCGCGGCCGAACCGCTCTACGTGCTGGTCGACACCGCCGTGGTGGGCCACCTCGGTCGGATTCCACTGGCTGCCCTCGCCATCGGCGGCACGGTCATGACCATTGCCGCCTGGCTCGGCACGGTGGTGGCGTACGGCACCACCGGCCGAGCCGCCCGGCGATTCGGCTCCGGTGATCGACCGGCCGCAGTGGCCGAGGGCGTGCAGGCGGCCTGGCTCGCCCTGATCGCCGGCCTGGTGCTGGCGGTCGGGATGCAGTTCGGAGCCGGCGCGCTGGCGCGTACGCTCACCGGGGCCGGCTCCGACGTGGCCCACGAGGCGGCTCAGTGGATGCGGATCGCGGCCCTCGGCGCTCCGGGTCTGATGCTTGCCGCAGCGGGTAACGGCTGGATGCGCGGGGTCCAGGACACCCGCCGGCCGCTGTTGTTCGTGCTTGTCCCGAACCTGCTCTCGGCGGTGCTCTGTCCGCTGTTGGTCTACCCCGTCGGACTCGGACTGGTGGGCTCGGCGGTGGCCAACGTGGTGGCGCAGACCCTCTCCGGGGCGCTCTTCGTCGGCGCGCTGGTTGCCGAGCGGGTGCCGTTGCGTCCCCGGCCCCGGGTGATCGGCCAGCAACTCGTACTCAGCCGGGACCTGTTGGTACGCGGGTTGGCCTTCCAGGCCAGTTTCCTGTCGGCCACCGCCGTGGCGGCCCGGTTCGGTGCCGCGACCGTAGCCGCCCACCAGATCGCCATCCAACTCTGGTTCTTCATCGCCCTGGTGTTGGACGCGTTGGCCATCGCCGCCCAGTCCCTGATCGGTGCCGCACTCGGCGGGAACGACGACTCCGGAGCCCGTTGGCTGGCGCGTCGGATCACGATGATCAGCGGGGCGTGCGGGGTTGGCTTCGCGGTACTGATCGGGGTGGGGGCCGGGGTGATTCCCACCTTGTTCAGTGCCGATCCACTGGTACGGGACCAGGCGATGATCGCCTGGCCCTGGTTCGTGGCGATGCTGCCGGTGGCGGGTCTCGTCTTCGCCCTGGACGGGGTGCTGATCGGTGCCGGTGACGTCCGTTACCTGCGCAACGTCACCATCGCCGCCGCAATAGGTGCCTTCCTGCCGGCGATCTGGATCGGCTATCTCCTCGACCTCGGGCTCGGTGGGATCTGGGCTGGTCTCTCGCTGTTCATGGTGGTCCGCCTGGCCACCCTGCTCTGGCGGATCCGGTCCGGCCGGTGGGCGGTCGTCGGCGCGGTCCGCTGAGCCCACCCGCGTACTCTGCGGGCCGGGTGGGCGAGGGGGGCGGACCGGCGTCTGGCAGGCTTGCGGCGTGAGTTCGGATGGTCTGATCGTGGTCGACAAGCCCGGCGGCATGACGTCGCACGACGTGGTGGCACGGATCCGCCGGCTGGCCCGGACCCGGCGGGTCGGGCACGGCGGCACGCTGGATCCGATGGCCACCGGGGTGCTGGTCATCGGGGTCGGTAGGGCGACCCGGCTGCTCACATACGTTATCGGCGCGGGCAAGTCCTACACCGCCACCATCCGGTTGGGGCAGGCGACGATCACCGACGACGTCGAGGGCGAGGTGACCGCGACCACCCCGGCGGGTGGGGTCACCGACGAGGCCATCCGCGCCGGACTCGCGGCGCAGACCGGGGAGATCGACCAGGTGCCCAGCGCGGTCAGCGCCATCAAGATCGACGGGCAACGGGCCTACAAGCGGGTACGCGACGGCGAGACCGTCGCCCTGGCCGCCCGCCGGGTGACCATCTCCCGGCTGGACGTACTCGCCATCCGCCGGGACACGCCGGACGTGGTGGACGTGGACGTGGACGTGACCTGCTCGTCCGGGACGTACATCCGGGCGATCGCCCGCGACCTGGGAGCCACGCTCGGGGTCGGCGGGCATCTCACCGCGCTGCGCCGGACCGCCGTGGGCGGGTTCACCCTGGCCGAGGCGGCGACCCTGCCCGAGCTGGAGGAACGCTCCCCGGACGTGGTCAACCTACCGATCGGGGCGGCGGCCCGTCGGTTCTTCCCGGCCCGGGAGGCCAACATCGACGAGGCGAAGGTGCTCTCCCACGGTGGACCGCTGGATCCGGCCGGCATCGACGGGCCGTACGCGGTCTTCGGCCCGGACGGCGACCTGATCGCCATCGTCCGGGAGCGGGGCGGCCGGGCGCGGGCCGAGATCGTGCTCGCGCCGGCCTGACCAGCGTCGGCGACGGTACGCGCAACGACGGGGAGCGCCGGCGACGGGCCGGTGGGAACGAGCACAGGGCAGGGGGACACGCGCATGCAGCGGTGGCGGGGGTACGAGGCGGCACCGGGCGGCTGGGGCCGGTCGGTGGTCACCATCGGCGTCTTCGACGGCGTGCACAAGGGCCACCAGGCGACCATCGGGCACGCGGTGAAGCGGGCCCGGGACCTGGGGGTGCAGTCGGTGGTGGTCACCTTCGACCCGCACCCGGCGGAGGTGGTCCGGCCCGGCTCGCATCCGGCCGTGCTGACCGAACCGGCTCGCAAGGCGGAGTTGATCGAGGCGCTCGGCGTGGACGTGCTCTGTGTGGTGCCGTTCACCCCCGAGTTCTCCCGGCTGTCGCCCGAGGCGTTCGTGCACGACATCCTGGTCGAACATCTGCACGCCGCGCTGGTCGTGGTGGGGGAGAACTTCCGCTTCGGGCACCGGGCGGCGGGTGACGTGGCGCTGCTGGAACGACTGGGCCGGACCTTCGGGTTCGGGGTCGAGGCCCCACCGCTGGTGGCCGACGACGGCACGGTCTTCTCCTCGACGTACACCCGGGCCTGCGTCGATGCCGGGGACGTGGTGGCGGCGGCAGCGGCCCTGGGGCGGCCGCACCGGCTGGAGGGCGTGGTGATCCGGGGGGACCAGCGGGGACGCGAGCTGGGCTTCCCGACGGCCAACCTGCTCTGCCACCGGTACGCGGCGGTGCCGGCCGACGGCGTGTACGCCGCCCGGCTGATCCGGCCCTTCAACCGGACCGCGGATGGTCGGGCGGCAGCCGGTGGGTCGGTGGCACTGCCCGCGGCGGTGTCGATCGGCACCAACCCGACGTTCTCCGGGCGGGAGCGCCGAGTCGAGGCGTACGTCCTCGACTTCGACGGTGACCTCTACGGCGAGCGACTCGCGCTGGACTTCGTCGCGCACCTGCGGGAGATGCGCCGCTACGACACCATCGAGCCGCTGATCGCCCAGATGAACGAGGACGTCGAGCGGGCCCGCCAGGTGCTCGGTTGAGCCGGGCGCGAGCCAGTGGTGCTGCTCTGTCGAGCCGGGCGCGAGCCAGTGGTGCTGCTCTGTCGAGCCGGGCGGCGGGCCAGTGGTGCTGCTCGGTCGAGCCCGTCGACGGGGCTCGCCGTGACCTTCGAATTGCCGCTGCGTGGTGAGCTGGTAACCTGACGGGGACGTCGGATCACCGACGGGGCCCCGCGTGCCTGCACGACGCCGCGGGTGCGGGGTCATCCGTGCAGCGGTCTCCGGACCGGGCGCGGATCTCAACGACACACCCACCGAAACAGGGAGAAAATGGCGCTCGACCAGGAAGCCAAGGCCAAGATCCGGCAGGACTACGCGACCATCGAGGGTGACACCGGTTCGCCCGAGGTGCAGGTCGCGGTGCTGACCAAGCGGATCGCCGACCTCACCGAGCACCTGAAGGTGCACAAGCAGGACCACCACAGCCGCCGTGGTCTGCTGCTGCTGGTCGGCCGGCGCCGGCGGCTGCTGAACTACCTGCAGAAGAAGGACATCAACCGCTACCGGTCGCTGATCGAGCGACTCGGCCTGCGGAGGTGACGTGATCGGGGGAGCGGCTGACGCAGCCGCTCCCCCGATGGCATGACCACCCGATAACAGGGGCCAGCGCGACACCCGATGCGGAGCAGTCAGCGCACCGGTCTCCGGTAGTGGCCTCCGGGCCGGCCGGCACCACGCCGACCCACCCCGGGCGCTTCAATCGAAGACCGGCCGCCTGAATCGCTCCACAGGTCGTGCGCCCCATGACCGAAGGAGTGCGAAACACTCATGACCGAGCAGACAAATCTCGGCACCCAGCACAGCAAGGCAGTGATCGACAACGGGTCCTTCGGCACCCGTGAGATCGTCTTCTCCACCGGCCGCCTCGCCCGCCAGGCCGCCGGCTCCGTTCTCGCCCAGCTCGGCGAGACGGTCGTCCTCTCCGCCACCACGGCCAGCAAGCAGCCGAAGGAGCACTTCGACTTCTTCCCGCTGACCGTGGACGTCGAGGAGCGGATGTACGCCGCAGGCCGCATCCCCGGCTCGTTCTTCCGCCGCGAAGGTCGGCCCAGCGAGGACGCGATCCTCACCTGCCGCCTGATCGACCGGCCGCTGCGCCCGTCGTTCGTCAAGGGCCTGCGCAACGAGGTCCAGGTCGTCGAGACCGTCCTGGCGCTCGACCCGCAGCACCCGTACGACGTGGTGGCGATCAACGCCGCGTCGCTCTCCACCAAGCTCTCCGGCCTGCCGTTCTCCGGCCCGATCGGGGCGACCCGGATGGCCCACGTCGACGGCCAGTGGGTGGCCTTCCCGACCCACGAGGAGCTGGGCCGCGCCACCTTCGACATGGTCGTGGCCGGCCGGACCCTGCCGGACGGCGACGTCGCGATCATGATGGTCGAGGCCGAGGCCACCGAGCACACCGTTGCCCTGGTCGCCGGTGGCGCCACCGCGCCGACCGAGGAGGTCGTCGCCAGCGGCCTGGAGGCCGCCAAGCCGGCCATCCGCGAGCTGTGCCGCGCGCAGAGCGAGCTGGCCGAGGTGGCGGCGAAGCCGGTCGCCGAGTTCCCGGTCTTCCTGGACTACTCCGACGACGTCTACGAGGCGGTCGCCACCGCCGGTCGGGACGAGGTCGCCGAGGCGCTGAAGATCGCCGGCAAGGCGGAGCGCGAGGACGCCCTGGACCGGATCAAGGACAAGGTGTACGAGCAGCTCGCCGCCCAGTTCGAGGGCCGCGAGAAGGAGATCGGCGCGGCGTTCCGCTCGCTGAACAAGTCCGAGGTGCGCTCCCGCGTACTGCGCGAGCAGGTCCGCATCGACGGCCGGGGCCCCCGGGACATCCGGCCGCTGACCGCCGAGATCCAGGTGCTGCCCCGGGTGCACGGCTCGGCGCTGTTCGAGCGGGGCGAGACGCAGATCCTCGGCGTCACCACCCTCAACATGCTGCGTATGGAGCAGTCGCTGGACACCCTCTCTCCGGAGAAGTCCAAGCGCTACATGCACAACTACAACTTCCCGCCGTACTCGGTTGGTGAGACCGGCCGGGTGGGCGCGCCGAAGCGGCGCGAGATCGGCCACGGGGCGCTCGCCGAGCGGGCCCTCATCCCGGTCCTGCCCGGCCGGGAGGAGTTCCCGTACGCCATCCGTCAGGTTTCCGAGGCGCTCGGCTCCAACGGCTCCACCAGCATGGGCTCGGTCTGCGCCTCGACCCTGGCGCTGCTCTCGGCCGGTGTGCCGCTGAAGGCGCCGGTCGCCGGCATCGCGATGGGGCTGATCTCCGACGAGGTGGACGGCAAGACCGAGTACGTCACGCTGACCGACATCCTCGGTGCCGAGGACGCCTTCGGTGACATGGACTTCAAGGTCGCTGGCACCCCGGAGTTCGTCACCGCGTTGCAGCTCGACACCAAGCTCGACGGCATCCCGTCGGACGTGCTGGCCGCCGCGCTCAAGCAGGCGCACGAGGCTCGGTCCACCATCCTCGGTGTCATGCAGCAGGCGATCGAGTCGCCGGCGAAGATGTCGGACTACGCGCCGCGGGTGACCACGGTCAAGATCCCGGTCGACAAGATCGGTATGGTGATCGGCCCCAAGGGGCAGACCATCAACGCCATCCAGGACGAGACCGGCGCCGAGATCTCCATCGAGGACGACGGCACGATCTACGTCGGCGCGACCAACGGCCCGTCGGCCGAGGCCGCGGTCGAGCGGATCAACGCCATCGCCAACCCGACCCTGCCGAAGGTCGGTGACAAGTTCCTCGGCACCGTGGTGAAGACGGCGGCGTTCGGCGCCTTCGTCTCGCTGCTGCCGGGCCGCGACGGCCTGCTGCACATCTCCAAGGTGGGCGACGGCAAGCGGGTCGAGCGGGTCGAGGACTACCTCAACGTGGGCGACAAGGTCGAGGTGCAGATCGCCGACATCGACGCCCGGGGCAAGATCTACCTGGACAAGGTGCGGCCGGAGGGCGAGGAGGCACCAGCCGAGGAGGCCGGTGGCGAGCGTCCGGCCAGCCGGGACCGGGGCGACCGGGGCCCGCGCGACCGGGGTGACCGGGAGCGCGGCGAGCGGGGGCCGAGCCGGGGCGACCGCGAAGGCGGCGAGTCCGGCGGTGAAGGTGGCGGTGAGGGCGGTCCCCGTCGTCGCCGCAGCCGGCACAGCTGACCCCATCGGGTCATTCCCCGTTTCGTAATCCCTGCTGTCCTGTCGAGCTAGGAGTCGTGGTCTCTTGAGTCGGGCGAACCGGTCACCGTTTTCCCTGGAAGAACGTGGGACGGCGGGGCCGGTTCCGGCCGGCGCGCATCGAGGACCAGGGCAGCAGGGGACGTCCCATCGGGCCCGTGGGGCCGGATCGTCCGGGGCCGGTGCTGACGCACCGGCCCGGGCGGTCACCCGTACCCTGACCACCGATCCGCTGGG
The DNA here is from genome assembly GCF_053590565.1 of Micromonospora sp. NPDC003197. NCBI lineage: Bacteria > Bacillati > Actinomycetota > Actinomycetes > Micromonosporales > Micromonosporaceae > Micromonospora > Micromonospora sp. NPDC003197. The sequence goes on along the minus strand of NZ_JBSFTE010000012.1, from coordinate 13,076 downwards.
CGGCACCGTACGCCGTACGGTCCTGCCCAGCGGGTTGCGGGTGATCACCGAGGCGATCCCGGCGATGCGCAGCGTGTCGTTCGGGATCTGGGTGGGTATCGGCTCGCGGGACGAGACCGGCTCCCTCTCCGGCGTCTCCCACTTCCTGGAACATCTGCTGTTCAAGGGGACCCGGAAACGGACTGCCCTGGAGATCTCCGCCGAGATCGAAGCGGTCGGCGGGGAGACCAACGCCTTCACCACGAAGGAATACACCTGCTACTACGCCCGAGTCCTCGACGCCGACCTGCCGTTGGCGATCGACGTCATGTGCGACCTGGTCGCCGACTCGGTGCTGGATCCGGCCGACGTGGAGACCGAGCGCGGCGTGATCCTCGAAGAGATCGCCATGCACGACGACGAGCCGGGTGACGAGGTACATGACCTCTTCGCCCAGGCCATCTACGGCGATCATCCCCTCGGCCGGCTCATCTCGGGCACCGAGGAGACCATCACCCCGATGACCCGGCGGCAGATCCAGGGCTTCTACCGGCGTCGCTACACGCCCCCGACGATCGTCATCGCCGCCGCCGGCAACCTGGACCACACCACCGTGGTCAAGCAGGTTCGGCAGGCCCTGCAGGGGACTCCGTTGGACACCGAGCCGGCCCAGCCGGCCGTGCCCCGACCAGCCAGCACACCGGTCCGTACGTTGTCGGCCCGGACCCTGGTCGAGCGCAAGGACACCGAGCAGGCGCACGTCGTACTCGGCTGCCCCGCCATCGACCGGCTGGACGAGCGGCGGTTCGCCCTCGGCGTACTCAACAACGTGCTCGGTGGCGGCATGTCCAGCCGGCTCTTCCAGGAGATCCGCGAGCAGCGTGGACTGGCCTACTCGGTCTACTCCTACGCCAGTCAGTACGCCGACAGCGGCGTCTTCGCCGTCTACGCCGGCTGCGCGCCGGGCAAGGTCGACGAGGTGCTGGACCTGGTCCGCGCCGGGCTGGCCGAGGTCGCCGCACACGGCATCACCGAGGCCGAGCTGGCCCGAGGCAAGGGCATGGCGAAGGGCTCGTACGTGCTCGGCCTGGAGGACACCGGGTCCCGGATGAGCCGCCTGGCCAAAGGGGAACTCCTCTACGGCGACCTGCTTTCGGTCGACGAGCTTCTTGCCCGGGTGGACGCGGTGACCGCCGAAGAGGTGAACACCCTCGCGGCTGAGCTGCTGGCCCGCCCGATGTCGTTGGCGGTGGTCGGCCCGTTCGGCGAGGGCGACTTCGCCGACGTCGAACCGGCCTAGGCGGTTACCTCCAGCTCCAGCTCCAGCTCCGGCTGTGGGCTGCGGCTGTGGGCTGCGGCTGCGGATGACACCCGGTCCAACTTGCCGATACTGATTGTGCTCGGCGCTCGCGCACGCTAACGTACAACCAAATGGTTGTAGATGAATCGGATGCCGCAGACGTGGACCGCATCTTCCAGGCCCTGGCGGACGCCACGCGTCGAGACATCATCACCCGCGTCCTGCGCGCGGAGCAGTCGGTGTCTGCCCTGGCCCAGCACTATTCGATGAGCTTCGCGGCAGTCCAGAAGCACGTCGCGGTCCTGGAGCGGGCTGCCCTGGTCAGCAAAGAACGACGTGGGCGGGAACAGGTCGTACACGCGGACGTCACGTCGCTTCGACGTGCGGCGCGGCTGCTCGCGGCCTACGAGCAGCTCTGGCGGGATCGCGTTGGCGGTATCGAACAACTCCTGGCAGAAGATCGAGAGAGGCAGTGACCCGATGACCGTGATCAGTGTCCACAAGGACGAGCAGGCGCTTTCGCTCACCTTCGTCGCCGAGTTCGATGCCGGCGTCGAACGGGTGTGGCAGGTGTGGGAGGACCCGCGACAGCTGGAGCGGTGGTGGGGGCCGCCGACCTGGCCGGCCACCTTCAAGCGGCATGACTTCGTGGTCGGTGGGCAGTCGCGCTACCACATGACCGGCCCGGATGGGCAGCTGGCGCATGGCTGGTGGACGATGACCGCGATCGAGGCGCCGCACCGGCTGGCGTTCGACGATGGCTTCGCCGGTGAGGACGGCGAACCCGTTGCCTCCGCACCGGTGGTCACGATCGCCGTCACCATCGAAGGGACCGAGACCGGGGCGCGGATGACGACGGTCAACCGGTTCAGCAGCCTTGAGGATCTCGAGCAGATGCTGACCATGGGGATGGATGAAGGTATGCGCCTGGCGATGGGACAGATCGACGATCTGCTGACCAACCCCTCCCGTTGACCGTGCCTGCCCAGGTGCGGCGACTGCCGTTGGGATAAGTTGTGCTCCGTGGGTGACGAGCGTGAGCTGGTGGGCAGGTCGGCACGGTTGCGGGTCGGGGTGTTGGGCGCGCGGGGCCGGATGGGCGCCGAGGTGTGCAAGGCCGTCGAGGCCGCCGACGACCTCGAGCTGGTGGCGATGATCGATCAGGGCGACCAGTTGTCCATCGCCGCCGATGCCGGTGCTGATGTCGTGGTCGACTTCACCACCCCCGACACCGTCATGGACAACCTGCGCTGGTGCATCGACCAGGGCGTCCACGTGGTCGTCGGGACCAGTGGCTTCACCGCGCAGCGCCTGGACCAGGTGCGCGGCTGGCTGTCCGACAAGCCCGAGGCCGGGGTGGTCGTCGCCCCCAACTTCGGCATCGGGGCGGTGCTGATGATGCAGTTCGCCGCCCGCGCCGCGCGCTACTTCGAGTCCGTCGAGATCATCGAGCAGCACCATCCGAAGAAGCTCGACGCGCCCAGCGGCACCGCGACGCACACCGCCCGGCTGATCGCGCAGGCCCGCGCCGAAGCCGGGCTGGGCACGTCGCCGGACGCCACCACCGACGAGGTGCCGGGTGCGCGGGGGGCCGACATCGACGGCGTACGCGTACACGCGGTGCGGGCCACCGGCCTGGTCGCTCACCAGGAGGTGCTCTTCGGTACGACCGGCGAGACACTCACCATTCGACACGACTCGTTCGATCGCGCCTCGTTCATGCCCGGGGTGCTGCTGGCCGTCCGCTCGGTGCCGAAGCGGCCCGGTCTCACCGTCGGCCTGGACGCCCTGCTCGACTAGCGCCAGGGCACCTCGGTCAGCGTCAGATCAGCTCGGCCATTGGCGGCGCGAAGTGATCACTCCGATGGGGTAGGTCCGTCGGTGGCCGGGGCCAATGAGACGTGCAGACGGAGCTGGGGAACCAGCATGTCGTCGACGTCGAGGGCCCGAGCCGCCCCGTCCGGCTCCCAGCCGGTGCTGGTCAGGAACTTGCGGGTGGCCTGGTCGCCGTCGAACGCCCAGGCCACCGCACTGGCCTGACCGTCCTCGCGCCACAGGTCCACGCTGGCCGCGAGTAGCCGGCTGCCGTGCCCGCGCCGACCCCAGCGGGGCTCGACCAGCAGGTCGGTGATCGCGACCACCCCGGTGGCGAGGGCATCGGCCGGTTCGCCGGGGGCCAGGGCCTCCTCGTCGGCCGGACCAGATGCGGCAAAACCCACCAGATACGATTGTTCGGCCTGCTCGACGGCGACCAGCACCCGGTGCTGGGCGGACGGCGGCGCCTCGATGGCGGCGCTCCACCGTTGGCCCAGCCACGCCTCGTCCAGGTTGTCGAGCACGTGTCTGGGCAGCATGCGGCGATAGGCGACCCGCCAGGTCGCGAGTTGAATGCGTGCGATCTCGGCGGCGTCCTCCGGACGCGCCGGGCGGACGTACCCGAGAGCCATGACTGGTGAGCCTACGCAACGTGAGGGAGGCAACGATGCCGCAGGGTGCCCGATGGCGTACCCGGCATCAGGTCATCTTCGTGATCGCCCTGGTCGTCGGGGTGACCGCGTTCCTCGCCATCGCGGCGGTCGGACACGCGTTCTTCGATCTGAAGGTCTACTACGGCGCGATGCGTCACTGGGTCGTCGACGACGGGCAGCTCTACGACTGGCTCAAGCCCAACAGCAAGTACGGCTTCACCTATCCGCCCTTTGCCGCGCTCATCATGGCGCCCATGGCGTACGTCCCGTGGCTGGCGGCGATCGTGATCAGCGTGACCGCCAGCGTGGTGACCAGCGCCCTGCTGCTGTGGTGGCTGGTCGACCCGATCGCCCGCCGAGTCGGTTGGACCCGGTGGTTCGCCCTGGTCGTCGCGCTCTGCCTGGCGGCGGCCTTCGAACCGATGCGGGAGACGGTCGATTTCGGCCAGGTCAACATGCTGCTGCTCTTCCTCGTCGGGGCCGACCTGCTGCGCCTGGTCGGTCGGGGCAGCCGGTGGGGCGGGGTGGGCATCGGGTTGGCCACGGCCATCAAGCTCACCCCCGGGGTCTTCATCGTCTATCTCCTGGTCACCGGCCGATGGCGGGCGGCGTTCACCGCGATGGGTACGGCCGCTGCAGCCACCCTCTTCGCCGGGGCGGTCGCGCCAAACGAGTCCCGGACCTTCTGGACCGAGGCGCTGTGGAACACCGACCGGGTCGGTTCGCTGGAGTTCATCTCCAACCAGTCGCTGCGCGGCGTCGTCGCCCGACTGAACCCGAGCGAACCGAGCACGCTGGCCTGGTTGGTGCTGGTAGTCGTGGTCGTGGCGATCTGGGCGTGGCGCTGCCGGGCTGCGGTGGCCGCCGGGGACGAGGCGACCGGGCTGGCGCTGACCGGCGTGCTGAGCTGCCTGGTGAGCCCGGTGACCTGGGTGCATCACCTGGTCTGGCTGCTTCCGGCCCTGGTGCTGCTGGTCGACAACGCCTTCGCGGCCCCCGCCGGTAGCCGCCGCCGGCGCTGGCTGCTGGCCAGCGCGATCGTCGCGTACGGCTTCCTGATCAGCCGGTTCGTCTGGATCTTTGAGCGGGACTTCTCCGGGATCCTCGGCTTCCTGGGCGGCAATCTCTACGTCTGGATCAGCCTCGCCCTGCTGGCCCTGCCGATCCGGAGGTGGTCACCGCTCGACGACCGGATTGGGTCGGGTGGCGGGGCTGCTCGACCCGTCGACGGTCCGGAGAGCGTCGACCGATCCGTCGATCGGCCGGACGTCGGGGACCGGTCCGAGAGAGCCGGCGGTGGTCAGAGTGCTGAGCGCAGCGGCGTAGCGCAGCTCGACCAGCCCCACCGGCGGCCGTCCCCGCGACCACTGAAGTTTGAACACCGTACGGTCCCCGTCGGGCGCTAGCCCGGCCTGTTCGTAGAAGCGGCGGCCTCGGTTGTTCTCCGCCAGCACCCACAGTCGTAACTCGGAGCAGCCACGACCGGCCAGTTCGGTGCCGGCCGCCGCCAGCAGTGCCCGGCCGATCCCGGTGCCCCAGTGGGTCGGCTCGACGTACATGGTCAGGATTTCGCCGTAGCGGTGGTCGAGATCCGCTGGGTCCTGCGCGATGCGGTACGGGCCGACGGTGGCGAACCCGACGATTATGCCCTCGCTGTCGCCCTCGCTTGCGGTGGCGGTAGCGCTGGTGTTGCTGGCGCTTGCGGTGGCGGTGATGGTGGCGACGAGCGTGCGGAACGGATGTTCCGGCTCGGCAGTGCCCCGCTCACGGCGGCGCTGCGCCCAGGCGGCGATGTTGAGCCGGTCGAGTACCTCGGCGGGCATGATCCCGGCGTAGCCAGCCTGCCAGGCACGTACGTGCACCCCGGCGATCGCCAGCGCGTCATCTGGACGTTCCAGGCGTATCGCTACCATCTGTACAGTTTCCGTGGGGTTTGTCGGCTGGTCCAGTTTCCGCGCCGGGAGCCGACGTCGCGGTGCCGGTAATCGACGGCGCTACGCCCGTAGTCGACGTCGCTGTCGTACCCTTCGGCTAGCCTGCTGCCCGATGCCCATACCCGAATCGCTTTCCCCCGCCCAGGCGCGCCGCATCGCACTCACCGCCCAGGGCTTCGCCGACCCGTTGCCGACCGGCGTGCCTGACCGGCGGCACCTGCGCCGCGTACTCGGCCGCATCGGCCTGCTCCAGATGGACTCGGTCAACGTGCTGCAACGGGCGCACTACCTGCCGCTCTACAGCCGGCTCGGGCCCTATCCGACCTCGCTGTTGGACCGAGCCGCCTACCAGGGGCCGCGCGAGCTGTTCGAATACTGGGGGCACGAGGCGTCCCTGCTGCCGGTCGAGGCACACCCGGCGCTGCGCTGGCGGATGGCCGCAGCCCGTACGGAGGCCTGGGGCGGGATGCGGCAGATCGCCACCGAGCAGCCGCAACTGGTCGAGTGGGTACGCGACGAGGTGCGCGCCCGAGGCCCGTTGACCGCCGCCGAGATCGAACACGACGCGCCCCGGGAAACCGGCAACTGGGGCTGGAACTGGTCGGCGGTCAAGAAGGCGCTGGAGTTCCTGTTCTGGTCCGGTGAGGTGACCGCCGCCACCCGAACCACCGCCTTCGCCCGGCGCTACGACGTACCCGAGCGGGTGCTGCCCGCGGCGGTGCTGGACGCCCCGACGTTGGCCCCGCCCGACGCGTACCGGCAACTCGTCGCCGTCGCGGCCCGCGCGCTGGGGGTCGCCGCCGAGCCGGAGCTGCGTGACTACTTCCGGCTGCCGCTGGCCGGCACCCGAGTCGCCATCGCCGAGCTGGTCGAGGCCGGCGAGCTGCTGCCGGTACGGGTGCCGGGCTGGCCGAGCCCGACCTACCTACACGCCCAGGCCCGGCTGCCCCGGTGGGTCCGGGCCAGCACCCTGGTCAGCCCCTTCGACCCGCTGGTCTGGGAACGGGGCCGGACCGAGCGGCTGTTCGGCTTCACCTACCGGATCGAGATCTACGTGCCGGCGCCGCAACGCGTATACGGCTACTACGTGCTGCCGTTCCTGCACGGCGACCGGCTCGCCGCCCGGGTCGACCTGAAGGCCGACCGGAAGGCGGGGGTGCTGCTGGTACCGGCCGCCTGGATAGAGCCCGGCGTCGATGTGGCCGACACTGCGTTGGCGCTCGCCGCCGAGCTGCACCGGCTCGCCGGATGGCTCGGGTTGAGCGCGGTGGCACCGCCCGTCGCGGGCGATCTCGCCGGCCCGCTCGCCGCCGCGCTGGCCGGCATCACCGGTGTACGGTGAGACGACCGGCGGACGATGGGGCGGAGCGAGGATGACGAATGTTGGTGGACCGGCAGCCGACCCGGTCAGTGCCGGTCCAGATCCCGCCTACGCCGACGGTCAGCACCCCAGCTACGCCGACGGCCAGTACCCCAGCTACGCCGACGGCCAGTACCCCGGGGTGGTCTACCAGCCGGTCGAACCGGACCGGTTCACCCGGTTCTTCACCCGGCTCTACACCCGTTCGCCCCGGTGGGCGGCTCCGGTGGCGGCGCTGGCCTGCATGGCCGCCGGGGTGGGCTACACCCTGCTCACCGACCCGACCCGGAGCAGCGCCGACGCCATCCCCACCTGCCTGCTCAAGATGACCACCGGGCTGGACTGTCCAGGCTGCGGTGGCACCCGGGCGATGTGGTACGTCCTGAACGGTGACCTGCCGGCCGCCGCCCGACACCATCTGATGTTCGTCTTCGTGCTGCCGTTCCTGCTCTACCTCTACGTGGCGTGGGCCGTCCAGCACATCTGGGGTCGGCGGCTGCCCCAGTTGCCGGTGTCGAACAAGACGATCGGTGTGGTGCTGGCCGTCTGGATGGTCTTCAGCGTCGCTCGTAACCTGCCCTGGGCCCCGTTCACCTGGTTCTACGTCTGACCCGCCCCGGCCGGACCCGTCGGCTCCATCCAGCCCGATCGACGTCGCGGATCGGTGTCGTACGGCCGGCAGCTGGTGCGGCCGAGGTTACCCGGGTGGCAGTTACGTCGGCTGGGACTGGGGCAACTAGAGTTGCAGGAATGCCGGAGATCGTGCCGCCCCAGGTCAGCCTCATCGCATGGACAAATTTCGAGCCGCCCGCGGACGTACCGTGGTCGACCGACGCTGAGGGTGGGCAGGCGCTCGCCGAGTTCGCCGGCCGGGCCTGCTACCAGTCGTGGCGTAAGCCCAACCCGGCCACCGCCACCAACGCTGGCTACCTGGCCCACATCCTGGAGGTGGGTCACCTCTCCGTGCTGGAGCACGGCAGTGTGACCTTCTACTTCACCGGGGTGTCCCGATCGTTCACCCACGAGCTGATCCGGCACCGGCACTTCTCCTACTCCCAGCTTTCCCAGCGCTACGTCCCGGAGCGGGACGCCGCCATGGTCGAGCCGGCCGTCATCGCCGCCGACCCGGAGCTGCACAAGCAGTTCGTGGCCGCCACCGAGGCGAGTGTGCGCGCCTACAACGAGCTGCTGGAGGGGCTGGAGCAGCGGTTCGCCGATGTGGAGAACCCGACACTGCGCCGCAAACAGGCCCGCCAGGCGGCCCGCGCGGTGCTGCCCAACGCCACCGAGACCCGGATCGTTGTCACCGGTAACTACCGGGCTTGGCGGCACTTCATCGAGATGCGCGCCACCGAGCAGGCCGACGTGGAGATCCGCGAGCTGGCCGTCGAGTGCCTGCGCCAGCTCCAGCGGGTTGCTCCGAACGTCTTCGCCGACTTCACGATCTCCGCGCTGCCCGACGGTACCGAGGTCGCGACCACGGCGTACGCCGAGCAGTCCTGAGCCTTCCTCCGCGACAGTCCTGAGTCCTTCCCCAGCGGCGCTGCCGCGTCCTTCCGCTAGGTTGGTTGCATGACCCACGACCTTCCCGCCGGCTCCGACCGGCGGGCACTTCCGCGTCCCTTCGGACGCCTGTTGACGGCCATGGTCACGCCGTTCACCACGGATGGTTCCGTGGACTTCGACGGCGTGGCCCGCCTCGCGAACTACCTGGTCGATGAGCAGGCCAACGACGCGCTCGTGATCAACGGCACCACCGGCGAGTCACCGACCACCACCGACGCGGAGAAGGAACAGCTGATCCGGGCCGTGGTCGAGGCGGTCGGTGGCCGGGCCAAGGTCGTCGCGGGGGTCGGCACCAACGACACCCGGCACACCATCGAGCTGGCCGCCGCCGCCGAGAAGGCCGGGGCGGACGGGCTGCTGGTCGTGACGCCGTACTACAACAAGCCGCCGCAGGCCGGCCTGCTGGCACACTTCACCGCGGTGGCCGACGCCACCGGTCTGCCGGTGATGCTCTACGACATTCCGCAGCGCTCCGGTGTGCCGATCGCCACCGAGACCCTGGTCCGGCTCGCCGAGCACGACCGGATCGTCGCGGTGAAGGACGCCAAGGGCGATCTGACCGCCACCTCCTGGGTCACCAGCCGGACCGACCTGGCCTTCTACAGCGGCGAGGACTCGCTGACCCTGCCCGCGTTGGCCATCGGCGCGGTCGGCCTGGTCGGTACCTCCACCCATTTGACCGGCGCGCTCACCAAGCAGATGATCGAGGCGTACGACGCTGGCGACATTGCTACCGCGCTGGTGCTGCACCGGCGGCTGCTGCCACTGTTCACCGGGATCTTCCGGACCCAGGGCACCATTCTGGTCAAGGCTGCGATGGCCGCCCGTGGCCTACCGGCCGGTCCGGTACGTCCGCCGCTGGTGTCGGCCACGGACACTGAGATTGAGCAGTTGCGGCGGGACTGTGCCGACGCGGGCCTGGAACTGCCGGTATGAGTGAACGAATCAGCTGGTGCGGGTGCTACGTCGTCCCGCTGCGGAGCAAGGAGACGGCATGAGCAAGTGGGGCAAGGGGGCGGCATGACCGTGACGTACACCGAGGCGGATCTGCCGCCTGCACTGCCCGAGGGTGGTCTGCGGATCATTCCGCTGGGCGGGTTGGGCGCGATCGGCCGCAACATGACGGTCTTCGAGTACGACGGCAAGTTGCTGATCGTGGACTGTGGGGTGCTCTTTCCCGATGTCGAGCAGCCCGGTGTCGACCTGATCCTGCCCGATTTCACCCCGATCCTCGACCGACTCGCCGACGTGCAGGCGATCGTGCTGACCCATGGGCACGAGGACCACATCGGCGCGGTGCCGTATCTGCTGGCCCACAAGCCGGACATTCCGTTGGTCGGCTCGCAGTTCACCCTTGCCCTGGTGGAGGCCAAGCTCGCCGAGCGGCGGATCGAGCCCTACACCCTCACCGTACGGGAGGGGCGGCGGGAGCGGCTCGGCCCGTTCGAGTGCGAGTTCTTCGCGGTCAACCACTCGATTCCGGACGCGCTGGCGGTGGCGATTCGTACCCCGGCCGGTCTGGTGCTGCACACCGGCGACTTCAAGATGGACCAGCTTCCGCTGGATGGCCGGATCACCGACCTGGCCGGGTTCGCCCGGCTCGGGGCCGAGGGCGTCGATCTGCTGCTCTCCGACTCGACCAACGCGGAGATCCCCGGGTTCGTGACCCCGGAGCGGGAGATCGGACCGATCCTCGACTCGATCTTCGCCAAGGCCACCGGCCGGATCATCGTCGCCTCGTTCGCCTCGCACGTGCACCGGGTACAGCAGGTGCTCGACTCGGCCCGCGAACACGGCCGCAAGGTCGCCCTGATCGGCCGGTCGATGGTGCGCAACATGGGCATCGCCCGGGACCTGGGCCTGCTCAACATTCCGGCCGGCCTGGTCGTCGGCATCGACGAGGCGACGGCCCTGCCGCCAGAGCAGATCGTGCTGATGTCGACCGGTTCGCAGGGCGAGCCGATGAGCGCGTTGGGCCGGATGGCCACCGGCGACCACCGGCACATCACGATCGCCCCCGGCGACACGGTGGTGCTGGCCAGCTCGCTGGTGCCAGGCAACGAGACCTCCGTCTACCGGGTGATCAACCAGCTTTCCCGGGCCGGCGCGAACGTCATTCACAAGGACGTCGCCAAGGTGCACGTCTCCGGGCATGCCCCTGCCGGCGAGCTGCTCTACCTGCTCAACGTCGTACGGCCGAGCAACCTGATGCCGGTACATGGTGAATGGCGGCATCTGCGGGCACACGCCCGGCTGGGCATCGAGTCCGGGGTCGCCCCCGACCGGGTGGTGCTCTGCGAGGACGGTGACGTCGTAGACCTGGTCGAGGGCCGGGCGTCGCTGGTGGGCCACGTCAAGAGCCGGTACGTCTACGTCGACGGCCTGGCGGTCGGGGACGTGGGGGAGTCGCTGCTCACCGAGCGGCGGATGCTCGGCGACGGCGGGTTCATCTCGGCCACCGTGGTGGTCGACTCGGTGACCGGCAAGGTCGTCGGTGGTCCCACCGTCTCCGCGAAGGGCTTCTCCGACGATCCGGAGGCGTTCAGCCCGGTCATTCCGCTGATCACCGAGGCGCTCGGTCGGGCCGCCACCGACGGCATCACCGATCCGCACCAGCTCCAGCAGATCGTCCGCCGGACGGTCGGGCGCTGGGTGAACGACGCCTACCGGCGCCGGCCGATGATCGTACCCACGGTGGTGGAGGTCTGATCTAGGTTCGCGTACCCATGGCATCGCGCCGTCGGCTAACTAGCCTGGCCGGTGGGAGGTTCCATGGGTTACCGGTTGTTGACGACGCTGATCCTGGTGCTGCATTTCGGCTTCCTGGCGTACCTGGTGGTCGGCGGTTTCCTGGCCTGGCTGTGGCCCAGAACCGGCTGGCTGCACCTGGCTGCCGCCGGCTGGGGGGCCGTTGTGGTCGCGGCCGGGCTGGACTGCCCGTTGACCTACGCCGAGCACTGGTCCCGGCGGCAGGCGGGGGAGACCGGCGCGATGCGCGGTTTCATCGACCGGTACGTCGAGGGCGTGCTCTATCCCGAGCGCTATGCCGAGTTGGTGATGGCGCTGGTGGCGATCGTGGTGGTCGGCTCCTGGCTCGGCCTGTGGCTTTGGCGTCGCAATGTTAGGAAGGGCCCCTTCCTAGACAGAAAACGATAAGAAGGGGCCCTTCCTAACATCAGGGGCGCCACATTGGTTGCAGGTGTGGTCCGTTGTCGGGAAGCGCGATCGGGTCGCCCAGCGGCCGGAAGCCGTACCGCTCGTAGAGCGCGCGGTTGCGGGGGTTGCTCGCCTCCAGGTAGGTCGGCACTCCGGCGGCGTCGGCCCGGGCGAGCTGGTGACGCAGCATGGCCCCGCCGAGGCCACGTCCCCGGAACTGCGGGACGACCACCATCTGCTGCAGGTACCAGTGCGGTTCGGCTCGGGGATGGCGCTGCCCGGTCAACTCCAGCACGAGCATGATGCGCGGTGCGTACGGCCCGTAGACCTGTTCGAAGAAGTTGGTGAGCTCGGCGGGCGGCGCGGCCTCCGGCGTACCGTCCTGGAACTGCCACACCGAAATTCCGGCGATCTCCCGGGACGGGTCGCCGGCCGTGACGATCTCTCCGGTGGTCAGCGCTCCGGTCACCCAGGCGAGTTGCTGTTCGGTGCCGGCGGCCATCCATTCCCGTCGGGCCTGTTCGTCGGGGATCACCCAGCTGAACACCGCCTCATCGAATCCGGCTTCTTCGATTGTCGTCGCGATCGCCGGTACGTCTTCCGGTCTGCCCAGTCGTACCGTGATGCTCTCGGTCATGGGAACCTCCCGTCCGTCTATGCGTACACTGTACGCATAGACGGAGGTGTTCCGTCAAGCCTGAGCTGACCGAGCCGCGCCGACCGCGAAGGAGAACCGATGGGTGGGGAGCGGAGGGCCGATCCTGAGCCGGGGTTGAGTCTCGACCGGATCGTGCGGACCGCGATCGAGATCGCCGACGGGTACGGGTTGGACGGCTTGTCCATGCGGCGGGTCGCTGCCGCTCTCGACGCCGGCACGATGTCGCTCTATCGACACGTACCCGGCCGAGCTGAACTCGTCGACCTCATGGTGGACACCGCCTTCGGGGAGATCGACTATCCCGACCCCGGCCCGACCGACTGGCGCGCTCGGATCGAACTCGCCGCCCGGCAGGAGTGGGCGATGTACCGCCGACACCTCTGGGTCCTGCCCATCGTCGCCGGCACCCAGCGGCCTCCGCTCGGGCCACACGTGCTGGCCAGCATCGAGTGGATCCTGGCCGCCCTTGACGAGCACGGGCTGGACCCGGAGTCGATGATGCAGGCGTACCTCACGGTCAGCGACTATGAGAGACCGTCAGTAGGGCGTGTGCAGCCCAAGTAGCTGTTCAGGGGTAGCAAACAGGCACGGGATTGTCGATCATGTGAGTTCTCTACGCTCCGTGACCGACAAGGATTCCCGTGCCTGCGCTGCC
>NZ_JBSFTE010000011.1:79180-220032 GCF_053590565.1 Micromonospora sp. NPDC003197 | reverse complement strand
GCAGAATCGGCGCTGACCCGGATGGCCCACGAAACGCGCATGCACTGCCGTACCCACAGTGGCAGCAGCACGATCGCAGCAGCGGGCGGTGCCGGACTCGGCATCCTGTGGCGACCCGACATCCGACCCGTACCCGGCACCTGGCGGCCCGCCACCAACCAGCCCTTCCGATACGGCCTGACCTGGCTCACCCTCGACGCCTACGGCCACCGGGTCACCGTCGCCAACTACCAGGCACCACCAGCCGACGGCGATGACCGGCAGGCCCGGCGGGAAGCCGAACTGCTCATCACCGCCCTCGGCCACGATGAGCATGACGTCTTCCTCGCCGGCACCTGGCCCACCAACACTGATCGAGAGCCGGACCGGATCCTGCACACCGCCGGCTTCCACGACACCGCCATCACCTGCGACGCATCCTGGCAACCCACCACCGGCCACTGGCCCGAGAACCCCCACGGCGACCATCGTCCCGACCGCATCCACCATCGCACCGGCCCAGCACACCCCGGACAGATCCAGCGGCACACCGTCGCGGACACCACCCTCGGCCGGGCAGCATCCGACCATCTACTCGTCGCTGTCGAATACCAACCAGCGTCGTCAGCATGATCGATTGTCGGGACCTTTCCCGAGGTCAGCAGGCATCGTAGGTGTTGGCAGACCGGCCGTACCCGTCCGGCACAATGATCGTGTGGCGAAACGCGGAGCCCGCCGGACGACAGCGGCGTACGACTCGACCCGGCCCTGCCCCTGCGGCTCGGCTGAGCCCTACGGCGAGTGTTGTGGCCGGCTGCACCGGGGAGAGACGACCGCCGTGACGGCCGCGCAGCTCATGCGGTCGCGGTTCAGCGCGTACGCCGTGCGCGACGCCGCCTATCTGTTACGGACCTGGCACCCCACCACCCGGCCGGCGCGGCTGACGCTCGATCCGCAGCAACGCTGGACGCAGCTGGAGATCCTCGCCACCGATCGGGGCGGCCTCTTCGACACCGCCGGAAGCGTCGAGTTCCGCGCGCACTATCGCGAGTCGGGGCAGGCTGACGCGATGTACGAGCGCAGCAGCTTCGTACGCGAGAACGGTGAGTGGGTCTACCTGGACGCACTGCCGTCGGCTGACTGAGCAGCGGCGGCCCGGAGCAGCGTATCGATCTTCGCTACTATCGTCCTCTTCGATGTCTTCTGAACGGGGAGTGACACGACGATGCGTAGGATCGCGGCGACCCTGGTGGTCGCCCTCGCTGCGGTACTGCTACCCGGATTAGCCCAGGGTGGAGCCGGTACGCCGGGCAGGGCTGGCGTACCGGACCCGACGAAGATCGTCACCACGACGCCGGCCTCCGCTGGCCCGGTCGGGGGGACGGCCGCTGACCCGGCCGCTGGGACGGTCAGTGGAACGGCTGCGGTTGCGGCAACCGTGGGCCTCAAGGCGATCAGCCACAACATCTGCGGTGGCATGTGCATGGGAGGCCGGACCGACGATCTGCCGACCATCACCGGTCTCATCGACGATTTTCGCCCTCACCTGATCATGTTGCAGGAGGTCTGCTGGCCGCAGTACGAGTGGTTCGGCAACCATGCCTTCAGCTCCGGCACGTACCAGCTGGGTTTCACCCTCTTGCTCACCACCTACACCGGCTGCGGGGCGACGAACTGTGCGGTGAACGAGGACGATGATCCGGCAAACGACGACCGGCGTTGCTGGATCGGCCAGGTCGTCGGGGCCCGAGGGACGTTGAGCAACCGGGACGAGATTGCCCTCGGTGGCGAGCGGCACCAGATCAACGACACCCGACCGGTCAACCCGCCGCGTACCTTCACCGCTCTCTGCTACGACGTACAACTCGCCGACCTGGGTAGCCGGGTAGTCAAGGGATGCAGCGTGCACATGCGGGCGTTCCGGGACCCGGGCAACATCAACAAGCGGGCTCGTACCGCCCAGGCCGCGCGGCTCGCCTCGGACCTCGACGGCGACATTGTCGCTGGCAAGATCGTCGTGGTGGGTGGGGACTTCAACTCACTCCCCACGGAGACTGCCATGGACGCCTTCTACCAGTCGCAGGCCAAGCCGGGCGGCGGATGGGGGCTGTTCTACGAGGCTGACCAGGACGACCATAACTTCTACAGCAACGCGGGGTGCGCCTCGACCGTGACGGCCTGCCGCAGTGGTGGGCGGACGGCCGGTACGACCGGCACCAACAAGATTGACTATCTCTTCTTCTCGGAGACCACGGATGCCGCATCGGTGAGCGGGCTGCCGATCGAAGTTCCCCGGACCGTCTCCGACCATGCCTTCTACCGAGGGCTGGTGCAGGTGTCCACCTCCTGAGCCGCGCTCGACACCGTACCTGTGCGGTGTCGAGGGTCTCAGCGGACGGCGGCGGAGACGACGAGTGTGCCGGCGCTCGCGTTCAACGTCGCCGGTACGCCGATCGGGACGGTGAGCTGACCGACGCCGTGCCCGATCGGCAACCCGCCGAGCACCGGCACCCCCAGATCGCCGAGCCGCTCGGCGATCACGTCGGCGACGGTCACCGCCCAGTCGTCGGCGCAGTTGGTGAACTGCCCCACCGCCACCCCGGCGAGCTTCGCCAGCACCCCGGCGCGGCGCAACTGGGTAAGCATCCGGTCCACCTTGTACGGCGGTTCCTCGACGTCCTCGATCAGCAGGATCGCGCCGGCCAGGTCCGGCATGTCGGGGGTACCCAGCGAGGAGACGACCAGGCAGAGGTTGCCGCCGATCAGCGGGCCGGTGGCCGTACCGGGCACCAACACGGAGGCGGTCTCCTCGGTGGGCACCCGGGTCACCGTCACCGGCTCGGTGCTCATCAACGCGGCGCGCAGCGACTCCGCCGACTCCGGCGGGGTGCGCTCATCCAACCAGGCCGCGCCCGGCCCGTGCACGCTGGCCAGCCGGGCCCCGCGCCAGAGTGCGAACTGCAAGGCGGTGATGTCGGAAAATCCGGCGACCACCTTCGGGTTCTGCCTGACGACCGCCATGTCGATCGCATCGACCACGCGTTGCGCGCCGTAGCCGCCCCGAGTGCAGAGAATCCCGCGTACGTCCGGATCGGCGAACGCCGTGTTGATGTCGGCGGCCCGCAGTTCGTCGCCACCGGCAAGATAGCCCTGCCGGGCGTAGACGTTCGGGGCGAGCACCGGCCGCAGCCCCCAGCCGCTGATCAGCTCGATGCCTCGGGCCACCCGCTCCGACCGGGTCGGCCCGGAGGGGGACACCAGCATCACGGTGTCGCCGGGGCAAAGGGCGGGCGGCCGTACGGCATCGGTCATAGCGCCCGAGCCTAGTTGGGGTGACAACACGTGAGTCGCACCTACGCCAAAGGTGTGGCGGAGGGCCTGTTCGTGGGTTCTCCGATCAGGGATCCCGCTGGTAGCTCACCTGTCCTGCGAGGCGCCCTCATCATGCGCCAGCGGTGAGACACGGGGACCGGCGGGACGGGGGACCGATCGGCACCCGATAGCCTCGACTCGTGGCAACCGCGCTGGTGATCGAGAACGACCCGACGGACGACCCTCGCCGGCTGGGGGAGTGGCTGATCGAGGGGGGCCTCGACCTGCACATCCTTCGCCCGTACGCCGGGGATGAACTGCCGGCGGACCTGGACGGCTTCGCGGCGCTGGTGGTGCTCGGGGGTCCGCAGCACCCCTATCCGCTGCCCGATGGCAGCCCCGGCGCGTCCTGGTTCCCCGCCCTCGAAGGGCTGCTACGCAAGGCGGTCCGGCACCGGGTGGCGACGCTGGGGATCTGCCTGGGGGCGCAGCTGCTGGCTACCGCGCACGCCGGGCTGGTCGAGCGCAGCCCGTCCGGGCCGGAAGTCGGTCCGGCGCTGGTGGGCCGGCGGGACGCGGCCGACGAAGACCCGCTGTTCAAGTGGGTGCCGCTGATCCCTGACGTGTTGCAGTGGCACGCCGACGAGATCACCGAGCTACCCCGCGACGCGGTGCTGCTGGCCGCCTCGACCCGATATCCGCACCAGGCGTTCCGGATGGGGGACCGGGCCTGGGGGTTGCAGTTCCACATCGAGCCGGATACCGCCATGATCGCCGAATGGGCGACCGATTCGCGGCTGCTCGCCGAGCTGGACTACGACCCCGAAATGGTGGTCGCCGCCTGCGATGCGGTCATGGCCGACATCGAGGAGGTGTGGCACCCGTTCGCGATCCGGTTCGCCGCGCTGGCGCGGGGCGAGCTGGCCGGGGCGGAACCCCGGCGTAACCTCCCACTACTCGGCCACTGAGGCCCGGCGATGACCAGACCGACGAGCGCTCAGGGCCGGCTCGCCCGGTACGGCTTCGGGGTGGCCGACGGCGACGACGGCGGCCGGGCGGGTGACCTGCTCGGCCCGACCGGGCTGGGCTGGTGGGACCCGGAGACCCAGGAACCGGTCGACCCGATGGCTGGTGAACTGCTCACCATGTTGGGCCGGGCCATCGATCCGGACCTGGCCCTGCGCCAACTACACCGCATCGTCGAAGCCGAACGGCGTACTGAGCAGCAGGAAGTTAGCGCACTGCTCGCTGCCCTGCGTACGGATGTGGGGCTGCGGCGCCGGCTGGTCGCCGTACTCGGGGCGTCGTCTGCGCTCGGCGATCACCTGGCCGCCAACCCACACCAGTGGCGGGCCCTGGCGACCGGAGCGGACGGGTTGGCCCCCGCCGCCGACGGGACACTCATCTTGCCGGCGGCAGCGCCGGACCGGCCGGCCGCGCGTATTCCGGTGCTACGGCAGGCGTACCGGTTGGCGTTGCTGCGGATCGCGGCGGCCGACCTGACCGGCGCGCGCAGCCTGGAGCAGACCATGGCCGCCCTGTCGGGGTTGGCCGACGCCACCCTCACCGCCGCGTACGACCTGGCGGTCAGCGAGCTGCCGGCCGATACGCCGACGCCCCGCCTGGCCGTGGTGGCGATGGGCAAGTGCGGCGGCGACGAGCTCAACTACGTCTCGGACGTGGACGTCATCTTCGTGGCCGACACGGACGAGGACCTGCCCGCCGCGACCACGGTCGCCACCCGCCTGATCCACATCTGTGGGCTGGTGGCCTGGCCGGTGGACGCGGCACTGCGCCCCGAGGGCAACCGTGGGCCGCTGGTGCGTACCCTCGCCAGCCACCTGGCCTACTACCGGCGGTGGGCGCGTACCTGGGAGTTCCAGGCGTTGCTCAAGGCCCGGCCGGCGGCCGGTGACCTCGCCCTGGCCCAGGAGTGGATCGAACAGCTCGCCCCGATGGTCTGGTCGGCGGCCGAACGGCCGGAGGCGGTCTCGGACATCCGGTCCATGCGCCGCAAGATCATCGAGAACATCCCGCCCGGGGAGCAGGACCGGGAGATCAAACGCGGGCCGGGCGGGCTGCGCGACATCGAGTTCGCCGTGCAACTGCTGCAACTGGTGCACGGTCGCGCCGACGAGACGCTGCGCGCACCGGGCACCATCCCCGCGCTGAAAGCCCTGGTCAACGGCGGCTACGTCGGTCGTGCCGACGGCGAGGCACTGCTGCGTGGCTACCGCTTCCTGCGCGGCGTCGAACACCGGCTCCAGCTGCGTGGCCTGCGCCGCACGCACACCGTACCGGCCGATCCGGTGGCGCTGCGCTGGCTGGCACACGCGCTCGGCTACACCGCCACCCCCGGCCGGGACGCCGTCGCGGCGTTCCGCGCCGACTGGGTCACCCACGCCACCGAGGTACGCCGGCTGCACGCCAAACTGCTCTACCGGCCACTGCTGGAGGCGGTCGCCCGGGTACCCGCCGACGGGCTGCGGATGACCCCGGCGGCGGCCCGGCAGCGGTTGGAGGTGCTCGGCTTCGCCGACCCGGCTGGGGCGCTGCGGCACATCCAGGCGCTCACCGGCGGCTTGACCCGTACCGCCGCGATCCAGCGCACCCTGCTGCCCGTACTGCTCCAGGACTTCGCCGACGCGCCGGAACCGGACCGGGGGCTGCTCAGCTACCGCCAGGTCTCCGACAAGCTCGGCGGCACCCCCTGGTACCTACGATTGCTCCGCGACGAGGGGCCGGTGGCCCGCCGACTGGCCCGCGAACTGAGCCTGTCCCGGTACGTCGCCGACCTGCTGGCCCGGGACCCGGAGGCGTTACGCCTGTTGGCCGAGGACGCCGAGCTGGCCCCCCGGAACAAGCAGGTGCTCTGCGACGGGTTCATCGCGGCCGCCAACCGGCACCTGGCCGGTACGGGCACGGATGCCCCCACCACCACTCGCCCGGTTGCCGGCACCACCACCCGCCCGGCCGATGTGGCCGAGTCGATCCACGCCGTACGAGCCCTGCGCCGCCGGGAACTCATTCGGCTGGCCAGCGCCGACGTGCTGCGCCACGCCGGCACACTGGCCCCGGAGACCGTCACCCGCCTCGACGTACTCGCCATCGGCGCGGGACTCTCCGCCGTCACCGACGCCACCCTCGCCGCCGCACTCCACACCGCCCGGGTGGCCAACCCCGCGCCGCCCGGCCTGCGGTTCGCCGTCATCGGCATGGGCCGGCTCGGCGGCTACGAAATGAACTACCTCTCCGACGCCGACGTGCTCTTCGTTTACGACCCGCCGCCCGGGATGCCCGACGGTACGGCCAGCGCCGCCGCGCACGCCATCGCCGAGGAACTGCGCCGACTGCTCGGCATGCCGGCCCCCGACCCGCCGCTGGGCGTCGACGCCGACCTGCGCCCCGAAGGCCGCCAGGGGCCACTGGTACGCAGCCTGGCCGCGTACGCCCAGTACTACGCGCGCTGGTCGAAGGTGTGGGAGGCGCAGGCGCTGCTGCGCGCCCGGTTCGTCTGCGGTGACGTCGACCTGGGCACCGAGTTCGAGACGATGATCGAGCCGGTGCGCTACCCGGACCGGGGGCTGAGCCGGGAACAGGTGGTCGAGATCCGGCGGATCAAGGCCCGGGTGGAGACCGAACGCCTCCCTCGGGGTGCCGATCCGGCCACCCACACCAAACTCGGTCGGGGTGGACTGGCCGACGTCGAGTGGGCGGTACAACTGCTCCAACTGCGCCACGCCGGGCAGCATCCGCAACTGCGCGGGACGCGTACCCTCGACGCCCTGGCGGCTGCCGCGGACGCCGGCTTGGTCGACCCGGCGGACGCCGCTGCGATGGCCACCGGCTGGACCAGCGCCGCCCAGGTACGCAACGCGTTGATGCTGGTCCGGGGCCGGGCCGGGGACCAGCTGCCCCGGCACGGGGTCGAACTTGCCGGCGTGGTGCACCTGCTCGGCGGCGACGACCCAGGCGAGTTCCTGGACGACTACCTGCGGGCCGGGCGACGCTCCCGTACCGCCGTGGAGCACGTTCTCGATGCCTGACCGGCGTCGCCCCGGCCCGGTCGTCGTCGCGAGCGCGGCCACGGCTCTGCTGCTTGCGGTGGCGTTCCTGCTCGCCCCGCCGATGGGCACCGACCTGTCCGCGCAGGTCGCCCGCGCCGACTTCTACGCCCGGCACGGGTACGCGGTGCTCGACTTCGGCTGGTACGGCGGCGTTTCCCCGTACGGCTACAGCCTGATCACCCCACCGCTGATGAGCTGGCTGGGGGACGGCCATCTCGGTCCCCGGGTTGCCGGGGCGATCGCGTTGCTGGTCTCGGCGTGGGCGTTGGCGTTGCTCCTGCTGCGTACCGCCGCCCGCCGGCCGATGCTGGCCGGGGTGATCGGTGCGGTCTGCGTCGCCGGCAACCTTGTCTCCGGCCGGATCACCTACGCCATCGGGGTGGCGTTCGGGCTGCTCGCCCTGCTGGCGTTGACGCTGGGCCGCCGCTGGCTACGTCTGCTCGCCGCGACGGTGGCGGCCCTGCTGGCCTCCGCCGCCAGCCCCGTCGCCGGACTCTTCGTCGGCCTGGCCGGCGTCGCCCTGGTGCTCGGAGCACTCCCGGTGGGTGCACTCCGCCGCAGACCGGATCGCAGTCGGCTCGTCGACGGGGCGGTGCTGGCGGTCGCCGCCGCCGTACCGATGGCGGTCATGTCGCTGCCGTTCGGGGCGGGCGGCTGGATGAACATCAGTCTGCTCGACGCGGTACGCGCCATCGGCGCCAGCCTCGTCGTCGCGCTGCTGGTGCCCCGCCGCCCAGTACGTTTCGGCGCGCTGCTCTCCGCGCTGGGCGTGGCGGTGGCGTTCGTCGTACCCACCCCGGTCGGGTTGAACGCCACCCGGCTCGCCGCCATGTTCGCCCTGCCAGTGCTGGCCGGGTACGCCGTCGTACCGGCAGCGCTGTCAGCCCGGATCAAGAGTCGGATGGGCCGGGTGGCCGCGACCGCCCGGGCGGCTGGTGCGGCAGCCTTGGCGGCGCTCCTGGTGTTGGTCGCGATCGGGCAGCCGCCGGTGTCGGTGGGGGACCTGCGGAACGCCGATGACCCGGCCGCGTCCCGGGCCTACTTCCAGCCGCTGCTGGACGAGTTGGCCCGTCGGCAGCCAGCCCGGGTCGAGGTGGTGCCGACCGGCAACTACTGGGAGGCGGCGTACGTGCCGGAGACCGCCCCGCTGGCCCGGGGCTGGCTGCGCCAGGCCGACCAGGCGTACCACCGATTGTTCTTCGACGGCAGCATCGACGCGGCTTCGTATCGCGACTGGCTGCTGGACAACGGGGTGGCGTACGTGGCGCTTGCCGAGGCGAAGCCGTCCTGGGTGGGTCGGCGGGAGGCGGAACTGATCCGGGGCGGCCTGCCCTACCTGACCCCGGTTTGGCGTAACGCCGACTGGACCCTCTACGCCGTGTCCGAGGCAAGCTCGATCGTGTCCGGTGCAACCTCGATCGTGTCCGGCGCGACGTCGACCGGTGCCAGCCTGGTCGAGCTGACCCCGACCAGGCTGATCGTCGACGTTCCGCGCGCCGGTGAGGTGCTCGTACGTCTGCGCTGGTCGCGCTGGCTGAGCCTCGATGGGCCGGCCGGGTGCCTGGCTCCCCAAGGTGACTGGATCGTGCTGCGGGCCGACCAGCCGGGCCGTTACACGATCAGCGGCAGCCTGACCGGGGCTGGCCCACACTGCACCGGCCCCCGCGCCCGCTGACCCGATCAGGGCGTGATTGCGTCGGGCGCGCCCGCGGTTTCCTGCTCACCGATGCGATGCCCACACGCTGGGCAGCGATCCAGCTCACGGCGCGGCAGGCGATGGCGCAGCGCCACCGTGAACGGCGTCAGGGCCGCAGCGATGACAGTGAGTAGCGCCGTGGTTCCAGCGAGCCCCGCCCAGCTCAGCGGGCCGTTACCGACCGTACCGGCGAAGACCCGCGTGACTGGGTGGACTGCGAGCAGGCTGATTGGAGTGAGTAGCACCAGCGCTGCCCACAGACCCCGCGAGTCGTGTCGCAGCGCATAGCCGACGCCAGCGATCAACGAGCAGCTGACGAGTACGAGCGCGGCGACACCCAGGATGTGTTCGCCGAGCCAGTAGTAACCAGTCTCCGCGAAGATCGACAGGGCTGCCGGGGGCCGCAGCATGACGGCGGCCGTCGCGATGGCCACCCCGGTGAGGACCGCGATCCATCCCCAGCGGCGGGACCGTGTCGGCAGAGCCAGGGCGAGCGCGCCCAGTGCGATCTGCGGTGCCAGCACGTACAGCGGCGGGCGGAGGTACCCGGTCAGCGCACTGGCTGGCACGACGACGACGGTCAGCACGAGCGCGACCGCGATTCCGGTGCGGACCCAACGTCCGGGCAGCACGGTGGCCAGTGCCGCAGCGGCCAGCCAGCCGATCCAGACCACCGCGCCGAGAGTGAGGAAGGGGCGAAGGCGACAAAAGATATCCCGGACAACCAGGCCGTTTCCACCGTCATGAGCCAGGCGGTCGCCAATGCGACGGCGACGGGGAGGGCCAGTGCGGCGGCCAGCCGTACCCCGTCGATGAGGCCGAGTGAGTCAGCGGCCCGCAGCCGCTGACGCAGCCCGCCACGTAGCAGGTCGGCGACGTCGGACAGGGACGGCCGCCGTCGGTCCGAACCGGCCAGATCGAGGTACGTCCCGACGATTTCCGGGCCACGGTGGGTGCGATAGTCCGCCGGGTATGCCCACAGCAACCGCCGGTAGCGGCGTTCGAGTGTCGACGGCTGACTGTTCTCGTCGTTCTCATTGCTCATGCTGGTCATGCGAGACCTCCCGCCAGCCCGGTTGAGCCCGGTGCAGGGACGGTTCGACCGGTGGCGGAACGGGCCGTCCGGGTCCTGGCCCGTAGGCGCTCGGTGGCGGCGGCCACGTTGCGGCGTAGACGCTCGGTCTCGGCGGCGAGTACGCCGCCACCCGCGTCGGTGAGCCGGTAGTAGCGCCGGAGCCGCCCGTCGACGACTTCCTCCCGGTCGGCCTCGACCAGCCCTTCGTCGGTGAGGCGGTCGAGCGCACCGTAGAGGGTGCCGGGTCGCAGTGTCAGTCGCCCGTCGGAGAGCGCGGTGACTTCGCCGATGATGCCGTAGCCGTGCATCGGTTCCCCGGCCAGCGCGGTGAGGATGAGGAAGGTGGGTTCTCGGAGTGGGATGCTCACTCAGCCAATATAACGCCTACCGAGTTATAACGGTGGACGATAGTTGACGGGGTGCCGTTTCCGACGGTGGGACGAGGTAGCCGAAACACGGATCGGGCCGACCCGCTCTCGGCGGATCGGCCCGACTCAGCGCGCCTGCTGCGGTGTTAGGAAGGGCCCCTTCTTATCGCTTTTTGTATAGGAAGGGGCCCTTCCTAACATCCAAGCCGTCAGCAATCGAAGTACATCGCGAACTCGTGCGGGGTCGGCCGCAGCCGAACCGGGTCGACCTCGTTGGTCCGCTTCCAGTCCACCCAGGTCGAGATCAGGTCGGGCGTGAAGACGCCGCCTTCGAGCAGGTAGTCGTGGTCGGCCTCCAGAGCGTCGAGCACCTCGGGCAGCGAGCCCGGAACCTGCTTGACCGAGCCCCACTCCTCCGGCGGCAGGTCGTACAGGTCCTTGTCGATCGGCTCCGGCGGCTCGATCTTGCTCTTGATGCCGTCGAGGCCAGCCATCAGCATCGCCGAGAAGGCGAGGTAGACGTTGGCCGACGGGTCCGGCACGCGGAACTCGACCCGCTTGGCCTTGGGGTTGCTACCGGTGACCGGGATACGGGTGCAGGCGGAGCGGTTGCGCTGCGAGTAGACCAGGTTGACCGGCGCCTCGAAGCCCGGCACCAGCCGGCGGTACGAGTTGACCGTCGGGTTGGTGAAGGCCAGCAGCGACGGAGCGTGGTGCAGCAGACCGCCGATGTACCAGCGGGCGGTGTCG
Source organism: Micromonospora sp. NPDC003197 (assembly GCF_053590565.1). NCBI lineage: Bacteria > Bacillati > Actinomycetota > Actinomycetes > Micromonosporales > Micromonosporaceae > Micromonospora > Micromonospora sp. NPDC003197. The sequence goes on along the minus strand of NZ_JBSFTE010000011.1, from coordinate 208,785 downwards.
GAGAGGCCGGCGTAACCGGTCTCGTCGTAGAAGAGCGGCTCGCCACCGAGCCACAGGCTCTGGTGGGTGTGCATGCCGGAACCGTTGTCGCCGAAGAGCGGCTTGGGCATGAACGTCGCGGTCTTGCCGGCGGCCCAGGTCTCGTTCTTGACGATGTACTTGAACAGCTGCAACTGGTCGCCCGCGTGCAGCAGCGTCGAGAACTTGTAGTTGATCTCGGACTGGCCGGCGGTGCCCACCTCGTGGTGCGAACGCTCGACGGTGAATCCGGTGTCGACCAGGCGACGGACGATGCTGTCGCGCAGGTCGGCGTAGTGGTCCACCGGCGGCACCGGGAAGTAGCCGCCCTTGTACGCGGTCTTGTAGCCCCGGTTGCCGCCCGGCTCCTCGCGGCCGGTGTTCCAGGCGCCCTCGATCGAGTCGATGTAGTAGAACGCCTGGTGGGCCGAGGTCTCGTGGCGGATCGAGTCGAAGATGTAGAACTCCGCCTCGGCGCCGAAGTAGGCGGTGTCCGCGATGCCGCTGGCCGCGAGGAAGGTCTCGGCCTTCTTCGCCACGTTACGCGGGTCGCGGGAGTAGGCCTCACGGGTGAACGGGTCGTGGATGAAGAAGTTGAGCGCAAGCGTCTTCTGCGCCCGGAACGGGTCGATGAAGGCGGTGGCGACGTCGGGCAGCAGCAGCATGTCCGATTCGTGGATCGCCTGGAAGCCGCGGATCGACGATCCGTCGAAGGCGAGACCGTCGGTGAAGACGCTGTCGTCGAACGACTCGACCGGCAGATTGAAGTGCTGCATCACGCCGGGCAGGTCACAGAAGCGTACGTCGACGAACTTCACGTCCTCGTTCTTGAGGTATCGCAGGAGTTCCTCGGGGTTGGCGAACACACGTCCTCCTGGCACGTCCACTGGGTGGCTAGGCTGTTGGCGACGCTATGGCTGCGGGGTTGCCCGGGCATGTCTTCAGTGTTTCTGCCGTGTTACGTCCTTCGCGGAGCGTCATCCCCGCCGGTCGGGCGCTTGCGGTGTAGCTCGGGGCATACCCGCGAGTGATGCTTGATAACGTCTTGTCGGAATTCACCCTATCTGCGCTGGTCAGGTCGATGGTCAGCGGGTTGCGCCTGCCAGAGCACGGTCTCCCCTCGGGGTGGCCGGTGCCGGAGCTCTCAGGAATGGCGGATACCCTGACTCTCCGTGGCGATACAGCAGGATGCGCACGCGATGGCCGTCCCACCCGCAGCCGACCCTGATCTCGTCCCGGCCGACCTGGGGCGCCGCTTCGGCGCGTTGATCATCGACTGGGTGCTCTGTCTGCTGGTCGCCAACTTCTTCGGGGATCCGCTGCGGGACGGCTGGCCGCCGGTTGCTGTGCTGATCGGCGAATATGCCCTGTTCGTGGGTCTCTTCGGGCAGACCCCCGGAATGTGGATGACTCGGGTCAGGTGTGTCTCGTACGCCCACGGTGGGCGGATCGGCGTCATTCGCGGACTTGTGCGCGGAGCGCTGCTCGCCGTGGTGATTCCTACGCTGATCATGGACTCTCAGCGGCGTGGTCTGCACGACCGGGCCGTTGGTTCGGTCATGCTCCCGGCCACTGCCCCGAAATCGTCGACACCCTCGTCCGCAGTCGCCGGTTGATCCCCGCCCGATCCTGTCTGGGTCGGATGTCCGAATCCCAGTCATGATCAACAGGCGGTGGGTGGGCTGGCGTGGAATGCCGGCGGCCGGCGGGTGGTTATATCTCGCGTACGACCGAGTAGCGCTGTCTTCTTGGCGGTGCGAGCGCGGCCATCTGTTCGGGTGGCGTGCGGGTTCGTCTTCGAGATGGGCCCGGGGTCGCTGGAATGTTGGCGGCTGGTTGGTCGTTGTATCTTGTCTACGCCCCCGCCCTGGGACCTTGGGGTTGGGTGTGGCGTTCTGATTCTTTCCCCCTTGTCTTTCAGGTGAGCGTGGCGCGCTTTTGTGTGTGTGCCTGCTGCCTGGCGTCTCCTGTACCCCCGGGAGGCGTTCCTTTCCCCCGGTATTGGAGCTTTGGTCATGAATACGATTCTGCGTAAGAGTGTGCTTGCTGCTGCTGGTCTTGCTTTCACTGGTGGTGTGTTCGCTGGTCCGGCGTTGGCCGATCCGGCGGTTGCCGCTCCGGTTACGTCGGTTGGTGTGGTGCAGGCTGACAAGCCGGCCAAGGACAAGCTGATCCCGCACGGCACGCAGGGTGAGCAGTCGCGGATTCCGCTGAACGCCGAGCAGACCAGCAATGTGAAGGCGATCATCGCGGCTACGAAGAAGGCTGGTATGGACGAGCGGGCTGCTGTGGTAGCCATCGCGACGAGCCTGCAGGAGTCGAAGTTGGAGAACCTGGGTCATCTGGGTGACCGTAACGATCATGACTCGCAGGGTCTGTTCCAGCAGCGTCCGTCTTCGGGTTGGGGTTCGGTGGAGCAGATCACTGATCCTGAGTACTCGACGATGGCGTTCCTGAAGGGTTTGAAGCAGGTCGACGGTTGGGAGAAGATGCCGTTGACGCAGGCGGCGCAGAAGGTTCAGGTGTCGGCGTATCCGTTCCACTATGCGCAGTGGGAGACCCAGGCTGCTGACCTGGTCGCCGAGCACTGGAACAACAGCTGACAGCAGGAACAACTGAATCGCAACGGGCTCAATCGCAGCGGGCTCCCGGCCGGACGGAATCCGGTCGGGAGCCCGTTTTGCTCTGCGCCCGCAGCCTGGGTGCCGCGTGCGGTCTGGGTGTTAGGAAGGGCCCCTTCCTATGCAAAATGCGAGGCGGTTTCTAGGGGTCGTCGCAACACTTGATGGCTTATGTGACTGTTACTAGATCATGCAGACGCTCGGCTGGGTTGTCCCAGCCGAGCGTTTTGCGTGGGCGGCCGTTGAGTTCTTGGGCGACGTGTTCAAGATCTTCGGGTCCGTAGACGGACAGGTCGGTACTTTTGGGGAAGTACTGGCGTAGCAGGCCGTTGGTGTTCTCGTTCGATCCGCGTTGCCAGGGTGAGTGCGGGTCGCAGAAGTAGACGGGCACCCCGGTGGCGACTGTGAACTGTTTGTGGGCGGCCATTTCCGTTCCCTGGTCCCAGGTCAGCGATCCGCGTAGGTGGGCTGGTAGGACGGTGATGAGGTCCACGAGCACATCGCGGACTTTCTCGGCGGTGTGTCCGCCGGGCAGGTGTCCGAGCATGACGTACCGGGTGGAACGCTCGACCAGCGTGACGATGGCGGAGGCATTACCCGCCCCCATGATCAGGTCGCCTTCCCAGTGGCCGGGCACGGCACGGTCTTCGATCTCGGCTGGCCGTTCGCTGATCATGACCATGTCATCGACGAACCGTGAGGTGCGCTGGTCAGGGCGGCGATGTGGTTTGCGTCGGGTACGGCCGGTACGCAGCGCGGCGGAGACCTCGCGCTTGAGCGCGCCGCGGGCTTGGACGTACAACGCCTGGTAGATCGTCTCCGGGCTCACCTTCATCTCCTGGTCCTCGGGGTACTCCCGGACCAGAGCGTTGCAGATCTGCTGCGGTGACCAGCGTTTGCGTAGCCTGTCGGCCACGAAGTCGCGCAGCGGACCATCTTGCAGGAGCTTGCGGTTCTTGGGGCGGGGCCGGGACGCAGCCCAGGCCCGGTGCGCGGCGTAAGGGCGGTAGACACCGTCCTCACCGGTGTGGTTGTCGATCTCACGTTTGATGGTTGAGGCAGGCCGCCCGAGCGCACGCCCGATCGCGTTGAGCGACTCGCCGACACGGCGCATGTCCGCGATCGTCTCCCGCTCCGCCAAGGACAAAAACCGTGAGTGCAGTTCCTTGTCCAACGCCGTCACCGACGGCGACACCTGAGTACTCACCCCGGTGTTGTAGTCCACCCGACGCCCATCCGGGTACGTCCGCGAGTTGCGTGTCTTGCGTACTCCCCAGTCCCAGTCCTTGGCGGTGCGTTCGTTGACCCCGACCTGTTCGGCGGCACGACGTCGGGCGACCCCCTGGCGGCGCAGGGACTCGTACTCATCCCGGCGGGGGTGACGCCGCGAGGCGGGCATCAAACAGCGATCTGCCCGACGAACCCACCCGTAGGCGGTGTTCCGGTTGACCCCGGCCTCACGCGCAGCAGCGGCCACGCTACCGACACGGTCGAAAACCTCGAAGAACTTCGCTTTCAGCTCAACGGGAACGGACACGGTCCTCGCAACCCCCAAAGGTCTGGGTGTTGCGAGGACCGCTAGAGCCCGAGCGATAAGAAGGGGCCCTTCCTAACACCTCAGCGCTGGCGGCCGGCGCCCCGGAAGCCCGGCGGGCGCATGTTCTTGGGGATCGCGCCCTTGGGCATCTGCGGCCGGGCGGAGAGCGCCTTCAAGCGCTTGTCGAGGGCGTTGACGTCCTTACCACTGAGGTTGCGGGGGAGCTTCATCAGCGTCATCCGCAGTTTGCGGATCGGTAGCTCGTTTTCGCCCTGCCCGATCATGTAGTCGAAGATCGGAGCGCTGCCGATCACCTTGGCCAGCCGTCGCTTCTCCTGGCCGAGCAGTCCGCGCACCCGATGCGGGTTGCCTTCGGCGAGGAGGATCACGCCGGGGCGTCCGATGACCAGGTGCACCATGTCCATCTGGGTGGTCGAGCTGATGGCCGGGGTCACCCGCCAGTCGCCCCGCATGCTTTCCATGATTGATGCGGCGGCACCCGGCTGTCCCTCGGCGGCGCTCATCATCGCCGTGTTCGAGCGCAGGTTCAGCACGATCAGCAGGGCGAGCAGTGCGACCAGGATGCCGATCGGCAGCCAGAACCAACCCCAGAACATGACCGCCACCACGGCGAGCGCGAGCGGGATCAGCACCGCGGCGGCGGCCAGCGGTACGAACCACTTGTCGCGTTTCGCGGTGAACGAGAAAACCATCCCGATCTGCTTCAGCCGTTGGCCGAACGACACCTTCTCCTGGGGTTTTGCCATGCTCGGAGTGTAGTGGCCCGCTCGGATCCGGCTGATTCGCGTCCGGCACTCCGGTGCGAAGAATCTTCGGCACCCGCGTCGAGGGGTGGCGTCGCGCACCGGGAGGCGACCCCGGGGTAAGGACCTTAGGGGCGTAAGCCGTCCTCCGGCGGCCAGGTAAGGAGGCCGCTCCGGCCAATGATCAGGCGGCAGCCCCATGCGGCTTGGGGGCCTTCCCGCGAAAAGTGGTGCTCAGCAGAGAAACCGCCACTTCTCAGCAGAGAAATCCCCACTTCCCAGGAGGAAGCCATGTCGGGCACCACAGACGCACACTTCGTTCTCCAACTCCACCGGACCCGTGCCGAGGCGCTACGGGCCGAGGCCGACGTCGACCGGCTCGCCCGCTCCCTGGCCGGCAGACCAGGACACGGACGGTTGAGGTTCTGGACCGGACTACGGCAACGCGCGGCCGGTCGTACCGTCCGGTGACGGTCGTGCGGGCCTCGCCGCCGACTGCGGGGGCCGGCCACCGCGACACCCAGGGCTGGCGTGGCATTCTCGACGCCGTGACCTATCGCGCCACCAGTACCGTTCTCGTTGGCCGCCAGGCCGAACTCACCGCCCTACGTGACACGTTCCATCGGGTACGCGGTGGTGAGCCGGCAGCGGTGCTGGTGGGCGGTGAGGCCGGGGTGGGCAAGAGCCGGCTGATCGAGGAGTTCGGCCGGCTCGTGGTCGCCGACGGTGGCCGGCTGCTGATCGGTCAGTGCCTGGCACTCGGTGAACAGGGGCTGCCGTTCGCGCCGTTTGCCGCCGCGCTGCGTACCGTGCTCCGCCGCGACGGTGCCGAGGTGTTCGGCGGCTACGAGCAGGAGTTCGCCCGACTGCTGCCCGAGTTGGCTCGGACGCCGGGGCGGAGTTTAGCCGGTCCGGGCGGGTCCACCGGCCTTCCGACCGGCCTGGACCCGCACCAGGGCTACCTGTTCGAGCTGGTCGGCGAACTGTTCACCCGGCTGGCCGCCGCAGCGCCGCTGGTGCTGGTGGTCGAGGATCTGCACTGGGCCGACCGGTCGACCCATGATCTGATTTCCTTCCTGATTCGGGTCGCCCGCTCCGCGCGAGTCATGCTGGTCTGCACCTACCGTTCGGACGAACTGCACCGAGGGCACCCACTGCGCCCGTTCCTCGCCGAACTCGACCGGGTCCGCGGTGTCGAGCGAGTCGACCTGGTTCGGCTGGACCGGGACGGCACCGCCGCGATCCTCACCGACCTGCTCGGTGGGGAACCGATGATGCAGGCGATTGACAACATTCACGATCGGGCCCAGGGCAACCCGTTCTTCATCGAGGAACTCGTCGCCGCCGGTGACCCGGCTGGCTCCGCGGATCTGCCCGGCGCTCTGCGTGACCTGCTGCTGGCCCGGGTCGACCGGCTGCCCGAGTCGGCGCAGCGGGTGCTGCGGACTGCCGCCGTCGGGGGCACCTGGATCAGTCACGACCTGCTCGCCACCGTCGCCGGGGAGTCCGAGGCGGAGTTGGAGGGCGCGCTGCGGGCGGCGGTAGGTGCGCAACTGATCGTCGCCGACCCGGACGGCGGATACGAGTTCCGGCACGCGCTGGTGCGTGAGGCCGTACACGACGAACTACTCCCCGGCGAGCACGGCCGACTGCACGCCCGCTACGCGATCGCCATCGAGAACGATCCGCAGCTGGTCGCCGTCGGGCGCGCACCGGCCGAGATCGCACACCACTGGTACGCCGCACACGACCATCCCCGGGCGCTGACCGCCGCTGTGGCGGCGGCCGAGGCAGCCGCTGCCCGATACGCGTACGCGGAGCAGAGTCGACTGCTGGAACGGGTGCTGGAGTTGTGGGAGCAGGTGCCGGATGCCGCCGAGCGGCTCGGCATGAAGCATCTCGACCTGTTGGAGGAGACCCTGTGGGCGACGTGGACGGCCGGTGACCATGGCCGGGCGTTGACCCTGACCCGGGCGGCGCTGGCTGAGGTGGACCGGGCGGCCGAACCGCTGCGGGCAGCCTGGTTGTTGGAGCGACGCGGCCGGTTGCTGCGCCTGCTCGGCACCGACGACGGGACTCATGAAACACGGGCCGCCTACCACCTGATCGCGGAACTGGACGACGATCCGGAACGGGTACGGCTACTTGCCGAGATAGCCATCCAACTGGCCAAGGTCGATGCGGCGGAAGCACCGCTGATCGCCGAAGAGGTGATGGCAGCAGCGCGGGCGCTCGACGATCCGGCGTCGTTGTTCTTCGCGGAACTGGCCAAGCTGCAGATCAAGTGCTGGCACCTGGCTGACGAGGCCCGGTTGGCCGCGCTCGCCCGGGCCGAGGACCTGGCCCGGACGATCAGGGACCAGCCGGGGCTGGTGGCCGTACTGGTCAACAGCTCGGATGCGCTCTTCGAACTGGGCCGGTACGCGGAGTCGGCGAAGGCTGCCGAACGGGGAGTGGACTGTGCCCGGCAGGTCGGCGTCAGCCGTTCCACCGGTGCGTTCCTCTTCTCCAACCAGGCCGAGGCGCTGGTGGCACTCGGTCGTTGGGACGAGGCGGAGGAGATGTGCGCCCAGGCCGCCCGGCTCGACCCGCCCGGCGCGCTGGGTCTGCACTGGTTGCAGGTACGGGCCCGACTGTGGCTGGCCCGGGGCAATCCCGGTGCCGACGACCTGGTTACCCGGTCGCTGGCCTTCCTTGGTCGTCGTTACCTCGACGCGGCCCAACGACTGATGCTGCACGAGTTGCGGATCGACGCGGCGTACGCCAGCGGAGATCTGTCGGCCGGGCTGGTCGCCGCGCACGAGGCGCTCCGGGCAGCCGCCGACAGTGACTATCCCCGCTACCGGTGGCCGGTGCTGGCCGCCGCCACCCGGGTCGCGGTCGCCGGGGCGGACGGACCGCTGCTCGACCAGCTTCGTACGGCGGCCAGCGTCGGGTCGGCCCGTCACCCGGCCGAGCGGGCCTACGCTGCCGAGGTGACCGCCGGTCTGGCCGGGGACTCCGAGGCGGTGGCCGCCTGGCAGGCTGCGGTCGAGGCGTGGCGGGCGGACGGGCAGCCGTACCCGCTGGGGCGGGCGTTGCTCGGGTTGGCCCAGGCCGCCGCCGCAGCTGGAGACCGGGCCACGGTCGCCACCTCGATCGGGGAGGCGACCGGGATCGCCGACAACCTGGGCGCGGCCCTGCTTCGGGAGCAGACGGCGACCCTGGCCCGGCGGGTCGGCCTGACCGGCACCGGGCGGGACGGGCCGGACCTGCTCACCGATCGGGAAAGGGAGGTGTTGCGTCTGGTCGCCGAGGGGCACAGCAACAGCCGGATCGCCGAGCAACTCTTCATCTCGCCGAAGACGGCCAGCGTCCACGTCTCCCGGATCATCGCCAAGCTGGACGTCACCAACCGGGTCGAGGCGGCAGCGGTCGCGCACCGCCTTGGTCTGATCGACCCGCCCGGGTGACCTTCTTCGGCAGGATCGGGGCGGCCCGGCCGGTACCGTGCTCGCCACCGCCACCGCCACCGCCACCGCCACCGCCACCGCCACCGCCACCGCCCTGCTGGGCTGGGCGCTTTTCCTCGTGGTACTCCTCCTCGACGTTGACCTGCCACACGTCGTGGCTGGTCCCGTCGAGGATGTTCTCCACGGAGAGCATGGCGGTGAGCATCGAGTGGTCCTGGTTGTTGTACCGGTGCATGCCGTTGCGCCCGACCGGGTGCACGTTCGGCACCGCCTCGGCCAGCCAGCGCCGGATGGTGTCGACGGACTCCTCGTAGCCCTCGTCGTAGACCGGGTACGCCTTGGGCATGCGTACCACGTAGCCGGCGCTGACCGAGCCCGGCGTGACCAGCTTGAGCTGCTCCAACTCCCGGGTGGCGAGGGCGATCAGGTCCTCGTCGGTGGACTCCCACAGGTGGTCACCCTCGTTGACGAAGAACTCCAGCCCGAGGCAGGTGTATCCGTCCTGCACCAGGTACGGCGACCAGGAACCGAAGTTCTGGATCCGCCCGACCTTCACGCCGGGGGTGTGTACGTAGATCCAGTTGTCGGGGAACCCGGCCGCCTGGGGGACGACCAGGGCCACGGTGAGGAAGTCCCGGTAGCGCAACTGGTCGGCTGCGGTCCGGACCGGCTCCGGGGCAGGCGGATCCATGGCCTGGACGAGTTGCGACAGCGGCATGGTCGACACGACGTGATCGGTTTCGACCCGGCGTTCACCTTCGGCAGCCGCCACGGTCACCGCCACCACCCGGCCGTCGGACCGGTGGAGGGTCTTGGCCCAGGTGTTCATGGTGACCACGCCACCGGCCTTGTCGATGTGCTCCGCGCAGCGTTCCCACATCATTCCCGGCCCGAACTTCGGGTACTGGAACTCCTCGATCAGGCTGGTGATGTCCTTCTGGTTGCGCTTCGGCATCAGCGCGTTGACGACTGCGTTGAACAGCGAAAGGTTCTTGATCCGCTGGGCCGCCCAGGCGGCCTGCAACTCGGTGGCCGGGATGCCCCACAACTTCTCGGTGTATGTCTTGAAGAAGATCGAATAGAGCCGCTTGCCGAATCGGGCGGTGACCCAGCCCTCGAAGTGGCTCTGGTCCTTCGGTGGCCGGACCTGCGCCCACAGGTAGGAGCCGACGCAGCGGACCGCCTCGACGATCCCCAGGTTGCCCAGTGCGTTGCTGGCCTTCAGCGGGTAGTCGAACAGCTTTTCGCGGTAGTGGATTCGGCTCATCCGGGGGCGGAGCAGGAAATCCTCGTCCGGCAGGATCTCGTGCCACAACGCCTCGACCTGCGGGACCTTCGTGAAGAAGCGGTGGCCGCCGATGTCGAACCGCCACCCGTCCCGCTCGACCGTACGGCTGATCCCCCCGACCACGTCGTCGGCCTCGAAGACCTGGACAGTGGCGTTGCGCTTGGTGAGCGCGTACGCCGCAGTCAGGCCAGCCGGTCCGGCGCCGATGACCACCGTATGAGGGGATGTCGTCATGCTTTAATTCATCACCTTCGAGGTAATGCTGGCAACCGTCCGGCGCGCCGCCAACGTCGGACGGCCGGAATTTAGCACGGCTTTCACCCTGATGGGCGATTCGCCGTTGCCAGTGCCGGCCGTTGCCAGTGCTCGGTGTCGACGTCGGTGATGGCCTCGAGGAGATGAGTGGATGACAGGTGGCGACCTACCGGGGAGTCGCCACCGTCGCCGCGTCGCGGGCGTCGATCGCCTGCTGGTAGAGCCGACCCGCCCGGTACGACGAACGCACCAACGGCCCGCTCATCACACCAGCGAAACCGATCTGCTCGGCCTCCTCGCGCAGCTCCACGAACTCCTCCGGCTTGGCCCAGCGCTCCACCGGGTGGTGCCGAGGAGTGGGGCGCAGGTACTGCGTGATGGTGATCAGCTCGCAGCCGGCGTCGTGCAGGTCACGCAGTGCCTGCGAGATCTCGCTGCGCTCCTCACCCATACCGAGGATCAGGTTGGACTTGGTGACCAGCCCGGCCGCGCGGGCCTGGGTGATCACGTCGAGCGAGCGCTCGTAACGGAACGCGGGGCGGATCCGCTTGAAGATGCGGGGCACGGTCTCCACGTTGTGGGCCAGCACCTCCGGCCGGGCGGCGAACACCTCGGCCAACTGCGCCGGGTCACCGTTGAAGTCGGGGATCAGCAGCTCCACCCCACAGCCCGGCTGGAGCGCGTGGATCTGGCGTACCGTCTCGGCGTAGAGCCAGGCACCGCCATCCGGCAGATCGTCGCGGGCGACGCCGGTGACGGTGGCGTACCGCAGGCCCATGGTGGCGACCGACTCGCCGACCCGGCGCGGCTCGTCAGCGTCGAACTCGGCCGGCTTGCCGGTGTCGATCTGGCAGAAGTCGCACCGCCGGGTGCACTGGTCACCGCCGATGAGGAAGGTCGCCTCGCGGTCCTCCCAGCATTCGTAGATGTTGGGGCAGCCAGCCTCCTGGCAGACCGTGTGTAGGCCCTCCCGGGACACCAGCCCGCGCAGCTGGGTGAACTCGGGCCCCATCTTGGCCTTGACCTTGATCCACGGCGGTTTGCGCTCGATCGGTGTCTCGGCGTTGCGCGCCTCGATCCGCAGCAGTCGTCGACCCTCGGGAGCAATCGTCACGATGCCGAGCGTACGCCGGACGCCGCTGGTCGATGAACTGCAGGCGATACGACTCACGGCGCGGTCGGCCGTGACACCGCTCACGTCCTGCCGTGCTCGAGGGGTGGGCATCGCGGTGGGACTCCGTTTTCGCCAGTTGGCCGGCGTCGGACCTGATGTGTGTCAGTTCGATGTTGGCTGCCGAGCGAGGTGATCTCGCAGTACGGTCACGACCGGGTTCCACGGTCGCCCCGTCGGGCCGGTGAAGACCAGCGTCCGGCGTACCACCGGGTCGAGCGGCACCATGGTGAGGTTGGGGGTAAGTAACGACCTGCCCAGGGAGGGCATGATCGTCACACCGACGTGATCAGCGACCATACCGAGCAGCGTGCCCAACTCGCGTACCCGATGGGCGGGCCGGAAGTTGCGGTCCGCCTCCCGGCAGATCCGCATCACGTCGCCGTAGCATCCCCCGGTCGAGACGACCACCGGGTCGTCGAGCAGGTCGTGGATGGAGATGGCGGGCTCACCCGCGTACGGATGGTCCTTGTGGACCACGGTCTCGTAGGCGTCCCGCATCACCACCACACCCCCGTCCGGCCACGGGTCAGGGTTGATCAACACTGCGGCGTCCACGATGTCCTCCTCCAGCCAGGGAGTCATCTCGCTGTCGTCCGCCTCGAAAATCTTTACCGTGATCTCCGGTAGGTACTCGCGCCAGTTGGCGATCCAGCCCGGGACGAGTGTGTGGCAGGCGGTTGCGGGCGCGGCCAGCCGGACAACCTCGGTGTCACGGTCGACATGGTTCTGAGCCACGACCGCCATCGCGTCCAGTCCGGCCAGGATGGTCCGCGCGTGTGGCAGTAGCCGGTGCCCCAACAGGGTTGGTATCACGTCGGGGTGGCGGCGGAGTACCGGAGCGCCGAGGAGGCGTTCCATGCCAGTCACCGCGTGTGAGACAGCAGGCTGGGTGGTCCGCAGCACGGTCGCCGCGCGGCCGAATCCTCGGCAGTCGACGGTAGCGACGAAGGCCCTGAGCTGCGCCACCGTAATCTTCAGGGCATCGTTGGCCCGCCCGCTCGACGACGGTCTTTCCGGCATGTCTCCCCCTCACCGTCCGGGGCGTATCACCGGTCTCGGCGTACGAGTCCGGCCCGATCGGCAGGCAGCGGCATCCGGACACCGATCCCCCTTCAGCCCCGGGTCGTCGACGATAAGGATCGCTCATGGCTCCATGAGTCGATCTAATTTGCGGCCGGGCTGATTCTTCCGCGAACGTTGAAGCCGGTCAATGACCAACGGTAGAAACCTGGGTACTTACAGTAAGAGCTAGCTTCGCGGGGGAAACAATGTTCAAAGCTGTCGGGCGGGGACTCGGATCCCGCTCAGGTCTTGGTGTGCTCGCCGCCTACGTGGCACTCTCCCTGACCTGGGGATCGAGCTTCTTTTCCATAAAGATCGCCGTCAACGGCCTCACGCCGCAGCAGCTGGTGCTCGCCCGACTCGTCCTCGGAGCCCTCACCCTCAACCTCATTCTGCTGGTGACCCGACGCCGCTGGCCCCGCGACCTCACCCTGGTCCGGCACCTCGCCATCGTCGGTTTCCTGCTCTGTGTGTTGCCGCTGCTGCTCTTCGCCTGGGCGGCCCAGCACATCCCCTCCGGCCTCTCCAGCATCTACAACGCGACCACCCCGCTGATGACGATGGCCATCGGTGTCGCGGTGCTGCCCGCCGAGAAGATGGGACCGCTGCGATCCGCCGGCATCCTCGTCGGTGCCGTCGGCATCCTGATCGTGCTGGCGCCCTGGCAACTGCTGCAACAGTTGAACGAGCTGTCCGGTACCGGCCTGGCCCAGTTGGCCTGCCTCGTTGGGACGGCCAGCTACGGGCTCGCCTTCACCTACCTGCGCCGTTTCGTCACCGGCAAGTACGACTGCGACGCCCCGACCGTCGCCGCTGTCCAAGTGACGCTCTCGGCCGCGATGATGCTGGTCGTCTCCCCGTTCTTCATCGCCACGCCGATGCGCCTCGACACCGGCATCGCGCTCAGCGTGTTGGTCCTGGGGGTCCTCGCCAGCGGCATCGCCTATATCTGGAACACCCTCATCGTGGAGCGGTGGGGCGCCACTCCGGCCTCGACCGTCACCTACATCTCACCCCTCGTCGGGGTCGCGCTGGGCATCATCGCGCTCGATGAACGCCTCTCGTGGAACCAGCCCGTCGGGGCGGTGATCGTCATCGTGGGAATCATGGTCAGCCAAGGGCTCATCGGGGGCACCACGAAGAAGGCCCCCGCAGAGAACCGCCCCCTCGACCGGTCCATTCGCTGACCGACCCCCCTTTTTTTGACGAGTGCAGCGCCGCACTCGCCATGCACCCTGCCCACATCTCAGCCGGGAGAACCCCATGACCACGCTGCCGACAGATCTCGACACCCTCGAAAAGCTCCTCATCAAGGAGATCGAAGAGGAGACGGGCCACCAGAACGTCACCCGCACCGGAAGGCTGAACGAACTCGACATGGACTCGCTGACCTTCTCCGAGATCCTGATGAACCTGGAGCGGCAGTTGGGTGTCGAGTTGGACCTGGTCGAGACCTTCGAGATCGACCGGGAAACGAGCGTCGCCGACCTGCTACGCGCCATCTCCGCCGAGCTCTGATCGGGCAGAAACGAAAGGGTTTGGCCATGACCGCCGACACCAGGACCACTGCACTACAGGATCTGTACCAGGAGTGGGAGCAGACGGGCGTCTCGCCGTTCTTTCCCGTGATCGAAGCCAATGACGGCAACCTCGTCGCCACCGACCGGTACCCCGCGCTCACCATGTTCGGCTCCTGCGACTACCTCGGTCTGTCCCAGAGCCCGGTGCTCAAGGAGGCCGCGATCGATGCTGTCCGGCGATACGGCACCAACACGTACGGAGCACAGCTGCTCTGCGGCCACACGCGGCTACACCACGACGTCGAGGCCACGCTCCGCGCGATGTCACCGCTGGACTCCGCCATCCTCTTCCCCTCCGGCATGGCGGCGAACCTGGCCGTGATCACCGCCATGGCCTCGAAGGACGACGTCATCATCAACGACCGCACCGACCACGTCTCCATCTTCATGGGCAGTCAGCTCTCCGGAGCCGAGGTGCGTACCTTCCCACACAACAACATGGCCAAGCTCGAGAGTCTGCTGCAACGGTCGGGCGACAAACGTCGGCGCATCATCATCGTCGACGGTCTCTACAGCGCTGACGGCGACTTCGCGCCACTGGACCAGATCGCTGCCCTGGCCGACCGGTACGACGCGCGGATCGTCGTGGACGAGGCGCACTCCTTTGGCGTGGTCGGCCCGAACGGACTGGGTGTCGCCGAGTACTACGGCGTGCTGGATCGGGTCGACGCGGTGGTCGCGACGATGAGCAAGGCGCTCGGCAGCACCGGTGGCTTCGTGTTGACCAACGCCGAACTCGAACGTCAACTGCGGTACATGGCCCCGTCGTACACGAGTTCGCGCGGATCGGCCCCGGCGGCGGCCGGTGCGACGCTCGCCTCGCTGCGGCTGCTCGCGGAGTCCGGTGCCGACCTGCGTCGTCGCCTCGACGACAACGTCCAACTGGTGCTTACCGGGTTGCGGGCCGCTGGCGTGGACCTGATGGACACCCGCAGTCACATCGTTCCGGTGCTGGTCCGGGACGAGGACAAGACGGTGGCCGTCGCCAACTGGTTGATGGAGCGGGGAATATTCACCGCCACCTTCGTCTACCCGCATGTGCCGCAGAACACCGGACGACTCCGGATCGGGATCACCGCCGGCCACACCACCGAGGAGTGTGAACGCCTCGTCGACCTGATCGTCGAGGCCAGCCGGGAGTTCACCTTCTGAAGCGACGAGCAGAACGGGATACGACATGCGTAGAGCTGCGGTCCTATCCGGCCTCGGTGCGTGGGTGCCGCCGGGCACTCTCACGAACGAGACGCTGGCCGCCGAACTCGACACCTCCGACGAGTGGATCAGAACCCGTACCGGAATTGGCCAGCGTCACATCATCAGCGCCGGAATGTGCACCAGCGACCTGGCCGTCGAGGCGGGCCGCCGGGCACTGGAGAGCGCGGGAGTAGCCGCCGTCGACTATCTGTTGGTCGCGACCACCACTCCGGACCGGCTCTGTCCGGCCACCGGGCCGGAGGTGGCCACCAGGTTGGGGCTTGGCACCATTCCCGCATTCGACCTCTCCGCAGTCTGCTCCGGTTTCCTGTACGGCTTGCAGACGGGGCGGGCGCTGATCCTGTCCGGACTGGCGGAGGCCGTGCTGGTGGTGGGGGCCGAGAGCTTTAGCACCTTGGTGGATCCGGAAGACCGGGGCACCCGTCCGATCTTCGGCGACGGGGCGGGTGCCGTGGTGCTCCGGGCCGGACATTCCGACGAGCCGGGCGCGTTACGGGCGGTCAACGTCTACAGTGACGGCTCACTCGCCGAACTGATCACCGTTGCCGGGGGCGGAGCCCGCGCGCGGGCGGCTGGCGACAGCCAACCAGCCCATATCCGGATGCAGGGGCGGTCGACCTTCGTGGCGGCGGTGTCGCACATGGAGACAGTGACCCGCCAGACCGTGGACGAGGTGGGGTGGCAACTGTCCGAGGTTGACCGGGTGGTCGGGCATCAGGCGAATGTTCGGATCCTGCAGTCGTTGGTCAAACACCTTGGCCTGCCGGAGTCTGCGGCGATCGTGCACCTGCACACCGTGGGGAATACTGCGGCAGCCTCCATACCCCTGGCGTTGCACTACGGCGTGACGACTGGTCGGCTCGGTGTGGGGCAACGGGTGGTGGCACCCGCCTTTGGAGCGGGCGCCACCTGGGGTGCGGCGGCGCTGGTCTGGCCGGACGTCAAGGTGCTGCCCGACTGACCTGGTTGGTCGTGGCCGGGCCAATCCCGGATACGGCCGGCGGTGCGTCGGCGCTACAGCTGACGTCGCGGAAGTCGACCCGTACCGGCATGGTCTTCGCCGCACCGACCGTTGCCACCGAGATCACCACCTCCGTCGCTGGTCGGCTGACCACTCCGTACGACCACGAGGTGAGCGCGATCTCCGGCGAGCCGACAGGCTGGAGGAGCGGACCGGGCCAGTTGGCTGCTACGGACCGGGGGAGCGGCGTGTGGCGGCGGGCGGCGGGCGGCAACGGCATGAGCCGGCGCAGTCCGCCGTCCCGCAGCCCGCGACCGTACGCCTTGCCGGTCGCCTCCTTCTGCGTCCAGAGCAGGAGGAAGTCGTCCGGGTGGCGGGCCACCCAGGCCGCCTCCTGCGGCGCGAACCAGCGGGCGGCCAACTCGACCGATGGCAGGTCGCGTACCTGCTCGACGTCGACGCCGACGGGCCCGGCGGTCGTCACGGCGACGACCGCGACTCCGTGCGAGTGGCTGATCGACACCTCCAGCCCGGCGCCGGCACCGGTCAGGACGGGGCGGCCACCCGGTGCGCGGCCGACGCCGATCTCGGCCAGCGGGGCGTCCGCGAGGTGTGCTGCGGCCTGCCGGGCGAGGGTGTGGGCGTCCAGGGTCATACTCAACAAGACATCGATCATCATCGAAGTCCATCACGGTGTCGCGCCACCCCGCCACCCCTGGCGCAGCCGGTTATGAGCCTGCTCACGTCGTATCGCCAATTACCTGTCGCCGCCGCCCCGAAGGCTGCTAGCCTCGCCGGCAACAGCGACGACGGAGCCGATTAGCGTCCCGACCACCGGAGTCCAGAGAGCCACCGGCAGCTGGGAAGGTGGTCTCCGGTCGGGCCGTGAAGACCCTCCTGAGCTGCGGGAAGAACGGCGTTGGGTGGGGCGGAACCAGCACCCGGCGTTCAGTAGACCCCGCCGGCCGGCCCCCGTGATCGGGCGACGAATGAGGTGCCGGGCATCAGCCAGGCACGAAGGTGCGGTGGTACCGCGAGGACCCGCTCGCCCGCACCTCCCGGGATCGCGTTGCGATTCGACGAGGAGGTACGCCCCATGCAACGCATCCTTTCCGCGACCCTGCCCGACCACGTCGGCGAGACGGTGACGCTCGCCGGCTGGGTGCACCGCCGCCGGCTGCTCAAGTCGGTGGCGTTCCTGATCCTGCGGGACGCCGGCGGGCTGGCCCAGGTGGTGGTCACCGAACCGCACAGCCGGACCTGGCTCGCCACACTGACCGAGGAGACCGTCGTCGAGGTGGTCGGCACGGTAGCCGCCAATCCCGCCGCGCCGGCCGGGGTCGAGGTCATCGAGCCCACCGTACGGTTGCTCGGTGAGGTAGCCGTGCCCCCGCCGTTCGACCTGTACCGGCCGGGGCTGACCGCGACCCTGCCGACGCAACTCGACCACGCGCCGGTGGCACTCCGACATCCCACCCGCAGCGCGGCGCTGCGCATCTCGGCGGCTGCCGTGGCCGGCTTCCGATCCACCCTGGACGCGCTGGGCTTCGTCGAGATCCACACCCCGAAGATCGTTGCTTCGGCGACCGAGAGCGGGGCGAACGTCTTCGCCATCGACTACTTCGGGACGCCCGCCTACCTGGCCCAGTCGCCCCAGTTCTACAAGCAGTTGATGGTTGGCGTGCACGAACGGGTCTACGAGGTCGGCCCGGTGTTCCGGGCCGAGCCACACGACACCACCCGGCACCTGGCCCAGTACACCTCACTCGACGTGGAACTCGGTTTCGTGACCGACCACCGCGACGTGATGAGCGTGCTGCGGGACGTGCTCGCCGGGATGCTCGCCGGAGTGGCCGATCGGGCTGCGGTGCCGCTGGCCACGCTCGATGTCGAGGTGCCGGACGTACCGGCCCGGATTCCGACGGTGCACTTCACCGAGGCGTTGGCCATCGCCGGCGCGTCACCCGACGAGCCCGACCTGGCGCCAGCGCACGAGCGGGCACTGGGGGAGTGGGCCCGGTCCGAACACGGCTCCGACTTTCTGTTCGTCACCGGATACCCGATGGCGAAACGGCCGTTCTACACCCACCCCGACCCGGACCGGCCGGCGTACTCGAACGGGTTCGACCTGCTCTTCCGCGGCGTGGAGCTGGTCACCGGCGGGCAACGGCTGCACCGGTACGGCGACTACCTGGCGGCGCTGGCCGCCCGGGGCGAGCCGGTCGAGCCGTACGCGTCGTATGTCGAGGTGTTTCGACACGGGATGCCCCCGCACGGCGGCTTCGCGATCGGGCTGGAACGTTTCGTGGCTCGGCTCGTCGGTGCGGCGAACGTCCGCGAGGTGACCGCCTTTCCCCGCGACCTGCATCGTCTGACGCCGTAGCGGACCCTGCCCCCGTGGCTAGGCCGCCGGTCGAGGACTTTCGAGTCCTCGACCGGCGGGATCAGACGCCGCCGCCGTCGCTGTGGCCGTTGGCGTTGGCGAGACCGCGGTTGCTGCCACCGATATCCGGGCGCGCATCGGCCGGACCGGCATCAGCGGGATCGGGATCGGTGTCGGTCAGGTTGGCTCGGCACAACCGTGGCTCGACGAAGGGGTCGAGCCGGTCGACGGTCACCGGTGCCCGAAGCTCGGTCAGCACACCCTGCATCAGGCCGAGGTGCACGGCACAGACGACCTCCCGGCTGTGTTCGGCGATCTCCCGGAACGGGCAGTGCCGTAGCAGGATCTGTGGCTGGGTTCCGACCGGACCCACCACCGGGTTGAACCCAATGTCGGTGAGCACCCCGGTCAGCCGACCGATGGCCTCGTCCCTCGTGAGCCGTTGAAACGGAGCGGGTCGCTCGGTCAGGTAGCGTCCCCAGGTCCGTCCGGCCTCGGAGGCGGCCATCGATGGATTGGGTGTGGCGTGGGCCGTGACGCCGGTGAGGATCTCGGCGAGTAGCCGATAGCTGCGAGTGCCCGTGCCCGTGCCGAGGTCGGGGTCGGTCGACACGGCTTGATAGACCACCCTTGGCCGACCGGGCTGGTCGCGGCTTTCGGTCTCCCGTTCGGCCAAGCCGGCGTCGACGAGCCCGTCCAGGTGGAACCGGGCCGTGTTGAGGTGCAGCCCGGTGCCTTCGGCGATCTCCTGAACACCCAGTGGTGTCGGTGCCGCCCGAAGCAGGTCGAGGATCTGTGTGCGGCGCTCACCGAGCGGTGACCTGTCGTGTCGGTCGCCCCACTGCCACCTGTCCATCAGGGCACTTTACTCCGTGTCGATTGTATAAACTATCGTCGATTATTTCTGGTGGGTGCCGGACGCCCAGGCGTCCGGCACCCACCTGGAGTGCCGCTGGAGGGGGGACAGCAGGCACCTTCGGGCTGGCCTCGGCCCGTACTCGACCGGCCCGCTCAACCGGCCCGCTCAACCGAGCCGAGGTCAGCCAAGCCGAGGTCAGCCGGGTGGGTCAGTCGGGTGGGGGCACCGGGACCCGGGCTAGCTGCCGCGCCATCCGCACGAGCAGCACGCAGTGCGGAGTCGCGACCGCCACCAGGACAGCCACCTCCACCGGTCGGTGGTGGCGGAACAGTTCGGCCGCCAGCAGCACGACCGCGACCGCCGAGATCGACAGCGAGAGCACCCGATGGAACCGACCCACCTCCGAGTGAGGCCAGTCCTCCCGTTCGGCTGGCTCCGGCGCATCGGGCACCGCCCGGCGGTAGCCGGCGAAGATCCGTGACGACCACGCGCTGGTCGACTGCCGTCCGTACAACTCGAGCGCCCCCACCACGGCGAGCAGCACCAGGGCGTACCCGGCGGCGAAGCCCGCCTCGCCGCTCACGGCGCGGCCTGTCCGGCGGGTTGGGCCTTGTCGAGCAGGTCCGCGCCGTCGGTGCCGCCGCCGTCGGGGTGGTAGCCGTCGTCCGGACTACCGTCGTGGTCCGGGCCACGGCCGTCGGGGTCGTTACCGTCGGGGTCGTTACCGCCCGCGAGTTGGCCGCCATCGGCCTCGTCGTCGGGCACGATCTCGGTGAACAGCAGCGTCTGCTCCTGCTCCTCCGGTGGGCGGGTCTTCTTGCTCCGATACCGGACGCCCTGCCAGGTCATCCAGAGCAGGGGCAGCACCCCACCGGCGATGAACACCACGTCACCGGGCAGGCGCATCCACTCCAGGAACACGTTCGTGCCGCCCTGCAGATAGCCGAGGCTGCGGGCGTCGGCATACCCGGCGTCGAGTACCTCGTACAGTTGCAGCGCCCCGGCGGGCAGCAGCGTGGCGAACGACATCCACGCCAGGCCCAGGTTGAGCGACCAGAAGGAGATCGCCGCCAGCCGGTCCGACCAGCGTTCCTCGGGGATGAAGTAGCGCAGCGCGAACATGGCGAAGCCGACGGCCAGCATGCCGTACACGCCCATCATCGCGGCGTGGGCGTGGTTGGCGGTCAGACCGGTGCCCATCTCGTAGTAAGAGACGATCGGCAGGTTGATCAGGAAGCCGAACACACCGGCACCGAGGAAATTCCAGAACCCGACCGCGGCCAGGAACATCACCGCCCAGCGGTGCGGGAACGGGGTCTTCGACGGGCTGTGCCGCCGGGCACCGAGCTGCAGGAAGCCCCACGCCTCGACGGTCAGGAACAGCAGCGGCACCACCTCGAGGGCCGAGAACACGGAACCGAGGGCAAGGTGCTCGGCCGGCTCACCCGAGAAGTACAGGTGGTGCATGGTGCCGATGACGCCACCGGCGCCGTACAGGACGATGTCCAGGTAGATCACCGCGAGAGCGACCCGTTCACGCACTACGCCGAGCAGCACGAACAGGTAGGCGACGGTGGCCGTGGTGAACAACTCCATGAAGTCCTCGACCCACAGGTGCACCACGATGAACCGCCAGAAGTCGGCGGTGACGAAACTGGAGTCGGTGTCGGCCAGCAGCCCTACGGCATAGAACGCGGGCAGGGCGAGGGCGGCGAGGAAGAACAGCCACGGCATGTTGGCCATGTGCTCGGTGCGCAGGCGCTTGCGCAGCCCGCGGAACAGGATCGCCACCCAGATGACCATGCCGAGGGTGAGTAGCACCTGCCAGAAGCGGCCGAGGTCGAGGTACTCCCAGCCCTGGTTACCGAAGTACTTCCACAGCGGTCCCAGCCAACCGCGCATGCCGGCGAACTCGCCAAGCAGGCTGCCGACGACGACCACGACGAGTGCGCCGAGTAGCAACCGGGTCAACAGGGCCTGCCGGCGAGGCTCCCAACCCCGGCTGATCAGCGGTGCCAGGAAGATCGCGATCGCGAGGAAGGAGGTGACCACCCAGAAGATCGACAGCTGGACGTGCCAGGTGCGGGTCAGGTTGTAGGGCAGCCATTCGTCGAGCGGAAACCCGAAGAACGATTCCAGGTCCGCCCGGTAGTGCTGGGTGGCTGAACCGAGCAGGGTCTGGGCCAGGAACAGCCCGGACATGATGAGGAAGAACCAGGCGGTGGCCCGCTGCCCCGGGGTCAGTCTCACGTCGCGAGGGGCGTGGAAGCGTAGTTGCCGCTGGTCACGGCCGTGCCAGCCGAGGAAGTTCCAGCGGCCGAAGGCAGCGAAGAGCGCGCCGACACCGACCAGCAGGAAGATCAACGACAGTACGCTCCACACCACGGTGTGCCCGGTTGGTTCGTTCTCCACCAGCGGCTCGGCCGGCCAGTTGTTGGTGTAGGAGTAGGTCTCGCCGGGTCGGTCGGCGGCGGATGTCCACGCCGACCAGCCGAAGTACGCGGTCAGGTCGTGGATCTCGTCGGGGTCGGTGATCGCGTTGGGCCGTAGCCCTTGTTTGCCTTCGGGTGCGCCGAGCAGTTCGGCGTAGTGGGGGATCAACTGCCGGAACGCCAGTGTCTGAGCATCGCTCCACTGCAGGGTGCCGGTGGCCTCGTCGTACCGGTTGATCCGGTAGTCGTCGACGGTACGTGCGTGTCCGGCCTCGGCACCGCCGTACTGGTCCCGCACGATGGTAGCGGAACGGTGCAGGTAGTCCGCGGTGAAGTCGGGGCCCAGGTAGGCACCGTGCCCGTAGATCGAGCCGTACTGCATGAGGCCGTTGCGCAGGAACACCTCCTGTCCCTGCTTGATGTCCTCGCCGGTGAACAGGACCGTTCCGTCCGCGTTGACCACCCGGTCGGGGATCGGCGGTTGCGCTTGGTAGGTGCGGATCGCCAGGTATCCGAGGACGAAGAAGCCGGCGAGGGTGACCAGGATGGCCGCCTGTACCCAGCCTTTGCCGATGATGCGCGATCGCTTGCCTTTGGCAGAGCCGGCCGCTGGGGTGGTGGGTTCCGGGGAACCTCCCTGTCGCGGCGCGGTATCCGATAACGCCATTCGTCCTCCTTGGCGCACGCGGGCCGCGGGTGTTGTCCGCGCGGCTCGAGTTTCAGTGGGCGGCCGTAGAGTACGACGATTTGTAGTAATAACAAACTGAGTTGTTAAAACTCGCATTCTGGACGGTCGACTGAGGTCGGCGGAGAGTCGCCGTGCGCGGGCTGGGACGCCTCGCGGGGCGGCCGGAGCACGCGGATGAAGGGGGAGGGCTGGAGCTGGAGGCTGCACCACTGGCCCGCCGATTTGTTTTCACAATGTTCTGTCGTATAAAAGGGGTGGGTGTCGGCTAGTGGGCCGCACCGTCGGGGTCCGTCCAGGGGTCGACGGCTCCGGACAGCATCGAGGAGATCCGCCAAGGCCACTGAGGACCGACAGATCGACGTCCGCACCGAGGCTCCCGCCCGGCGCCACGACCTGATCTTCAGCACCTACGCTGCACTGGCTGCGGGGGAGACGTTCGTGCTCGTCAACGATCATGACCCGAAGCCGCTGCACCACCAGTTCGCGGCCGAGCACGCAGGTCAGTTCAGCTGGGACTACCTGGAGTCGGGGCCGAGTACCTGGCGGGTGCGGATCGGGCGTCCCGATCCTGTTGCCGGTGAGTAGCCGTCGGAGGGCGGGCTAGGGGCGACCCCGGTACATGCCGGCTGTGTGGGCATCTTCTGATCGAAGAGGTCCTCTTCGATGATCGGGGTTGCCCGTGGTGGAGGCTGGAGTCGCTCCCGTTTCGTATTCACGGCCCGGCCATGCATGATCCGTTTGACCGGTACCCGACCGCGGCCCTTGACCGGCACAGGTGCGACTTTGTGGTCAGCCGATCCCCCAGCGGGGGCCGTCGACGACCTGACGGCGGTCTCACCACCGCCGCGTCGACCAGGTGGTCCCGCGAGAACGCGAGCGCTCAGCCAGTTCACTCCGGCTCAGGCCCCTGTCCTCGCGGGCCACTCTGACCACTGGCCACTCTGACGACTGCCGCGAGACCCTTCAGCTTGCGCGCGGCGAACGCGGGCTTCGTCCCAGCTCCGCCGCGCAGGGATGAGTGGGCGTGGCTACGCCGCAGCGGGTTCCCGTAGCCGGGACAGGGGCGGCATCGCCGTGGCCCCGCCCCTGGTTTCGCAGGCGAGCGAGCCCGCGCGGACGGCGAACGCGACGACGCTGCGCCACTGCTCCTCGGTGGTGGGAAGGCCACCGGTAAGCAGGGCGAAGTTCAGCGCGGCCATGGTCGCGTCTCCAGCACCGGTGGCATCGATCGCGTGGACGGGCGGGGGAGTGACGAAGAACTCGGCGTCGGCGACGAAACCGAGCGCGCCCCGCGCACCGAGGGTCACCACCACGGCTCCCGCGCCGAGGCTGAGCAGGTGCTTCGCCGCAGCGGTGGCGTCGAGGTCGAAGAGCAGCCGCGCGTCCGGTTCGCTGAGCTTCACGAGGTCGGCGGTGGACGCGAACCACTCGATGGTCGCCCGCAGCGCCGCGGGGTCGTCGAGCAGGTCGGGCCGTACGTTCGGGTCAATGGTGCGCAACGGACCCGGGGTCGCCCACGCGGCCTTCGTCGCGGCCAGGGTCGTCGGCTCCAGCAGGGCGATCGACCCGCAGTAGAGCGTCCCGGCCCCGGCGATCACGTCGAGGTCCACCGGGTCGAGCAACCCGTACGAGGGCGGGTTGCCGTAGAAGGCGAACTCCGGCTCCGCCCCGTGCAGGCTCGTCACCGCGAGCGTGGTCGGCACGTCGACGCTGACGCAGCCGCTGTGGTCGACGCCCTGCTCGGTGAGCAGGGCACGGATCCGGTCGCCGAACGCGTCGGAGCCGAGCGAACCGACGAACCTGGCCTCGGCTCCGAGCCGCGCGATCCCGCAGGCCACATTGAGGGGCCCGCCGCCGACCATCGGCCGGAAGACCCGCTCGCCGGCAACCTCGACCTCGAAGAGATCGACCAGCGCCTCACCCAGAACCACCGCGTACGGCATCACCGCAGGTCTCCGATCAGCGCGTCCGCGCCACCGTGCTCGAGTGGGTCGGCCGCGTGCGGGACGGCCATGACTGGCGGCAACTCGAGCGCAGCGCTTGCGAGCCGTTTCCTCGTCAGCCAGTCGTTCACCCTCGGGTCTGCTGTCATCGGATTCCTTCCGTGGATACTCCGGCCTTCAGGCCGGAAAGGAAACGGAAATCCTGCGGTGCAGGGCAGGGATAGCCGATCCGCCGCCAAGGCGGATCAGCGTCTGCCCGCATGTCACCGCGAGGTTCACCGGTATGCGCGGTAGCGTGTGAGTGATATCCAGAACTGTGAAGCGGGCGTTCAAGTGCCGCTTCTACCCGACCGGGGCGCAGGCAGTAGAGCTGTCGCGTACGTTCGGTTGTGTCCGGAAGGTCTACAACATGGCGTTGCAGGCCCGCACCGAGGCATGGACCCTGCGGCAGGAACGGATCAACTACAACGCCACCAGTGCGATGCTCACCACGTGGAAGAAGACCGATGAGTTGGCGTTTCTCAACGAGGTCTCCTGCGTGCCGTTGCAGCAGGTTCTGCGGCACCTGCAGGCCGCGTTCACCAACTTCTTCGCCAAACGCGCCCGGTACCCGAGCTTCAAGTCCAGGAAGAAGTCCCGCAAGTCGGCGGAGTACACCACGAGCGGCTTCCGCTACAGCGACGGGCGGCTGATCCTGGCGAAGATGGCCGAACCGTTGGACATCGTGTGGTCGCGGCCGTTGCCCGAGGGGGTATCGCCGTCGACCGTGACGGTGTCGCAGGACGCTGCTGGACGCTGGTTCGTGTCCCTGCTGTGCGACGACGTGATCGCCCAGACGGCCGCCGCCGGCCAGGTCGGGATCGACGTCGGGCTTGACAGCCTGCTCACCCTCTCCACCGGGGAGAAGATTACCAACCCGCGCCATGAACGTGCCGACCGTGGCCGGCTCGCCCGCGCCCAGCGTCGGCTCGCCCGCAAGCAGAAAGGGTCGATCAACCGGGCCAAGGCCCGGCTGAAGGTGGCCCGTGTTCACGCCCGGATCACCGACCGCAGGCGGGATCACCTGCACAAACTGACTACTCGGCTCGTTCGTGAGAACCAAACGATCGTGATCGAGGACCTGATTGTGCGAAACATGGTCAGAAACCACGCCGTTGCCAGGGCGATCAGCGATGCGGCCTGGCGGCAGTTTCGCACTCTGCTCGAATACAAAGCCGACTGGTACGGCCGGAACCTGGTCGTGGTGGACCGATGGTTCCCGTCGTCGAAACTGTGTTCGACGTGTGGTGCGCTTGTTGAGCGGATGCCGCTGGACGTGCGGTCGTGGACCTGCCGATGCGGCAGTGTCCATGATCGGGATGTCAACGCGGCCCGTAACATTCTGGCGGAGGGGCTCTCCGTTACCGCCTGTGGAGCCGGTGTGAGACCCCGACGGGCGGATGCCCGGATGAGGCAGTCGGTGTCGAAGCAGGAAAACCCAAGGGCGACCAAGGGAATCCCCGCCCGTCAGGGCGGCGGAGGATGTCAATGTGACTCCGCTCTTTGCTGACGTGGCGTCTTGCCGTAGGTCCGGAGGAACTGCCGGTTGAAGTTGGAAAGATTGGCGTAGCCGACGGTCGTCGCAATCGTGGTGATCGGCTTGTCGGTGCTCTTCAGCAGATGGCAGGCCTGTGTCAGACGCAACTGGCGCACCATGTCGGTGAACTTCTGGCCGCTGCGCGCCTTGAAGTACCGAGAGAACGCCGAGTCGCTCATCGTTGCGATCCTGGCGGCGTCGTGGAGTCGCACGCCGGTGGCGAGGTTCTCGAATATGTAGTCGATTGCGCGGCTCATGGGTTCGGAAGGACCTCCGTCGTCGAACTGGGGCACCCAGGCTCGTACGACGGGCGTCGCGTCCTCAAGGGACGCCTCGGCGAGGATTCGTAGGAGGTCCAGGGCCCGGACAACACGCTCCGCGCCCTCGGCGGCGTCTCGGATCGCGAGGAGAGCGTCCGTGGCGCGGGTGCGGGCCGCGCCGTGGAACTCAATTCCCCGGCCGGATCGCCGCAGGAGAGAGTCGAGCACCCGCAGCTCTGGCATCGCGGCCTGGCATGCCCTTATCCAGCCGTCGGTGAAGTGGAGTACGGCGTGGGCGTCCGTCAGGTGCTCGTCGGGTTCCCGGTCGGCGATCCAGGAGTGCGGCAGATTCGGCCCGATCAGCATGAGCTGACCGGGATCGTAGGACCCGATGGCGTCGCCGAGGATGAAGCGGCCCGATGACCTGAGGATCAGATGCACCTCGTACTCGGGGTGGTAGTTCCACGAGGCGAACGGGTGGGGCTCGTCGTGCACGTAGAACCGGAACGACGAGGTGCCGTCCAGCGTGATCACTTCGCGGGAGGCGGGACGGCGAAGCTTCGCCTTGGCGATGGTTGCGGTGCTATTTTCGGACATTTGGCCTATTCCATCCGATGTCCTGGTCTCATCTGGCACGACGACCTCGATCCAGCCGTTGCGGCCCGCAAGAAAGTATCAGAACTCGGTTTGCGAGGTCATACCCTGGCCGGCCCGTCCGCCGGAGAGTAGTGCCCAGCCCGAGAAAGGAACGGGACCAGGGTCGAAAGCCCTGGTAGTGCGAGGGACCGAAGGTGGAGCGGTGGGAACGAGCGCGACGATGCGTCAGGTGCGGGTGGCGGGGCTGAACGACGTGACGGTCGTCGACTCGCCTGTCCCGGACGTCGGACCAGACCAGGTGCGAGTGGCGGTGACCTATGCGGGCATCTGCGGCTCGGACACGCACGCCATCGCAGGTCATCACCCGTTCCTGCGCCCGCCCTACCTGCCCGGGCATGAGCTGTGCGGCGTCGTTGACTGCGTCGGCGCGGGTGCTGACCCCTCCCTTGTCGGCAAGCGGGTCGTCGTCAGGCCGAACGTCGAGTGCGGCGAGTGTGTCAACTGCCGGGCCGGCCGCATCAACGCCTGCCAGCAGCTTGCCTGGATCGGGTGTGACTCCTCGGGCAAGCTCGCCGGTGGCATGGCCGCCTACGTCGTCGCCCCGGCGCGCAACATCATCCCGGTGCCCGACGAGGTCTCGGACCTCGACGCCGCGCTGGTCGAGTGTCTCGCCACGCCCGTGCACGCGGCCCGGATCGCCGGTGACCTGCACGGCGCGAACGTCGTCGTTCTCGGTGCCGGCACGGTGGGGATCCTCTGTGTGGTCGCGGCCCGTGCGGCGGGTGCCGCCACCATCGTCGTCACCGACCTCGAGCCCGCCAAGCGCGAGCGAGCGCTGAAGCTCGGTGCCGACGCGGCCGTGGACGCCGCCGACCCGCAGTTCGCCACGGCGGTCCGCCGGGCGTACGACGGCGGGCACGCGGACGTGGTGTTCGACTGCGTCGCCATGGAGGTGTCGATCCGTCAGGCATTCGACGTGCTGCGGCGCGCGGGGACGCTGCTCGTCGTAGGTGTGCCGCCCCGTGCGGGAAGCGTGCCACTGCCGGAGGTGCAGGACTGGGAGATGCGCATCCAGGGCTGCGCCAACTACACCGCGGCGGACATGCAGACCGCGATCGCGATCGCCGTGGCCGGGGGACTTCCCAGCGAACAGATCGTCAGCACCGTCTTCCCGGTCGAGGAGGCCGCTGCGGCCTTCGCGGCTGCGGCCAACGGCAGCGTAGGCAAGATTCTCGTGACGCCACGTAGTGATCTCGGGACACACCGGAGATAGGGGTTGGCCGCCGTCTCCGTGTTGGACACCGTGACGGCGGCACCCAACGGCAACCAGACGGTCCCGGATTCGATCCATAACCGGAGAGGGTAAGCGCTCTGACATCGCTGTCATGACTGGGCCTCCCTGCGTGCTGTCCACGAGCCAAGGCAATATCTCAGTTCAGCATCAGCGCTTTTGCTGCGGCAGGTGGCCGACTACTGTTCCGGCCGTGACACCGTTGTCAATCCAGCGCTCATGTCCAGTCGCGACGACCGAGGCTGCGCGGACGACGAGACCCGGGGTCAGGGACGTCCGGCGGTTTCGGGATCAGTCCGGATTTCGAGGAAGGGGTGGTGGGTAGTGCTCGGCTACGTGATCCGGCGTCTGGGGCTCGCCGTCTTCGTGCTCTGGGGCGTGGCCACCGCGGTCTTCGTCATCGTCCGGCTCGTCCCGGCTGACCCAGCCCTGCTTATCGCCGGCTCGGACGCCTCCCCGGAGCAGCTCGCCGCGCTGCGCCAGAAACTGGGGCTCGACGAGTCGATACTCGTGCAGTACGGGAAGTTCCTCGGCGGCGCCGTGACCGGCGACTTCGGCGACTCGTTCCAGCAGCGGGTCCCGGCGATGGATCTGATCGTGCAGGTGCTGCCCAACACCGCCCTCCTCGCCGTCCTGGCCTGCGCCCTCGCCCTGGTACTCAGCTTCCCCCTCGGGCTGCTGGCCTCGCTGCGCGTGAACGGTCTGGTCGACCGGACCGTGACCACCGGGTCGCTGTTCACCCAGGCGCTGCCCAACTTCTGGATCGGCGTCGTACTGCTGCTGGTCTTCTCGCGGGAGCTGAAGTGGCTGCCCAGCGTCGGCCTCGACAGCTGGAAGAACCTGATCCTGCCCACGATCGTGCTGGCGCTGCCGTTCGTCTCGGTGCTGACCCGGATGATCCGCAACGGTCTGCTCGAGGTGATGGGCGAGGGCTACATCCAGACAGCGCGGGCGAAGGGCCTGTCGGAACGGATCGTGATCTTCCCGCATGCCATCCGGAACGCCGCGATCCCCGTCGTCACGATCGTGGGCCTGCAGTTCGGCACGCTGCTCGGCGGTGCAGCCGTCACCGAGACCGTCTTCACGTTTCCGGGGATCGGCAGGCTCCTTGTCGAGTCCCTCCAGGGGCGGGACTACAACGTCGCGCAGGCCTGTGTCCTCGTGATCGCAGCCGTCTTTGTGTTCATCAACCTCGTAGTGGACCTGACCTACGGGTTCCTCGACCCACGAGTGAGGCTCGCGAAGTGACCGCCACCGCACCCGCCGCCACCGCACCCGCCCCCGCCGTCAACTCGACGATGCGGCGCGCCCGCCGGGCCCGCCGGGGCGTCACCGTCCGCATCGTCGTGCCGTTGGTCGTCATCGGCCTGATCGTGGTCGGTGCCATCGTGGTTCCGCTCGTCTACCAGTACGACCCTCTGCAGGCAGACCTCCTGTCCCGACTGAAGCCGCCGGGGACGGTGACGGCGGAGGGCGGCACCGCGATCCTGGGCACCGACCAGATCGGTTCGGACCTCTTCGCGCAGATCATGGCCGGCGCTCGTGTCTCGCTCCTCGTCGGTGTGGCGACGCTCGTCATCTCGGGCGTCATCGGGGTGCTGCTGGGGTTGCTCGCCGGGCACTTCGGTGGCTGGCTCGACGCGCTGCTCATGCGCATCGCCGACATCCAGCTGGCGTTCCCGTCCATCCTGCTGGCGATCCTCGTCGCCTCGGTGCTCGGCCAGGGCGTCGGGAACATCATCCTGGTGTTGTCGATCTCGAACTGGGTCGTGTTCGCCCGAGTGGCCCGCAGTCAGGTCCTCGGGCTGAAGAACCGGGAGTACGTCGAGGCGGCGCGCACTCTGGGTGCCGGCAACTGGCACCTGATGTTCCGTACGCTGCTGCCGGGCTGCATGGCACCCGTCATCGTGGTGGCGACCACCCAGTTCGCCCAGGTGATCCTCACCGAGGCGTCACTGTCGTTCCTCGGTGTGGGCGTGCCGCTCGGCACCCCGAGCCTGGGCAGCACCATCTACAACGGCACGCAGTACCTCTCGACCGCCTGGTGGATCTCGACCCTTCCCGGCATCGTGCTGGTCATCCTCATGCTGGCCTTCGGGATCCTCGGCGACGCCCTGCGTGACAAGTTCGACCCCAGGCTGCGGAGCGCATGATGACGAAGACACCACCGGGCACCGCCCCGTTCACGGACGCGCCACTGCTGAGCGTGCAGGACCTGACGGTGGAGTTTTCCACCGCGGCGGGGGTGGCCCGCGCACTTCACAACGTCAGCTTCGACGTCCAGGCCGGCGAGACACTCGCCGTCCTCGGCGAGTCCGGCTGCGGCAAGTCGACCATCGCCCAGTCGATCATGGCGTTGCTGCCGAAGCCGGCTGGCTCGATCGTCGGCGGCAAGATCCTCTACAACGGACGCGACTTGGCTGCCGAGCGCGTCCCCGCAGTGCGCGAGCTGTGCGGCACGGAGATCGCCATGATCTTTCAGGACCCGCTGAGCTCGCTGAACCCGGTGTTCCGCGTGGGTGCCCAGGTAGCGGAGCCGTTCCGGCGCCGCCTCGGGATGGGCCGCCGGGAGGCCTGGGCGAAGAGCCTGGAACTTCTCAAACGCGTCGGCATCCCCGATGCCGAGACCCGGATCCGCGACTACCCCCATCAGTTCTCCGGGGGCCAGCGGCAACGAATCATGATTGCGATGGCGCTCGCGCTCGGGCCGAAGCTGCTCATCGCGGACGAGCCGACGACGGCGCTGGACGTCACCGTCCAGAAGCAGGTCCTGTCGCTCCTCGCCGACCTCCAGGCAGAGACCGGCATGGCGATGATCCTGATCAGCCACGACCTCGGAGTGGTCGCCGACGTGGCCACTCGCGCGGCCATCATGTACGCCGGTCGGATCGTGGAGACGGGCACGGTACGGGACATGTACGACCACCCGGCGCACCCGTACACGAAGGGGCTGCTCGAGTCGATCCCGAGCCAGTCGAGCATCGGGGGACGGCTGAAGCCCGTCGTCGGATCGCCGCCGAATCTCCTGGACCTGCCGAGCGGTTGCGCCTTCAACCCGCGGTGCCCGTTCGCGGCCGACCTGTGCCGGGAGCAGGTACCGGCACTGCGCACACCGACGACGTGGCCAGCCGGCCACGAGGCCGCGTGCCACGTTTCCGAGGAGGTGCTGACTCATGGCTGAGGCCGAGTCCGCCCCGCTGCTGCGCGTAGCGCACCTGAAGGTCGCCTACCCGATCCGGTCGTCGCTGCTACAGCGTCAGATCGGTGCGAACGTCGCCGTCAGCGACGTGACCTTCGACATCAACCCGGGCGAGACGGTCGGGCTCGTCGGCGAGTCAGGTTCCGGCAAGTCGACGGTCGCGCGCGCCGTGATCGGCCTGGTGAAGCCGGACGATGGCGTGATCGAGTTCGAAGGGCGGAACATCACTGGCTACTCCCGGAAGCAGTTGAAGTCCGTCCGGCGCGATATGCAGATGGTCTTCCAGGACCCGTACGCCTCGCTGAACCCTCGGCTGACGGTCCGCGACCTGATCGCCGAGGGCTGGCGGGTGCACCGCGACATCGTGCCGCGCGACCAGTGGACGGCCGAGGTCAAGAAGCTGATGGATCGCGTCGGCCTCAACCCCGACTACTCGAATCGCTATCCCCACCAGTTCTCCGGTGGTCAGCGACAGCGCATCGGGATCGCCCGAGCGCTCGCCCTGCGGCCCAAAGTGATCATCTGCGACGAGCCGGTCTCCGCGCTCGACGTCTCCGTCCAGGCACAGGTGCTGAACCTGCTCGACGACCTGCAGGAAGAACTCGGACTGGCTTACCTCTTCATCTCGCACGACCTGTCCGTCATCGAGCACCTCTGCGACCGCGTACTCGTCCTGCACCACGGCCACGTGGTGGAACAGGGCAATGCGCGCGAGATCTTCGAACACCCCCGACACGAATACACCAAAGCACTACTGGCCGCCGTGCCAGTCGTGCGCCCATGGCTGGAGCAGGCCGACGAAGGCCGTCACCCCACCGGTGAACCCGCAGCCTAGGTCGGGCAGAAATAAAGGCACATTTACGAAGGAGAAGCAATGATGCGCTCCCGTAAGGGACTGGCGGGGATCGCTGCGGCGGCCACCGCCCTCGCCTTGGCGCTCGCCGGCTGCAGTAGCGGCGGCAGTAGCGGCGACGGTACGTCCGGCGTGCGACTGCCGGACGAACAGCAGAATCTGACCTACGTCCTGAACTATGGATGCACGAGCCTCGACCCCACCGAGAACTTCGACAACTGCCGCATGCAGATGGGCACCAACGTGTTCGACACGCTGGTGACGCTTGACAGCAAGTCACAGCCCCAGCCAAAGCTGGCGAGTTCCTGGACGTGGACGGACCCGACCACGCTGCAGTTCAAGCTCCGTACGGGGGTGACCTTCAGCGACGGCACGCCGTTCACCTCCGCCGACGTCAAGGCCACCTTCGACCGCTACATCGCCATGAAGTCGGTGCTCGCCACGCAGTTGGCGGTCGTCAAGTCCTACACCGCGGACGACCCGACGACCTTCACCATTCGCACCAGCGCTCCGACCGGGACGCTGCTGGGCGTTCTCTCGATGATCTTCATCGGCCAGGAGGCGCACGCCAGTGAAGACAGCTACTGGGCCAAGCCGATCGGCACCGGGCCGTTCGTCATCAGCGACTTCGTCGCGAACGACCACATCACGCTGACCCGCAACGACAGCTACTGGGGCACCAAGGCGCAGCTCAAGACGCTGACGTTCAAGGTCGTCACCGACACGAACGCCAGGATCACGGCGCTGTCCAACGGTTCGGTGCAGGTGGTCGCCGGCGTGACCAACGACCAGATCCCGACGGTGCAAGAGATGTCGGACGTCACCTTCTCGCAGATCCCCAGCTACACGTACACGTTCCTGTGGTTCCAGAACAGCCGCGCCCCGTTCAACGACGTCAAGGTGCGTAGGGCCCTGTGGCAGGCGCTCGACCTGGAGAAGATCGTCAAGGCGCTCCTGGGCGAGACGGCGGACACGATGACCGCGCTCTGCCCGTCCGCGGCCTTCGGCTGCGTGCCGCCCACGAACGCCCCGAAGCACGACCCGGCGAACGCGAAGAAGCTGCTTGCCGAGGCGGGCTACCCGAACGGGTTCAGCACCACCATCGACTACAGCGTCGCCAACACGGGTTACGACCAGATCATCGCGGCGATGATCTCCGACTGGAAGGCCATCGGCGTCACCGTCGCCCCGAAGTCGGACGACCAGGCAACCTTCCTGAAGAACATCGCCAGCCCCGGCGACTTCGACATGATCGTGAACTCGAACCTGACCACCACTGGCGACGCGGACTTCACCCTGAACCGCCTGTACCCGTGCAACGCGAAGCGCCTCGGCTACTGCAACCAGGAACTGGACGCGCTGCTGGCCAAGGCCCGCGAGACGACCGACTTGGAGCAGCGCAAGCCGCTGTACCAGCAGATCGCCAACATCCTGGCCGAGGACGTGCCCGGCATCGGGCTGTTCGAGAACAACATCAACGTGGCGGCCAAGAAGACGGTGCAGGGCCTGAACCTCACGCCGACGGAGAACTACGACTGGAGCACGGTCTACCTGACCGAGTAGTCCGAGCCGGTGGGCGTGGGGACGAGCAAACCCGCGACCGTCCCCATGCCCACGGCCGCAATCTCCAACTGTCCCGCAGTCAGATCCTGAACGTGGAGCCTCTCGATGCAGAAATTCCTCAGCTACGACCGCGGTCTCGAGCGCTTCAACCCGCTCGCTCGCGTCATCACATACGACGACTTCGACACCGGGTTCAACGGCTGGTTGGAT
Source organism: Micromonospora sp. NPDC003197 (assembly GCF_053590565.1). NCBI lineage: Bacteria > Bacillati > Actinomycetota > Actinomycetes > Micromonosporales > Micromonosporaceae > Micromonospora > Micromonospora sp. NPDC003197. The sequence goes on along the minus strand of NZ_JBSFTE010000011.1, from coordinate 175,004 downwards.
CTGACGCCCAACTACGTCTACGACAACTACGAGTCGTTCCCCAGTGTCGTGGACCTTTCGAGTTGGGCACCGAACCAGCTCAGCTCAGGGGCGATGCGGTTCGCCTCGTCGCATGGCTCGATGGAGGGCACCTACTCCCTCAAGCTCACGACGGCGCCGACCGGACGGCCACACACCGAACCGCCGGCGCCGGGCTCGATGGGGCACGCCATCAAGCGGCTCTCGAGTTTCGGCAACCCGAGCCTGATCCAGATCGAGGCCTGGTACTCGTACACACCCGTACAGGACCGCGAGGGCAAGGGCGAGGAGGACATCCGCGCGATTGGCTTCTTCTTCGACGTGCAGGATCCCGAGTACCGGTACATGCCGGGCGTGCGCTACGTGAACTCGCTCGGTGGCGAGCTTGTCAAGAAGTGGCAGTTCTACCAGGTGGGCCCGGATGTGACGCCGGAGGACTGGAACTTCGGTGTCGCCGACGGCTGGTGCGTCCCCGGGATCGACAACCAGTGGTACGGCCGGAGGTTCGCCGACGGCTCCGGTGACGGGTACCAGTGGGTGCCGGGGGGCGAGCAGGACCTGCTCTACAACGAGAGCCCCGACAAGATCAACTGGCTCTACCTGCGGCTGACGGTGGACGTCGAGAAGCGCGAGTACGTCGAACTGCAGAGCATGGACAAGGTCTTCGATCTGCGCGGAATCTCGCCCACCCTCGTGCCGGGCTACCACTCGATCGACAACCTCATCAACCCTGTCTTCTTCGTCGAGACCGATACGAACCGTTCCGTCAATCTCTACATCGACTCCGTCGTGTACTCGACCGAGTGATGCAGGGTCCGGACCGTCACCTCTGAGAGACAGGAAAAATGCAGACAACCAACACATCGGTTCTCGCCCGGCGGGTGAGGATCTCCGACGATTTCGCGACGCTCGCCTACGAGGCAGGTTGGGCGACCGAAGCGGTGTTCTTCGTGCAGACCGAGGGCGACCATCCCGACCTCACCGTCGCGGTGGAGGTTTCGCCGGACGGCGTCAACTGGATCCGCCGGGCCGGCGCGACACTTCCTGCCTCGCAGTCGCTCGTGGACGTGCCCGTGGCGTCGTTCGGGAACTGGTTGCGGGTCGTCATCACTGGTGCGACAAGCGAGCAGCCCGCGCGGGTGCTCGTTCACGTGAATCTTAAGGGCTGAGCAGGTGCGGGACATGGCGGCGACCTCGCCGCCATGTCCCACACCGCATCAATGGAGTGAGAGTGTTCATCACCGAACCACCCCGGGATGTTCCGGTCGTCGGCAGCTTTGACGTCGTCGTCTGCGGCGGCGGCCCCGCGGGCCTCACCGCCGCTGTGGCGGCGGCCCGCAACGGAGCCAGGACGTTGCTGATCGAGCGGTACGGCTTCATCGGCGGCATGTCGACCAGCGCGCTGGTCACTCCGATCAGCGAGTTCCGCCACAACGGCAAACAACACATCGGCGGAATCCCCTTCGAACTCCTGCGGAACGCGGCCGAGCTGGGCGGTGCCGACGTCTCGCGCGACAGCGGGAACTACCCGATCAACGACGAGATCCTGAAGCTCGCGGCGCAGCGGCTTCTGCTCGACAGTGGCGTGACGCTGCTCTACCACTCCTGGGTGTCCGGCTGCATTACGGACACCGGTCGCGTCACCCACGTCATCGTGGAGAACAAGGCGGGGCGGGTCGCCTACGAGGGCAAGGTCGTCATCGACTGCACGGGTGACGCCGACATCGTGCGGGCGGCTGGCTTCGAGACCATCAAGGGTGACGTGTTGCAGCCCGCCTCCCTGTGGTTCCAGCTCGGTGGCGTGGACACCGACGCGCTGGCCCCGCTCTTCGGGGACGCCGTCAACGGCGTCCTGCCGGTCTCCGACGTTATTCGTGGCAGGCTCGCCGAGCTCAATGCGCAGGGGAAGATCCCAGTCTTCGGTGGCCCGTGGATCAACGGGTTCTTCCACGACGGAATGGTCAGCATCAACCTGCTGCGGGAGGCCACCGACGCCAGCGACCCGGAGTGGTTCACCCGCACCGAATGCAGCCTGCGTGAGAACCTGCACATGATCATCGAGGTCATGCGCGAGAACTTCCCGGAGTTCAAGGACTGCTGGCTGGCGAAGTCGGGCATCCAGACGGGCGTCCGCGAGACCTACCACATCGTGGGCCTCTACCAGCTCACGAAGGACGACATTCTCCACCCCAAGGCGTTCCCCGACACGATCGCCAAGGGCGCGCACGTCATCGACATCCACCAGAACGACAGCATCGACCAGAACGAGCTCGTGCTCCCCAAGCAGGAGTACAACGTCCCCCTCAGGTGCCTGGTGCCCCGGGGCAGCATCAACCTCATCACCGCTGGGCGTTGCCTGTCCGCCGACGGGCCCGGATTCGGCTCGGTGCGCGTGATGGCGACCTGCATGGCGATGGGGCAGGGGGCCGGCACCGCGGCGGCCCTCGGTGTGGAGAAGGGCTACAGCATGTCGGACGTGGACTTCGACGTGCTCCGGCAGCGGCTCATCGACCAGGGCGCAATCGTCGACTTCGACAACGTGAACCAGGGAGTGAGGTAGCGGTGAAGCGTCTGGGGAGGTCCGTGCTGGGACTGCTGCCGGACCACGTTGCCGTGCCGCAGTACGACGACACGGACGTACAGGTCGGGATCGTGCACTTCGGCGTGGGCAACTTCCACCGATCGCACCAGGCCAGGTATCTCGACCAGCTGATGAACGCCGGGCTGGCCCGAGACTGGGCGATCTGCGGGGTGGGCCTGCTGGAGGGCGACGCGCGGATGCGCGACGCCCTGCTCGGGCAGGACGGTCTCTACACCCTGACCCTGCGTCACCCCGACGGTACCGACGAAATCTCGGTCATCGGCTCGATCCCCCGCTTCCTGTACGCCCCGGAGCAGCCCGAGGCGGTGCTGGAACAGCTGGTCTGCCCCGACGTGCGCATCGTCTCGCTGACCATCACCGAAGGCGGGTACGTCGCCGACCCGATCAACGGCAAGAACCCCGAGGATGATCCGCTCGTCGCGGCGGAGGTCGCCAGCGGCTTGGCGCAGCCGCGCACCGCGTTCGGCTGGATCGTCGCGGCGCTGCGCGAACGGCGGGCCCGGGGCATCGCCCCGTTCACGGTGCTGTCCTGCGACAACATCCCCGACAACGGGCAGGTATGCCGGCTGTCCGTGGAAGGTGTCGCCCGCCTGGTCGACCCGCAGTTGGCGGAGTGGATCGCCGCCGAGGTCGCCTTCCCCGCCACGATGGTCGACCGCATCACCCCGGTCACCACGCCGGCCGACCTCGACCGCACCCGGGAGCTGCTCGGGGTCGAGGACGCGTGGCCGGTGGCCAGTGAACCGTTCACCCAGTGGGTCGTCGAGGACCACTTCCCGACCGGGCGCCCACCCCTGGAGCAGGTCGGCGTCACCCTCACCGGCGACGTCGAGCCGTACGAGGCGATCAAGCTGCGGCTGCTCAACGGCGCGCACCAGGCGATGGCCTACCTTGGGCAGCTGGCCGGCTTCACCTATGTGGACGAGGCCTGCGCCGACCCGCAGTTCGCCAGCTGGGTGCGGGCGTACATCGAGCGCGAGGGGGTGCCGACCCTCACCGTGCCCGACGGCTTCGACCTGCCTGGTTACATCGAGCAGCTCTTCGAACGCTTCGGCAACCCACAGGTGCGCGACCCGCTCGCGCGGCTGTCCGTGGACACCTCCAACCGCATCCCCAAGTTCGTGCTGCCCGTCGTGGCGGACCGGCTCGCCGCCGGTTCGTCCTGCCCGGTCGGCGCGGCCGTGATCGCGGCCTGGCGAGCCGGCTGCCGGCTGGCGGCGCAGGGGCGGTTCACCCTCGACGACGCGGCCGCCACGTCGCTGGTCGCCGCCGCCGGCGGCGACCGTCGCGACTTCCTCACGCAGGTTCCCACCCTCGCCCCGTTCGCCGCGAACCCGGGTTTCGTCGCCGCCTTCGAACGCGCCGCCGACCTGCTCGATCGCGGCGGCCCGGACGCCCTGATCGACGGCATCAAGTAAGGCGGTTGTCATGCACAAAGTCATCTCGTTCGAGCGCGGGCTCAGCAGGTTCAAACCCCTTGAGAACGTCGTCGTCTACGACGACTTCGATCTCGGCTTCAACGGCTGGCTCGACCTGACGCCCAACTTCGTCGGTCCCGGGTTCCAGCAACAGTCGTCGCGACTCGACCTCGGCTCCTGGGGCCCGGCTCAACTCAGTGCCGCACCGATGCGCTTCGCTGCCTCGCACGGCTCCATGGAGGGCACGTACTCGCTGAAGCTCCCCACCCGGGCGGCTGCCGGTCCGTACGAGCAGCCCCCGATCAGCGGCAGCATGAGCACAGTGATCAAGCGGCTGTCGCTGAATGACCCGGACGCGCGCTACGTGCAACTCGAGGCGTGGTACAGCTACACGCCGCACCAGGACCGCGAGGGCCTCGGCGAGGAGGACATCCGCGCCTTCGGGATGTGGTTCGACATCCAGGACGGGGAGCACCGCTGGCAGCCCGGGGTCCGGTACGTGAATTCCGTCAACGGCGAGCTGGTCAAGAAGTGGCAGTACTGGCAGGTCTCCGACGGCGTGACCAGGCAGCAGTGGACCGGGCTGGAGAACGGGTGGGAGCAGGTCGGGATCGACGCCCTCTGGTGCGGTCGTCGCTACGGCGACGGCTCCGCCGACGGTTTCCAGTGGATCCCGGGCGGCGCGCAGCAACTCGTCTACAACGAGAGCCCCGACAAGCTGAACTGGATGTACATGCGACTGACCGTTGACGTCGTCGCTCGCGAGTATGTCGAGTTCCAGAGCGTCGACAAGGTCTTCGACCTGCGCGGACTCAAAGCCACCCTGTCGCCCAAATACGCCGGCATCACCCAGCTCATCAATCCCGTGTTCTACATCGAGGCGGGGGCGGACCGGATCGTGAACATGTACCTCGACTCGGTCGTCTACTCGACCGGTGCCACTTTTCCCGCGAAGCGAGGAGCGATCTGATGCTCACCTCCGCCACCACGCTCGTCGAGCGACGCACGGTGCTCACCGGCGACTTCGGAACGCATCCATACGAGGCGGGATGGGCCACCGAGGCGCTGTTCTACGTGCGGACCGAGGGGCCCCATCCCACGCTGACCATTCAAGCGCAGGTCTCACCTGACGGTGTGGACTGGCTGGACCGCGGTGCGCGGCTGACCCTGCCAAGCGACCGCTCGCTGATCGACGTGGAACTGTACGGGTTCGGCACGTGGATCCGCCTCTTCATCACCGGTTCCACGCCCGAGCAGCCGACGACATTGTTGGTGCATCTGGCGCTCAAGGGCTGACCGGCCCATCCGGAGCAGGATCGAGGCGTGCGATGCGACTGACTGCCGACCGCCCAATTCGCCGCGTCTGGCAAGGGAATCAGCGAAGCGGTGCTTGCCATGCCCGAGTCCTCCGCCGCTAACATGGACTGTCGCATCCGGGGATCGATGTTGTGATTCTGTGAGTGAATCTATGAGGAGACAGGCATCGATGTCAGAGCGACTCGAGGCGCCCCGCTACGCAACGATGCGCGACGTTGCGGCGCTGGCGGGAGTCGGCGTGAAGACGGTGTCGCGAGTGCTCAACGGCGAGCCGAACGTTTCCGATCAACTGAGGGAGCGGGTCAATCGCGCGGCCGCCGCCCTCAACTATGAGCTCAACGTCTACGCCGGAGGCCTGCGGCGCGCGGGCGCGCGCACCAATGCGATCGGGCTGATGCTGGAGAGCGTCGACAATCCTTTCTCCGCCGCGATCCATCGAGGCGTCGAGACCGTGATGCGCCGACACTCGATCGTCGTGCTCGCGGAAAGTTTCGACGAGGACCCGGGCCGTGAGCGAACCGTCGTCAGGGATTTCCTGCGGCGGCGCGTCGACGGCCTCATCCTCACCACCGTCTCCCACGATCAGGCGTACCTCTCGGCCGAAGTCGCCCGTGGCACGTCGATCGTCTTCGTGGACCGCCCCGCCGTGTCCGTCGCGTTCGACTCAGTCGTCTCCTGCAACTTCGACGGTGCGCTCATCGCGACCCGCCACATGCTGCAGCACGGCCATCGGCGGCTCGCTTTCATCGGCGGCAACCAGCAGATCTGGACGCTCCGTGAACGGCGGCGCGGCTTCCTCGACGAGCTCGACCGCTGGAACATCGAATGCCCACCAGCCCACGACGTCACGGGCCTACTCGGCGAGGAAGAGGCGCGGCTCGCGGCGCACGCCATGCTCGACGCCCCCGATCCGCCGACGGCTATCTTCCCGACGCAGAACCGCTTGGTCGTCGGCGTCGTACGTGCGCTGCATGAGCGTGGTGTTCAGCATCGTGTGGCCATGGTCGGGTTCGACGATGTCGAGCTTCTCGACCTGCTCGATCCGGGCGTGACCGTCATTGCCCAGAACCCGCATCGCCTGGGCGAGCTCGCGGCCGAGCGACTACTCGCACGAATGGCGCGCAAGCCGCTCGAACTGGAGACGCTCAGGGTCCCGACGACGCTCGTCAAGCGCGGATCGGGGGAGATTCCGGGCCCACACGCCGACGCGGTGGACATACCTCGCCCCATGGGGAAGCAGGCCGACCGAGCGTTGCGCGACGCGGGCACCGCAACGGTGCCGGCAGGGACGAGTGAGTGCTATCCGAACGAGGTTACGCCGGCCACTACCAGGGGCGCGGCGTCCGCATCGGGCGCTGCGGTTGCCGCCCCCACGGTCTGACCGACGCGCCTTCGACCTTGCCCGAGTACGGATCGAACGGCGGCCCGTACCCGGTGGGCTGATCCTGGGCTAGCCAGCCAGCGTGGCCAGGTGGCGCTCGACGACCGGGAGCACCTCGGCCACGGTGACCGGGCGGCCCAGTTCGGCGGTGAGCGAGGTGACCCCGGCGTCCCGGATGCCGCACGGCACGATCCGGTCGTAGGCGGTCAGGTCGCAGTCGCAGTTGATGGAGAAGCCGTGCTGGGTCACGCCCCGGGCGACCCGGATCCCGATCGCGGCGACCTTGCGGGCCGGTCCCCGGTCGTCCTCGGGCACCCAGACCCCGCTGCGGCCCTCGACCCGTCCGGCCGCCAGGCCCAGCTCGGCGCAGACGTCGATCAGCAACTGTTCGGTACGGCGGACGTAGGCGACGACGTCGACCGGCTGTCCGTTGTCCGCCCCCGGGAGCTTCATGATCGGATAGCCGACGAGCTGCCCCGGGCCGTGCCAAGTGATCTTGCCGCCCCGGTCCACGTCGACCACGGGTGTGCCGTCCATCGGCCGATCCCACGGTTCGGTGCGCTTGCCCGCCGTGTAGACGCTCGGGTGCTCCAACAGCAGGACGGTGTCCGGCCGCTCGTTGGCGACCACGTCCGCGTGCAGGCGACGCTGCTCGTCCCACGCGGTCTGATAGTCGACAACCCCGAGTCGTACGGCCACCAGGCCGGAAGTCGTACTGGTCACGACGCCCAGCCTAGCCCCGTTCGTTGATCCGACCACCGGTGACAACGATCACCGGCGGTCGCGTCGGGAGTAGCGGTCCAGGTCACCAGCGGTCGCGCCGCAGGCCAACGGTCGCGTCGGCGGTCGGTGGCCTGTGTCAGGCGGGCGGTACCCGCCAGAGCCAGACGTCCTCGACCCGTTCCGGCGGGCCGAACAACTCGGTCGCGGTCTGCCGCAGCGCGTCGGTGTGGATCGGGAACTTCGCCCCGTGCACCTGGTCGGCGAGAATCACCACCTCGACCCGCCAGTAGTGCAGGTCGGCGCGGGCCTCGGCCCGGTCGGCGTTGGTGATGGTCGGCACGATCCCGGTCTCGGCCGCACGCAGCAGCACCGCGTCGGTGTAGCGGGGCACCGGACCGATCTTGCCCCGACCGTCCGGCCCGCCCGGCCCGAGGAAGAACCCGGACGGGATGGCGAATTCACCCTGCCGGTGGGAGAGGGCGTACGCCTGCCAGCGCTGCCCGTCCGGCGTCACGTCGAGAGTGAGCGGCAGCGGCGTCAGTACCCCGCCCGGAGAGACGTACTCCCGCCAGGTACCGGAGGTGATGAACCTCGGGATCGGCTCCCGTTCGACGGTCAGCAGCGGGGTGGGCAGCAAGGGGATCAGGGCCAGCGCGAACGCCGCCGCCCAGCCGAGGCGTACCGGACGGCGCTGCGGTCGGTTGGCGATGAGCTGGTCCACCGCGTACGCCAGCAGCAGTCCGATGATCGGTGCCACGACCAGCGCGAGCCGGGACGGTAGCGCGGCGTTGACCACCGGCAGCTTCCCGAGCAGGGCGAATGGCAGCGGGATATCGGTGTGCTCGCCGAAGATCTTCACGCGTGGCCCCCAGGACAGCACGGTGAAGGTGAGGGCGGTGACGCCCAACGCGCGGAGCGTGGCGCGTCGGCCGGCGTCGGCGTACCGCCACAGCAGGACGAAACAGCCGATGGTGAGCAGCAGCAGCGGTATGCCGAAGAAGGAGTTCTCCTCGGTCGGGTTGGGCGCCAGCGAAGTGTCCAACCCGAGCGCGCCGGCCAGTGACCGTTGCGGGAACGCGCCGTAGGCGGCGATGTCCTCGGCGTGGATGACCGGGTCGAAGCCGGTGCCGTGGAACCGTTGCGGCCCGAAGAAGTGCAACCACAACGGGTACGACAGCAGCGCGAACGCCGTGGCCGCAGCGATGCCGAGCCCGCGTAGGAAGTCGGGTAGGGCGGCCCGGACTTCGGCGCGCCGGGACGGGGTGAATGCCCAGACACCGCAGAACACCCCGAGGGCCAAGGCCGTGAAGAAGAGTCCTTCGGCGGCGATGGAGAAGGCGATGGCGATGAGTACGCCGAGCACGAGGCCGTTGCGCAGCCAGCGCCCCGGTTGCCGCAGCCGCAGCACCCACCAGACGAGGATCGGCACCAGCCAGCCGGCGGACCAGTTCAGGTGGGCGTTGGCGTGCGACACCATGCCGGGCGCGAAGCCGATGAAGAGGCCACCGAGCAGGGCGGCCAGCGGGCTGCGGAGCAGGTGTCGGGAGAGCAGCCAGTACCAGGCGAGCGCGGTGGCGGCGAGGTTGAGCGTGAGGATCACCAGGAAGGTGGCGGGCGGGCCGATCAGGTAGGTCAGCGGGGCGAACACCACGGCGTACACGGTGATCGAGGTGTTGACCGCGAGGTTGACCCCGTCCGGGACGTTTATCAGGTACGTCAACAGCGGGTTCTCGCCGTGGGTGAGGGCGTGCGCGCCGAATGCCAGTAGCCACTCGAAGAGGGCCTGATCGCTGGAGTTCACGGTGATCGCCCGCTGGTTGGGTGCGCCCCACAGTCCACTGGTCACCCAGGCCGCGAGGGCGAGCGCGGTGACCACGGCGATCAGGTCGAGCCGACGGTTCCGCCGGGGGGCGGGCGGGGCGCCCGACGACTCCTGGGACGGGTTGGCGAGCGGGGACGGCGGGATCGGCACGGCCGGAGGTTACCAACAGTCGGGCGACACGCCCATGTCACGCGCCAACTTGACGTGCTTATTGAAAATGACTATCACTTCTAAGGTAGCCGAAGGTGCCTGGAAGGACGCGTACCGTGAAGATCTGTTTTGTCGGTAAGGGCGGTAGCGGCAAGACCACCCTGGCCGCCCTCCTCATCCGGCATCTTGCCGCCGCCGAGGACCTCGGCGTGGCCTGCTACCGGGATGTGGGCCCGTGCTCCGCCCTTCAGCTTCAGGGCGGGAGTGAAGGCCCGTACGGGGAGGGCTGCCAAGGCCCGAGCCATGGCATTGACCGTGGTAGCGTCGCGTCGGGCTCTGGTGATAACGAAGTCGGGGCCCGACGTACCACCGTCGCCGCAGGGCTTGTGGAGACGGAAAACGCCTGTGGAGCGGACGTAAGACCGGGGCAACCTCCGGCGGATCGCGGTGAAGCAGGAACCCACCCGGGCGTTGCGCGTTCCGCGCGTAGCGCGGAGGGAATCCCCGCCATTCATGACGGTGGAGGAAGTCAACACTCCAAGGTCGGTGCCGTGGAGCTGATCCTCAACCACCTGGTCGATGGCCCCGGCGAGTATGTCGTAGTCGACATGACCGCCGGGGTCGACTCGTCCGCCTCCGGGCTCTTCACCCGCTTCGACGACCTTCCTGGTCTGCGAACCGACCCTGCGCAGCGTCGGCGTCTACCGGCAGTACGTCGGCCACGCCCGCGACTTCGGCGTCCGGGTGCACGTCATCGGCAACAAGGTCGACGGCGACACCGCGAGTTCCTATGCGTACACGTCGGTGCCGACCTGCTCACCTGGATCGGTCGCTCGGGCTACGTCAAGGCCGTCGAGCGCGGCACACCGCAGCCGATCACCGCGCTGGGGCCGGACAACCGGGCCGCCCTCGAACTCATGTGCGCCACCGTCGACATGGACTGGGCCACCTACACCCGGCAGGCGGTGGAGCTCCACCTGCGCAACGCCACCGCCTGGGCCAACGACCGGGTCGGCGAGGACGTCGCCGGCCAGGTCGACCCGGACTTCGTACTCGGGCCGGAACCGCTGGTCCGTTGATCCACATCGAAGGAGAGAAGATGTCCCTCGACGTATCCGCCGCTCTGCTGGAGCGAGCCGAGGCCGGTCAACTCGACGACACCGAGTTCGTCGACTGTGTCCGGCAGTCCCTGCCGTACGCCTGGGCGGTGGTCTCCGACGTGGCCGAGCGCTCGCGCGGCACGATCGCCGACTTCGCCGACCACGCCGTACCGCCGCCGAGTGAGGCCGAACGGGGCCAACTGTTGCGCGCCCTGGCCAGCGACGCGATCCGGGGCAGTCTGGAACGCCACTTCGGGGTGAAACTGGCCTTCCAGAACTGCCACCGGGTGGCCGCGTTCAAACTGTCCGCAGTCGGTGGCGAAACCTACCAGCGGTTCATCTCACCACTGGCCCAGGTACGCAACCAGTCGCCGGAACTCCGCAACTGCTGAGGTGTTAGGAAGGGCCCCTTCCTATCGTTTTTTGCATAGGAAGGGGCCCTTCCTAACCAGCAAGCGCGGCGCGCAGCGCCCCCGGCAGGTCCGGGTGCTGGAAGGTGAAGCCGGCCCGGTTCAACACCCCCGGCAGGACCCGGGTGCTGCTCAACGCCTCGACGGAGAACTCACCCAGCAGGATCCGCAGCGCGATGCTCGGGATCGGCATGATCGCCGGCCGGTGCAGGGCGGCGGCCAGCGCCTTGGTGAACTCGGCGTTGGTGACCGGTGCCGGACCCACCACGTTGACCGGCCCGGCGATGTCCTCGCGGTCCAGCAGGAACAACATCGCGTCGAGCCAGTCGGCCATCGACAGCCACGGGATCCACTGCCGGCCGCTGCCGAACCGCCCCGCGATGCCCAACCGGTACGGCAGTAGCTGCGGCTTCAGCAGGCCACCGTCGCGATGCAGGGGCAGGCCGGTGCGCAGCCGGACTACCCGTACCCCGGCGTCCTCGGCCGGGCCGGTCGCTGCCTCCCACACCCGGCACAGGTCGGAGAGGAAGCCCTCGCCGGCCGGGGCGTCCTCCTCGACGGGCTGGTCGCCGGTGTCGCCGTACCAGCCGACCGCCGAGGCGTTGAGCAGGGCCCGGGGCCGGTCGGCTGGGGCCAAGCCGGCGATGGTCCGGGCCAACGTGGTGGTGGTGTCGACCCGGCTGGAACGCAGCACGTTCTTGTAGTGGCTGGTCCACCTTTTGTCGCCAACGCCCGCGCCGGCCAGGTTGATCACCACGTCGACCCCGGCCAGGGCGGCTGGGTCCAGTTGCCCGGTCGACGGCTGCCACCGGACCTCGTCGGGGCGGGTCACCGGCCGACGGACGAGCCGGATGATCTCGTGCCCGTCGGAGCGGAGACGGTCGACCAGCCGAGTGCCGAGGAAGCCGGACGCGCCGGCGGTAAGGATCCGCATGTCCGTATCTTCGCCCACGCCGTACCGCCAGCCCATGTCAGCACCGATAAACAGGCCGGGTCCGCGAGCGCGTCCTTCTCCATGGGTACGTCGGCAGAAGCCCACAGGACGGGCGTTGTCTACCGACGAGCCGGCCTGTCAATGATCGTCACGACGGATTCGGTGTTTTCATGTCCACAAAGCGGCTGCGGTTCGCGGGCCTGTTCGGAGTCCTCCTACTGGGTGCCGGTGGCCTGACCGTCGGCCTGCTCGGCCCTTCTCGAAGCTCGTCCGGCTCCGTGTTGGCAACGACATCGGTGCCCACGCCGGATGGACCCGCCCCGGACGCGCCCACCCCAGATGCGTCCAACGCGGGCGGGTCCAACGCGGGCGGGCCCGGCAATTCTCCGTCCCATCATCCGGTGCCACCACCACCGGAGATCAGTTATCCGCAGGTCGGCAGCGGGAAGTGGACGACCGCCACGGGACGTACCGCGATCCAGGGGCATGCCGGACGGGTGATGCGATTTCAGGTAGCGGTGGAGGAGGGGGTCGTCGGCATCGACCCGCAGCAGTTCGCTGCGGAGGTGCTCGCCACCCTCGGCGATTCCCGCGGCTGGACGGCCGGCGGCCAGTTCCGGTTCCAGCGCGTGGGGCCGGGGGAACAGCGGGATTTCACGGTGTATCTGGCCACCCCGGCAACTCGGGACGCCCTGTGTGGTGATGGGTACGACCGATACACCTCGTGTCGTAACGGTGCCCGGGTGGTGCTCAATGTGGCCCGCTGGGCCAATGGCGTACCCCACTACGGTGCTGACCTCATCGCCTACCGCGCGTACCTGGTCAACCACGAGGTCGGGCACCGACTCGGGCACGGCCACGAACTGTGCCCGGGGAAGGGGAGGCCGGCACCGGTGATGCAGCAGCAGACGCTGGGGTTGCACGGCTGCGTCGCCAATCCCTGGGTGTATCTCGGCGGGCACCGCCATGCGGGTCGGTCCGGCGCGTACGACGATCCGGTGCCGCCGGCCTGACCCGGCTCAGTTTTCTTGGCGTACGAGTAAACCGGGAACCCCGGCCAGCATGTCTACCGTTCGGTAGCCGTGGCGAAGGATGGGGATGCAGGCCAACTTTGAGGAGTTCGTGGTGGCGCGTGGCCGAGCCCTGCTCCGGTTCGCGTACCTGCTCACCGGCGACGGGTACCTCGCCGAGGATCTGGTGCAGGAGGCCCTGCTGCGGTCCCACCGGAGATGGTCCACGGTGGAGCGCACCGACAACCCCGAGCCGTACGTGCGCAAGGCGATCTTGCACCTCTATCTGTCCTGGCGTAGACGCCGATCGAGCACCGAGCTGTCGTACGCCGAACTGCCCGATCGGCCAGGAGCCGAGCAGCCAGCTGATGCCGTCGTGGAACGGGACGCGATGTGGCTGCTACTGCGGCAACTGCCGCGCGCCCAACGGGCCGTTGTCGTGCTGCGCTATTACGAGGATCTTTCCGACGCCGAGATCGCCGTGTTGCTCGGCTGCGCCAAGGCGACGGTACGGGTCCACGCGTTCAAGGCATTGGCGAAGCTGCGCGCCGCGCTGGCGACGCAACCGGCGGTCATGGGAGTCCGTCATGAGTGATCTCGAACAACTTCTCCAGCAGTCGCTGGCCCGGCATGCCGACGAGGCGCCATCCAGCGGCCAGCTTCTGAGCCGTCTCCAGGTACGGACTCGCCAACGGCAGCGACGGCAGATGACGGCGCTCGCCGCCGGCCTGACCATGGCGCTCTGTGTGCTGGTCGTAGGCGTGCAGCGGTGGACCGATGGGCCGGACCATGCCGTGGTGTACGAGCCGGCCGTCGCCCCCGTCGCCCCCGTCGCCCCCGTCGCCCCCGTCGCCCCCGTCGAGCCGTCATCGTCATCGTCGTCATCGGGCGTACCGTCGCCGGGCGCGTCGGTAGCGTTGGTTCTGCAGCCGGGTCCGCTGATGGTCGACGCCTTCCCGTTCACCCCGACCCGTGAGTTGCCCGGGTTGCAGCCGACGGTGCAACTCGTCGAGGGCGTACCCACGATCAGATATGACGGCCCAGAGGGCGGTGTGCAGTGGGCGACCGTATCGGCCGGTGCCGTCGAGCCGAGAGGTCCGGGGGGCGCAGCCCAGATATTCAAGGCGCGTGGGCGGACGGTCAACTACGTCTCTCCGCCACCTGGCGCGGAGGGGGAGTGGACGATGTGGTGGCAGGAAGGAGCGACCCAGTGGATCACCGTCCAGGGCTCTGCCGCGGTCACCATCGACGATCTGCTCGGGTACGTGGAAGGCATGACTTCCCGCGTGATGCCGGTCGTCTCGCCGTTCACCTTCGAGTACCTGTCGGCCAACCTGACGGTCGACAATGTCGCACCGTCGATGATCACGTTTCGGCTTGCCAACGTGCCGCCGGATACCGGCTTCAAGTTCAAACTGGTGGTCCTCTTCGACGAGGAGTTACCGACGGCGGCCGGCCGTACCGTGCAGGTAGGGCAGCAGCGGGGTGTGCTCTACCAGGAGTCCGGCTACACCATTCTCTCGGTCCAACAGCCTGACCAGCGGGCAATCACCATCCAGTTGCCGTCGAACATCACGGTTTCGGAGCCGGATCTGTTCCGGTTCGCCGCTGGGATCCGCAGCACCCCGGCCGCCGTCCCTGGCAAAGGCTAGGACTGGGACTGGGACTGGGAAGCGGCGCAGGCACAGCAGGGACATCCGAGAAAACAAGGGAGGGCGCACGGTCCGCGGACCGTGCGCCCCCTCGGCGTACGGGGTGGATCAGGCCAGGCCCAACTCCGCCTCGAAGTTGCCGCCCTCCAGCCGCTCCTTGATGGCGCTCAGGAAGCGGGCCGCGTCGGCACCGTCGATGAGTCGGTGGTCGTACGACAGGGCCAGGTAGACCATCGAGCGCGGCACGATGACCTCACCCAACTCGGGGTCGGTGATCACCACTGGGCGCTTGACCACCGCGCCGGTGCCGAGCATCGCCGACTGCGGGGCAGGGACGATCGGGGTGTCGAACAGGGCACCCCGGCTGCCCGTGTTGGTCAGCGTGAACGTCGCACCTGCGATCTCGTCCGGGCTGATCTTGTTGGTCCGGGTCCGCTCGGCCAGGTCGGCGATCCGCCGGGCCAGCCCGGCGAGGTTGAGGTCACCCGAGTTGTGGATGACCGGCACCATCAGCCCTCGGTCGGTGTCGACCGCGATGCCCAGGTGCTCCGCCTCCGGGTAGGTGATCGTCCCGGCGTCGAGGTCCATCCGGGCGTTGACCACCGGGTACGTCTGCAGCGCCTCGATCGCCGCCAGCGCGAAGAACGGCATGAACGACAGCTTCACGCCGTGCCGCTGGAGGAAGGCGTCCTTGGCCCGCGCCCGCAGCTGCGCCACCTTGGTGACGTCCACCTCGATGACGGTGGTCAGCTGTGCCGTCTCGTGCAGCGATTCCTGCATCCGCTTGGCGATGACGGCGCGGATCCGGGGCAGCTTCTCCGTACGGCCCCGCATCGGGCTCGGCTGCGGCTTGGCCGCCGGCTCCTTGGCGGTGGCCGGGGCAGCCGGAGCGGCCGGCTTGGCAGCAGCGGCCTTGGCCCGCTCTGCCGCGTCCAGCACGTCCTGCTTGCGGATCCGACCGCCGACACCGGTGCCGTTGACCGTCGACAGGTCGACGCCGTGCTCACTGGCGAGCTTGCGGACCAGCGGGGTGACGTAGCCGGCAGCATCCTCACCGGTGGCCGGGGCCACGGCGGGAGCGGCGGCCCTGGCGGCGGCCGGCTGCTCGGCCTGCTCGGTACGGGTCGGCTGACCGGACTTCTCGGTTGCCGGGGCCGGGGCGGCGTAGTTCGCGCCAGCGGTGCTGGGCTTCGCCTCTGCCTTGGCCGGAGCGGCCGGTGCCGGTGCTGCCGGCTTCGGGGCTTCGGCCTTGGGAGCCTCCGCCTGCGGCGCGGCCGGCTGGGCCGGCTGAGCGGCCGGGGCGGCCCCCGCAGCTCCGATCACGGCCAGCGCGGCACCCACCTCGGCGGTGTCGTCCTGCGCGACCTTGATCTCCAGCAGCGTGCCCGCCGCCGGGGACGGGATCTCGGTGTCGACCTTGTCGGTCGAGACCTCGAGCAGCGGCTCGTCGACCTCGACGGTGTCGCCGACCTCCTTGAGCCAGCGGGTCACCGTACCCTCGGTGACGCTCTCGCCCAGCGCGGGCATCTTGACGACGGTTTGCTCGCCCCCGGCGGCCTCGGCGGATGCCGCCGCCGGCTCCTGCTTCGGCGCAGCGGGCTGTGCCGCCGGCTCTTCGGCGGCGGGCTTCTCCTCGGCAGCGGGCGTGGCGGGCTTCTCCTCGGCGGCCGGCGCGGCCGGCTTCTCCTCGGCGGCCTCGCCCTCACCGGCGATGACGGCCAGCTCGCTGCCGACCTCGGCGGTCTCGTCCTCGCCCACCACGATCCGGCTCAGCACGCCAGCCGCCGGGGACGGGATCTCGGTGTCGACCTTGTCGGTCGAGACCTCGAGCAGCGGCTCGTCGACCTCGACCCGGTCGCCCTCCTGCTTCAGCCAGCGCGTGACGGTACCCTCGGTGACGCTCTCGCCCAGCCGGGGCATGGTGACCGATACCGGCATGTTTCAAGACTCCTTCGTGGCCTTACCCGTCGTCCGACCGGTCGATCGGACGACGCGGATAGATTGGGCTCAGGCGTGTGCGTGCAGCGGCTTACCGGCCAGGGCCAGGTGCGCTTCGCCAAGCGCCTCGCCCTGGGTGGGGTGGGCGTGTACGAGCTGCGCCACCTCGGCCGGGTAGGCCTCCCAGTTGTAGATGAGCTGAGCCTCGGAAACCAGCTCGCCGACGCGCGCACCCACCATGTGGATGCCGACCACGGGACCCTCCTCGACCCGGACCAGCTTGACGAAGCCCGCGGTCTTGAGGATCTGGCTCTTGCCGTTGCCGCCGAGGTTGTAGTTGTAGGACTTGACCTTGTCCGCGCCGTACTGCTCCTTGGCCTTGGCCTCGGTGAGCCCGACGGAGGCGACCTCCGGGTCGGAGTAGGTGACCCGGGGGATGCCCAGCTCGTCGATGACGGTCGGGTTCAGACCGGCGATCTCCTCGGCCACGAAGATGCCCTGCTGGAAGCCACGGTGGGCCAGCTGCAGGCCGGGCACGATGTCGCCGACGGCGAAGACGTTGGGCACGTTGGTCCGCAGCCGCTCGTCGGTCAGGACGAAGCCGCGGTCCATCTTGACGCCCTGCTCCTCATAGCCGAGGTTGGCGGTGT
The DNA here is from genome assembly GCF_053590565.1 of Micromonospora sp. NPDC003197. Classification (NCBI taxonomy): domain Bacteria; kingdom Bacillati; phylum Actinomycetota; class Actinomycetes; order Micromonosporales; family Micromonosporaceae; genus Micromonospora; species Micromonospora sp. NPDC003197. The sequence goes on along the minus strand of NZ_JBSFTE010000011.1, from coordinate 157,879 downwards.
TCGGGCCCCGGCCGACCGCGACCAGCAGCAGCTCGGCCTCCAGGGTCTCGCCACCGGCGATGGTGACCTTGACACCGGTCTCGGTGCGCTCGACCTTCTCGAACGGCTTGCCGGTCTTGAAGCCGATCTTGCGCTTGCGGAACGCCCGCTCCAGTGCTTTGGACGACTCCTCGTCCTCGGCCGCGATCAGGCGGGGCAGCGCCTCGACGATGGTGACGTCCGCACCGAAGGACCGCCAGACGCTGGCGAACTCGACGCCGATGACCCCGCCGCCGAGCACGATCGCCGAAGCCGGCACCCGGTCGAGCGTGAGGGCGTGGTCGCTGGTGATGACCCGCTCGCCGTCGATCTCCAGGCCCGGCAGGCTACGGGAGTAGGAGCCGGTGGCCAGTACGACGTTGCGGCCGGTGTAGCGCTTGCCATCCACCTCGACGGTGTTCGGGGCGACCAGAGTGCCGGCACCCTCCACCACGGTGATCTTGGCGCCCTTGATCATGCCCTGGAGGCCCTTGTAGAGCCGGGCGATCACGCCGTCCTTGTAGGAGTTGACCCCCGCCATGTCGATGCCGACGAGTTCCGTCTTGACACCGAACTGCTCGGACTCGCGGGTCTGGTCGGCGATCTCCGCAGCGTGCAGGAGCGCCTTGGTCGGGATGCAGCCGTTGTGCAGGCAGGTGCCGCCGAGTTTGCCCTTCTCGATCAGCGCGACCGACAGGCCGAGCTGCACGGCTCGCAGCGCGGTCGCGTATCCGCCGCTGCCACCGCCGAGGATTACGACGTCGAAGGTTGCGCCGTTCGGCTCGCTCACAGTTATCTCCCAGGTCGCGTCGCTGCTAACGAGGGTCATGCCGGGGTAGGGGCATACTCGCCTCGGTCATCTTGTCACTTGCACCGTATTGCCGCGCCACGAGGTGCCCAAGGACACGTCAGCGAGACGTACGCTTGCCGCAGTCACGCCACGACAATCGGCACGGACGACGGGGAGGAGAAGATCGGGTGGCCTGGTTCCGACGACGCAAGAAGGCAGGCGCCGCAGCGGGAGATCGGCCAGCAAATCGCGCCGATCTAGACCACCTTGAGCAGTTCGTCAGGTCTCGGCGAGGGGTGGAAGCCTTCATCGAGCCCCGTACTGCCGTGACCGAGACCACAGTGATGCTGATCGCCCACGACGGGGAGTGGACCCGGCGGCGGATCGACGGGCCGGACGCCGCCCGACGGTTCGCCCATCGACTCGCCATGCCGATCTACGACGTGCGGCTGGTGGGCTACCCGCAACGCATGCGGGACTTCAACGAGCGCCGCAAGCGCCGCCCAAGCTGAGCATGGATGTTAGGAAGGGCCCCTTCCTATGCAAAAAGCGTTAGGAAGGGGCCCTTCCTAACATCAGGCGTTGGCGGCGATGTCGTCCACCAGTGCGAGCAGGGTACGCACCGGCACGCCGGTGCCGCCCTTGGTCCAGTAACCGGTCGGCTCGCCGGAGTGGTAGCTGGGGCCGGCGATGTCGATGTGCGCCCAGGACACCCCCTCGGCGACGAACTCGCGCAGGAACACGCCACCCTGGAGCATGTGTCCGGCCCGGTCCATCCCGGCGTTCACCTGGGAGATGTCGGCCACGTCCGAGTCCATGCCCTTGCGCACATCCTCCGGCAGCGGCATCGGCCAGGTCGGCTCGCCGACCGCGTCACCGGCGACCTTCACCCGCTCGATCAGCTCCTCGGTGCCCATCACCCCGGCGATGCGCTTGCCCAGCGCCACCACCTGGCCGCCGGTCAGAGTGGAGGTCTCGATCAGGTAGTCGCACCCGTCGGCGCAGGCCCGGGCCATCGCGTCACCCAGGATCATCCGGCCCTCGGCGTCGGTGTTGAGCACCTCGACCCGCTTGCCGTTGAACATGGTGACCACATCACCCGGGCGGTACGCGGTGCCGGAGACCATGTTCTCGGCCATCGGCAGGTAGGCGTGTACGGCCACGGCTGGCTTGAGTTCGGCGATCGCCAGCATGGTCGCGGCGACGGCGGCGGCGCCCGCCATGTCCGACTTCATCTCCCACATGCCCTGCGCCGGCTTGATCGACACACCACCGGTGTCGAACGTGATGCCCTTGCCGACCAGCGCGACCCGCTTGACGCCGGCCCCACTGTTGGCCCCGGAGCCGTCGGCAACCTTCGCCGTCGGCTCGTACGACAGCTTCACCAGCCGGGGCGGGGCGTCCGAGCCCAACCCGACGGCGAGGATGCCCCCGTAACCGCCAGCGGCCAGCGCCGCCTCGTCGAGGACCTCGACGGTCAGACCCGCCGCGCGAGCCGTCTCCGCGACCGCGTCGGCGAACGACGGCGGCCGTAGCTCGTTGGGGGCGGTGTTGACCCAGTCCCGGGTGAGCAGTACGGCCCGGGCCACCACCTGGGCGCGGGCGATCTCGGCCTGGGCCGCCTGGTCTCCGGCATCCGGCACGTGCACCGCCACCGAGGTCACCGGCGGACGGCGGGTGGGCTGCGACTTGGTCTTGTAGCCGGCGAACCGGTAGCCGCCCAGCAGCGCGCCCTCGCCGACCGCGCGCAGCGCCGCCGGAGCGTCGGCGTCGTCCGGCACCGGCAGGGTCAGCGCCACCTGGTCGGAGCCGGCCAGCGCCCGGATCGCGGCGGCAGCGGCCCGGCGCAGCGTCTCCGGTGCCGGCGCGGCACCGGTCGGCTCGGGCCCGAGCCCGACGGCTGCAACCAGCGGGGCGGTGACCGTACCCAGGGTGGCGAGCTTGACCACCTCGCCCGGGGAGCCGGTCGCGCCGAGCATGGCCAGGGTCTCGGTCAGCCGGCCGTCGAAGGCGGCGGCGATGCTCTCCGCTCCGGTGGCGAGTAGCAGCGTGCTGGCGAACCCGGCGGGGCCAGAATCAGAGCCGTCCGCAGCACCGGTCCGGCTGTGCACGCCGATCACGATCGCGTCGACGGAAAGTTCGGCTGGGTCCGTGTCGACCAAGCTGAGGGTGGTGCTGGGCGATGTCACTCGGCGTCTCCGGCGGGCCTGGCCGGCCGCGTTCTGAGCGGTCCGGCGATGATGTTCTCCGGCGCAACCTACCCGCCGGACGCTGGGCTGTCCCGCCGACTGCCAGTCGGGGGATCCCGCCGATGCTAACCAGGTGGTGAACCCCCGGTAAGTTGCCACCCATGACCGACGTGACCGCCGCCGCTCCCACCGCCGCGCCGCTCCGCTCCCCGCTGCACGAGCGGCACGCGGAACTGGGCGCCAAGTTTGCCCCCTTCGGGGGCTGGGAGATGCCTCTGGAGTACGCCGGCGGCGGAGTGCTGGCCGAGCACACCGCAGTCCGCTCGGCGGTTGGTGTCTTCGACGTCTCCCACCTGGGCAAGGCCAAGGTGACCGGAGCCGGGGCGGCCGACTTCGTCAACTCCTGCCTCAGCAACGACCTGGACCGGATCGGCCCGGGGCAGGCGCAGTACACGCTCTGCTGCGACGACGCCACCGGCGGCGTCGTCGACGACATCATCGCCTACCGGTACGCCGACGACCACGTCTTCCTCATCCCGAACGCGGCGAACACCGCCGAGGTGGTGCGCCGACTGCGGGCGGCGGCACCGTCGTCGGTCACCGTCACCAACGAGCATGAGGAGTACGCCGTACTGGCGGTGCAGGGGCCGCGCTCGGCCGAAGTGCTGGACGCGTTGAAACTGCCCACCGGGCACCCGTACATGAGCTTCTCCACCGCCGCGTTCGACGGCACCGAGCTGGTGGTGTGCCGCACCGGCTACACCGGCGAGCACGGCTACGAGCTGGTCGTACCGGCCGGTGCGGCGACCGCGGTCTGGGACGCGCTCTTCGCCGCCGGCGAGCCGTACGGCATCCGGGCCTGCGGGCTGGGTGCCCGGGACACGCTGCGCACCGAGATGGGCTACCCGCTGCACGGGCAGGACCTGTCGCTGGAGATCACCCCGGTGCAGGCCCGGTCCGGCTGGGCGGTCGGCTGGGACAAGCCGGCGTTCTGGGGACGCGAGGCGCTGCTCGCCGAGAAGGCGGCCGGGGCCACGCGCACCCTGTGGGGCCTGGTGGCGGTGGAGCGGGGCATCCCACGCCCCGGCATGAGCGTGTACGTCGGTGACCAGGTCGTCGGCCAGGTGACCAGCGGCACCTTCTCGCCGACCCGCAAGACCGGTATCGCCCTGGCGCTGCTGGACCGGGCAGCCGAACTCGGCGTCGACTCGCCGGTCGAGGTCGACGTACGCGGCCGGCGCTACCCGATGCGGGTGGTCCGCCCGCCCTTCGTCCAGCCCTCGGTCAAGTAACCGTCCCAGCGATCGCGTCCCGGTCCGCGGCAGCCCGCCGGCCGGGATGGGTCAGGGGTGGTTGCCACCGTCCAGCACGGCCTGGGTCCAGCCACCCTCCACCACCCCGGTGCCGTCGAGCAGCGCCCAGTCGACCACGTCGCAGGCGTCGATGACGACCGGTTCGCCGATCCGTATCGTCGGGTCGGCGGCGGCGTCGCTGGCACTGACTCCGTGGATTCGATCCTCGGTCGACCAGTCGGTCACCCCAGCCCAGACGAACTCGGGCCCCTCCTCGGTGGGCAGCCCGTACTTGACCACCAGTTGCGCCTCGGCTGGTAGCCCACCGTCGAGGAAACGTTCCCGGATCTTGGACAGGCCGCTGCGGGCGGTGGCAACCGCCCGAGCCATCGCATCCCCGGGCCGGGCGTAGCGTACGTCCGACTGTGCGGCGGCGAAGACGGTCGCGCAGACCGCGGCGAAGTACCGACCTGCTGGTCCGTCGTGGCCGCTGGGCGGGCGCAGGCTCAGGAACGAGTCGGCCTCCGGATCGGTGGCCGGGTCGAGTTCCAGGCGCAGCAGGGCCGGTCCGGTCGCGTCGTGCCGCTCCGGATTGCCGTAGGCCACCGCGATGTCATGTCCGGTGACGGCGGTCAGCACGGGCAACTGGACGAAGGCGGGAACCTCCTCGTCGGTCAACCCGTCCACCCAGGTACGCAGCAGCCGTCGGGCGGTACCGGTCATCACTGCGCCCCAGGCTCGGGTGAGATGGGCTGGCACCCCCTGGGCCTGCAACTCCAGCAGCCCGAACCGGCGCAGCCCCTTGGTGGTGAACCAGAGCCCCTCCTCGTCCGAGGAGTAGGGCACCAACACCCAGTCGACCAGCCGCATCCGGCCCTCGTCGTCGGGCAGCGAGCGCAGCGCGGCGGCCGGGTCGAGGAACTGTAGGCCGAAGACGTCCACCAGGTCACCGCCGATGACCTCGGCCATCGCCGCGGCGACCGTACGGGCGGCCCACTCGTGGGCCGGTGGCCACCCGGGTCGGTAGGTGGCCTGGACGACCACGAGGTCGGTGGCCGCCGCCAACCGGCCGAGCTGCTCCTTGGTGGCACCGAAGGCGGTGAGCAGGTCGGGCGGAAGGCGGGGGAACTCCGACACGGGTCGGGTGTCGACCGTCATCAGTGGGCTGTCGAGCATCTGCCGGGCGAGGTCGTAAACCGGGCCGGAGAGCCGCCCGGCCAGCGCTGCGACAGCTTGGGCCGGGCTGGTCCCAGGCACGGTCGAGGTGGGCACGAGATAGGTCGCGCTCAGCGTCTCCGGGACCGGGACGGGCAGGAAGTCGTCCGTGATGAGCATGTTGTGTCCCCGAAGGAGGGTGTTGGTGTTGTCGTGGCGAACGCTACTCGCGACGCGGCGTGTGGTCAGCCGGTCAGGACGAGACCGAGGTAGACCAGCGTGGCGGTGATCTCGACAGACGCGCCCAGCACGTCCCCGGTGACGCCGCCGAGCCGTCGTACGACGTGCCGCAGGACCAGCAGCTCGACGGCGATGGCGGCGATGACGGTGAGCGGCCCCTGCCACGGGCGGCCCGGCACGGCGGGTACGGCCAGCGCGGCGACGGCGGCCGTGGCCACCACCAGGGTGGGCCAGCCGACCGTGCCGGCGACCAGCGCGCCGAGCCCTTCCGGGCGGGCCGCCGGTACGCCTCGACGGCAGGCCCAGCTCACCGCCAGCCGGCCGGCGGCGGTGGCCGCGACCACCCCGGCGACGATCGCCGGCCACGGCCGGTCGGGTAGCGCGGCCAGCGACCCGGCCTGGATCAGCAGGACGAGCACGATCGCGGCCACCCCGAACGGGCCGACGTCCGGCTTCTTCATGATCTCCAGCGCGCCCGGTCCGGAGCGGTAGGAGCCGAGCGCGTCGACCGTGTCGGCCAGCCCGTCCAGGTGTAGACCTCGGGTGAGCAGCGCTCCGGCCGCGACGGTGACCGTACCGGCGACCAGTGTCGGTCCGGCGGCTGCCGTGCCGATCAGGAGCGCGGCGAGCGGTATCCCGAGCGCCACCCCGACCAGCGGGGCCAGGGCCATGGCCACCGCCGCGACCGGGCGGTCCACCCGACCCGCGCGCAGCGGCAGGATCGTGAAGGTGGTGAGCGCCAGCCGGAGCCCGGCCGTGAGTCGGCCGTCAGGCACCGCGTGGTGCGGCGGCGTTGTCGGTCCCGGGCGAGGCCGACGCGGTGGCGTTGTCGTTTGTCGGCGATGCGGGTGCGGGCGTCACCGGCTCGGGCGTCACCGGCTCGGGCGTTGCCGGTCCCGGCCCGGCCGGCTCCGGTTCGACGAACTCCTCGCCGCTGTCCTCGCCGCCCTCGCGGTCGCCGGCACCGGTCTCGGTTTCCGGCTCGTTCTCGGTTTCTGGCTTGTTTTCGGGCGACCCGTCCAGTCCGGGGTCCGTACCGCCGAGCAGGGGATGGGTGGTGAGCGCACCGGCCAGGGCGATCGCCGAGCGCAGCAGCGGCAGGGTGGCCAGCGAGGTGGCCCCCTCGCCGAGATCGAGCCGCAGATCGAGCAGCGGTTCCAGGCCGAGCACCTCGGCGGCGAGCTTGACCCCGGGCCGCCGGCCGTGGTCCGGCAGCAGGCACCAGTGTCGGGCCTGCCCGGCGAGGTCCCGGCTGATCAGACCAGCGGCCAGGCCGACCGGGCCGTCGAGCAGCACTGGTGTCCGTCGGGCGGTGGCACCGAGCAGCACGCCGGTGGCGATCGCGATGTCGCCCCCGCCCAGCTCGGCGAGTATCCCCTTGGCGCTTCGCCCGATGGTGCGGCTGCGGTGCATAGCGTCGCGGACGGTACCGCAGCGGATCATCCAGGCCGTGTCGTCGATCTGCTGGCCGGGGATGATTACCCGGCCGAGCACCGCCACCGGCTCCGCGCCGACGTTGGCGGCCAGGACCGCGCTGGCGGCGGTCTCGCTGCCCGCACCGCAGGCGGCCAGCACGATCAGTTGTACGCCGGCGTCCACCGCCTCGTCGGCGAGCTGCCAGCCGTACCGCAGGGCGGCCTCGACGGCCTCGGCGGACAGCGCCGGCCCCGCTTCGATCGGGGCGGCAGACGGGGCGTCCACGACCTGTAGGGTCGCGCCGACCTCGGCGGCCTGCCGGGCCAGCGGGCCGATGCCGGCCCGGGCCTGGGCGGCCTGCCGGGCCGACTCGCCGGGGATGGAGCCGGCGGCGGCCCCGCCCTCGTGGTCGCCGTGCAGCAGCAGTACGCGTACCGACTGCCACGGGGTGGGCGTGGCGTTGCCCTGGGTGGCGGCGGCGAAGCCGACCACCCGTTCGAGGTCGCCCAACCCCGCCCCCGGTACGTCGAGGGCGGCGATCCGGTCGAGCGCCTGGGCGCGGGCGTCCTCGTCGGGCAGGGGGAGGTCCATCCCGGGCTCGATCACCACGTCGGTGTCGGCCGGTGCCGGGGTGGGCAGGAGCTTCCCGGTGGGTGCCGCCGTCTGGGCGAATCGGTCCGGGATGTTCGGGGTGAGTACGTCCGGCGACGGCTGGGTCGGCCGGATCCGGGTCGGGGCGGCCTGCGCCGGCAACGTCACGGGTGTCGGGGTGCTGCCGACGGCTGTGATCTCCGGCTTCAGCCGGGACGGTTGGCCGGCCACCACCAGGACCACCGAGTCACAGGCATCGGCGACGGCCTGGTTGGTGGCACCGAGCGCGTCGGCGAAGGCCCGGCCCACCGGGGTCGTGGGCACCAGGGAGAGCCCGACCTCGGGGCTGACCAGCACCAGCTGCGCCGCGCAGCCGCGGATCGCGGTGGCCAGTTCGTCGATCGTGGCGAGGTCGTCGGCCGGCTGTCGGGCCGGATCCAGCAGGGCGGTCACCCAGCCACCGAGATCGTCGACGAGCAGCGTCTCGTCCATCTTCGCGGTGGCGATCACCTCGGCGAGCCGGTGCGGGTCGGCCCCGATTTCCTCGGTGGTCCAGGTCCCCGGTCGTCTGGTCCGGTGATGCTTGATCCGAGCCGCCCAGTCCGGATCGTCGGGGCCGGCGTCGACCGATGTGGCGACGTACCGGACACTCGGCGCATCGCCGATCAGCGACTCCGCGTATTCCGACTTACCGGACCGGATCCCGCCGAGCACGAGAATGGTGTTCCACCCGTCAACGGACATGCTCGTACCTTAGAGCCAACAGTACGGGTTTTCGGCCCGAGGGTGTCCCCGCTCGGCCCGTCGGAGCCACCCGGGTCCGGGGGCATCGGCAGCCGGACGGTACGGGTCGCCGGAGCGCCGCGCCGACTAGGCTGGCGAGGGTTGATCGACGGGACTCCGGCGAGGGGAGACGCAACATGCCGTGGAGCTGGCGGTACGAGGGCACGGACGGCGGCCCGGTGGAGGGGCCGACCGACACGTTCGGCAGCCAGGCCGACGCCGAGTCCTGGATCGGCCAGAGCTGGCGGCAGTTGGCGTCCACCGGTGTCGCCTCGGTCGTCCTGATCGAGGACGACCGCGAGGAATACCGGATGAGCCTGCTGCCCGCAGCCGAGTGACCGGGATGGGGATCGACCGCCCGGGCGGGGAGGATCTGATCCTCGGTGTGCCCCGGCAGGCATTCCGGCCCAGCCCGATCTTCCTGGCGCTGGTCGCGCTCTTCGCGACCAGCGGGGTGATGGCCTGGAACGGCTTCGGCAACGTCCGGCTCGACGTCTTCCTCTTCGTCGTCTCCGGCTGGCTGGTGTCGCTCTGCCTGCACGAGTACGCCCACGCCGTGGTGGCATTCCGGGCCGGCGACCGGGCAGTGGCGCATCGGGGCTACCTGACGCTGAACCCGCTGAAGTACAGCCACCCGTTGTTGTCGATCGTCTTCCCCGTGGTGATCGTGCTGCTGGGCGGCATCGGCCTGCCGGGCGGGGCGGTCTGGGTCGATCGGCACCAGATTCCCGGGCGGCTGCGGCACAGCCTGGTCAGCCTCGCCGGGCCGGCGACCAACGTCGTCTTCGCCCTGGTGCTGGTGGTGCCGTTGGTGCTCGCCACCGACGTGGACGCGCATCAGGAGTTCTGGGCCGGGCTGGCGCTGCTCGCCTTCCTCCAGCTGACCGCGAGCGTGCTCAACCTGCTGCCGGTGCCCGGCCTGGACGGGGGCAACATCATCCAACCGTGGCTGTCGCCGCAGTGGCGGCGTGGCTACGACCTGATGGCCCCGTACGGTTTCATCCTGCTCTTCGCCCTGCTCTGGAACCCGAGGATCGGCGGCTGGTTCTTCGACGCCGTCTTCGCCGTCGGTGATCTGCTCGGGTTGCCCGCCTGGCTCTACGCCGAAGGGCTGCGGCTGATCCGCTTCTGGCAGGGCTGATCCGGCCCGCCGGCTGCCTGGCACCCCACGGACACCCTGGCCCGCCGGCCGCCTGATGTCCTGTGGATACCCGGGGCGGCCGGCGGGGGTGGAGCTTACGGGCGGCCGGCTGGGCTCTGGGTCTTGGCCGGGTCCCGTTCGGTGATCGGATCGACGATCTCGTCGATCGCCTTGAGTAGCGCCGCGTCGAGCTTCACACCGGCGGCCTTGACGTTGTCGTGGACCTGCTCGGGCCGGGTCGCCCCAATGATCGCCGAGGAGACGTTCGGGTTCTGCAGCACCCAGGCGATGGCCAGCTGGGCCATGGTCAGCCCGGCCTGCTCGGCCAGCGGCTTGAGCCGCTGCACGGTGGAGAGCACCTCGTCGGTCAGCCACTGCTTGATGAAGCTGGCACCGGACTTCTCGTCGGTGGCCCGGGAACCGGCCGGCGGCGGCTGCCCCGGCAGGTATTTGCCGGTCAGCACACCCTGGGCCATCGGCGACCAGACGATCTGTCCGAGCCCCAGTTCCTCGCTGGTCGGCACCACCTCGGCCTCGATGACCCGCCACAGCATCGAGTACTGCGGCTGGTTCGAGACGAGCTGGATCTTCAGCTGCCGGGCCAGCTCGTACGCCTCCCGGATCTGCTCGGCCCGCCACTCGGAGACGCCGATGTAGTGCGCCTTGCCGGAGTGCACGATGTCGGCGAACGCCTCCATCGTCTCCTCCAGCGGGGTGGCGTAGTCGAACCGGTGGGCCTGGTAGAGGTCGACGTAGTCGGTCTGCAGGCGACGTAGCGAGCCGTTGATCGACTCCATGATGTGCTTACGGGACAGGCCCCGGTCGTTACGGCCGGGACCGGTCGGGAAGTAGACCTTGGTGAAGATCTCCAGGCCCTCCCGCCGCTCGCCCTGCAACGCCCGGCCGAGCACCTCCTCCGCGCGGGTGCCGGCATAGACGTCGGCGGTGTCGAAGGTGGTGATGCCAACGTCCAGGGCGGCCCGGACGCAGGACACGGCGGCGTCCTCCTCGACCTGCGAACCGTGGGTGATCCAGTTGCCGTACGAGATCTCACTGACCAGCAGGCCGGAACGGCCTAGGTGACGGAATTCCATGTCCTGACCCTAACCTGACCAAAGGTCGCCCCCGAGGGCGGCGAACCGCCGGATGCTGGGCTGCCCCCGAGGGCGGCGAACCGCCGGATGCTCGGCTGCCCCCGAGGGCGGCGACCGTTGCCGCCCCCGGGTCAGAGCACCGGTTTGGTGTCGGCGAGGAGCCGGTCGATCTCCTCCATCACGTCGGTCCGGCTGGGATGCGTCACATCGATCAACGGCTCGCCGTGTCGGTCGAGTGCCCCCCAACGACCGGTGTTGTCGCCGACCAGGAAGGCGACCGGGTGGATCACCAGCGCCGGATGTGCGGGTGGCACGATCACCAGACCGGACCGGTCCACCACTGCCTTGTGCCCACCCGCTGCCACGATGGCCAAGCCCTCGTCGGTGAACCCGTCCAGGTAGCGGCCATCGGTCAGCGCGGTGTGGAAGCCCGAGTAGCGGGTGGGCAGCACGACCCGCCCCGCCTTGTCGACCGCACCCCAACCACCATCCCGGCGGACTGCGGCGACCCCACGGCGGAACGGGCGTACGTCGTCGTAGCCGGTCGGGACCACCACCGTGTTGGTCTTGTCGATGGCGATCCAGGCGCTCGCGCCATTGGTGGAGACCCAGGCCAGACCGTCCGAGTAGGAACCGACCCCGAGGTAGCCGGCCGACTCGTCGATGACCGTCTCGCCCGACTCGTCGATGAGTTCCCAGGTCTGCGCCTCGGGTCGACGTACCCAGGCCACGCCGTCGTGGAACGGCTGTACGTCCGCGTAGCTCGGGGCGATCGCCAGCTCGCCGTCCGGCTGGTCGTACCCCCAGCGTTGGACCTTCTCGCTGAAGGCCGGCACCGGTGGGCGGTGTACCTGAAGGATCTCGTCCCGGTGGCGGGGATACGGACCCCAGCCGTTCTTGGCCACCTTCTCGAAGACCGCGTCCAGGGCAAGTTCGGTACGTGCGATCAGGTCCGGGTCCTCGACCTTACGCAGCTCCAACGCCCGCTCGAAGTGGTTGCACGCCTCGATGTAGCGACCCTGGTCGTAGCAGGATCGGCCGGCGTGTTCGTGCATCGTGGCGCGCAGCCGGTCGGGCAGCTCCGAGGAGTTGGCCTCCTCGAACAACCGGTCCGCCTCGGAGAAGTCGCCCCGCCATTGGTGTACGTGCGCCAGCCGGGCCTGCGCGATGGCGATGCGGCGTAGCTCACCGGTGGCCTCGGCGTGCGCCAGGGCGAGTTTGCCGTCGGCGAGCGCCTTGCCCAGGTCACCGAGGATCCGGGAGACGACCGCGCGCAGGCTCAGCAGCCGGGCCCGGGCCCGGTTGTCGGTTGCCGGTTCGATCTTCTCGGTCAGCCGGTCGCGGATGGCCCGTAGCTCCTCCGGGTCCTCGACCAGCTCACGCAGGGTCTCATGGTGGAACCGCCACTCGTACGACGCGAGCACCTGTTCCGGGTCGGCAGCCGGCGGTGCGGGTGCGGCCGGTGCTGCCGGGGTCGGTTCGGGCTCCTCCGGCTTGTCCACCTGCACGATGGGGGTGAGCATCGTCGGCGCTCGGAGCGCGGTGGCCGCCCCGGCGGCCGGCCCATCCGGGCCGGGTAGCACGGTGTCCGGGCTCGCCTCGGCGACCGGTGACCCCGGCGGGCAGACGCCGGGCGGAGCGGAAACCGGCGTCGCGTCGTCGTCGGCCGGCGCGTCGGTGGGCACCGTTTCATCGGGTACGGCGTCAGCTTCATCAGGTACGGCGTCAGCCGGTGACGCGTCGGCCAGGACCGGATCGGGTACGGGCGAAGCCATCAACGGTTCCTCGGCCGATGGGTCCTCGGCTGGTGACTCCTCACCAACGGGGTCCTCGGCTGACGATTCCTCAGACGGTGGGGTGCTAGCCGGAAGGTCCGTCCCGGTCGCGTCGTCCTGAGCGGCGATGTTCTCATCCACGCTGCCCCGATCGGACCCGGCGTGTCCGTCGACGGGGACGGTAGGCCGGTCCTCGTCCTCGTCCAGGGACACCAGTTCCGGCTCCGGCTCGGACGCCGAACTTGGCTCGGACTCAGCCTCTGGTTCGGACTCCGGCTCCGCGGTCTCGGGGTCTGCGATGCCGGCTCGTGCGATGGTCGTCTCCGCCACGGCCGGCTCCGCGCTGGGCACGTCGCCGGTCGACGCGGTCGAGTCGTCGTCGACCAGTGCGGCACCCGATGTGGCACCGGTCGGTGCCGTGAGCGGTGCCACATCTTCGGTCGAAGGTACGGAGTCGGCTGTGGTCTCGGTGAGTGATGCGGAGACCGTAATCGACTCGGCAGGCTCATCGACCCGAGCGAGGTCGATGACCGGCTTGTCGGCCGACGGGGCCGATGCCGGGGTATCTGGTGCGGCCGGTGCGGCCCGGTTCCCGGCGGAGGGTGGCGATGCGGGCAGGAACTCCAGGCGTAGCCCGGTAACCGGTGGGGGTGGGATGGGCTGACGTGGCTTCTTCCCGGATTCGTCACCGAGTGGTGTACGCGGCCGTTCGGTTGGCTCGGCCCGCGACTCCACCTTCGGCTGACGCGCTGGCTCCCCTGACTGACGCGTCGGCTCCGGCCCTGGCTCCGAGCCCGACTCGATGACCGGCGGTCGGGTCGGCCGGGCGGCCGGAGTCAACCAGCCGGACGGAGCCGGTACCTCGTCCTCGGCGGGGGGCACGGCGGTCGGTGGACGTCCGACGGGCGGCATCTGGTCCGGGGCCGGCCGGTGGGGCGTCAACCAGCTGGAGTCGGCGTCTGGTGCCTGGGCGGGACGCGGCGGCGTCGAGGCGGCGTGTGGCGGTGCCGAGACGACGGGGCCCGGCGGTGCCGAAACCGGATGCGGCGGCGCGGAGATAGGACTTGGCGGTGCGGAGACGACGGGGCCCGGCGGTGCCGAAACCGGATACGGCGGCGCGGAGATGGGACCCGGCGGTGCCGAGACCGGATACGGCGGTGGCTGGGCCTGACGTGACCGTGGCTCGACCGGCGGGAGGAAGCCCTGTTCGGGCTGGCTGGGCCAGTCGCGCGGCGCCGGCCGGCCGGCTCGGGCCTCCGTTTCTCGGGGCCGCCTCGAATCGTCGTACTCGTGCGTGCCGCGAGGGGATGGCTCGTCCCAACCGTCGGTCCAGTTTGCACCGGCTGGCCGCCTCGCCTCACCCAGGTCCCGTCGGCTCGGCGGAACCACCCGTTCCTCGGTCGGATGCCGGTGCCGCTCGTGGGGCAGCGGCTGGGTCGCTTCTGGTGGCGTGTCCGGCAGCCAACCGGAGGGACGGTCGACGCCCGAGCCGTAGGTACGCCCGGTCGAGGGGCGATCATGGCGGTCCGGCTGCGCCGCCCCGTGCTCCCAACGTTCCCGTTCCCATTCCCGTTCCCGGCCCCGGTACGCGTCGTGGTCGGGTCGCGGTTCCCGCTCGCGGTACGTCTCCCGCTCGCGGTACGTCTCCCGTTCGCCGTAGGTCTCCCGCCCGCGGTGCGTTTCCCGGTCCGGGCGGGAGCCGTACGTGCGGCCGGGCTCGCGGTCCCAGGAGTCTCGCCGTGACTCGGATTCCCGCTGCTCCCTACCTGAGCCGCCAGGGCGGCCAGGGGCGCCCGAGCCGGTTCGGCCAGCCGCTGGCGACCACTGTCCATCCTGCGGCGAGCGACCATCCTGTCCGGATCGGTGTGACGGTCGAGGCGGGTACGCCCCGGCGGGGGAGGTGGGGCGATCCTCAAGCGGGTACGCCCCGGCCGGGGAGGTGGGGCGGTTCTGCGGCGGGTGAACTTCGGCCCGGCCGGAGGCGGTCGGGGTACGTCGCCGGGGTGTCCGCTGCGGTCCGATGTCGCCCGGATAGCGCTGCCCGGGGAACTGTGCGTGCCATTCGGCGGTCGGCTGAACCACCCAGGACGGTTCGGCGGGATCGCGCCAGAGGTCGGCGTACCGGTCGGTCATGAGCCGCCCCCGGGCCGGGGCGCGCGGTGCGGCCGGGAGAACGGCTCGCGTGGCTCGCTCACGGCGGTGTCACCTCGTTGAAAAATCTCGCTGGACAGTCGGCGGCCCCGGGTAGAGTCACCCGGTTCTGTGCAGCGTGGTTGTGGAAGGAGGGTAACGGCGTGGGCTCGCCTGCCGCCACTGTGGGATTGTCCCTGAATAGAAACGTTATCGCGCGGTTTTGGACATTTGCGGCGATAACCGGATCAGGTTACCGTCGCTACTCTACTTACCGTCAAGCAACGATTGCGGGCGCCTTTACCAATACCGTCTTCGGCTTTCTCAAGTGTTACGTCCTGCTCGCCGTGGCGAGTGGCGCCAGCGGCCTTGCTGCGGGCTACACCCGAGCCCAGTTGGCCACCTTCGTCTGGGTCGGGCAGGGAATGCTGGCCGTCATCCTGCTCTGGGGCTGGACCGAGCTGGCTGACAAGATTCGTACCGGCGAGGTGGTCAGTGACCTGCTGCGCCCGGTACATCCGGTGGTCAACTATCTGGCGGCGGACCTGGGCCGGGCCGGGTACGCCCTACTGACCCGCTTCGTGCCGCCGGTCCTGGTCGGGTTTGTCTTCTTTGACGTCTACCTGCCGCAGCGCTGGTACACCGGGCCGCTGTTCGTGCTCTCCCTGGCCCTGGCCCTGGTGATCTGCTTCGGTTGTCGCTACCTGGTCAATTTGACCGCCTACTGGCTGTACGACATCCGTGGTCCGATGATGTTCTGGACGCTCTCCTCGGGGGTGCTCGCCGGCCTTTACTTCCCGCTGCGCTTCCTGCCGGAATGGGGCTATGTGCCGCTGTGGTTGGCCACACCGTTCCCGAGTCTGTTGCAGACCCCGCTCGACGTGCTGGTGGAGCGGGACGCTGCGAGTGTCCAGTTGGGCATGGTGGCCGTACAGCTGGTCTGGGCCGGGCTGATCCTGGTCGCCTGCTGGCTGGTCCAGCGCCGGGCGGAACGACGGTTGGTGGTGCAGGGTGGCTGACCTGGCGACGCCGCGCGCCCGGCCCTATCTGGCCCTGCTCCGTGCCCAGACCCGCTCGCAGGCGTCCTACCGCACGTCGTTCGTGATCGACCTGGTCAGCAACGTTGGTGTCGTCGCGCTGGACGTGCTGGCCGTACTGGTGCTGTTCCGGGTGACCGGCACCCTGGGCGGGTTCGACCTACGCGAGACGACGGTCATGGTCGGTCTGTCGGCGTTCGCCTTCGCCACCGCCGACCTGACCGTCGGCAACATCGAACGGATCCGGCAGTACGTCCGCACCGGCCTGCTGGACGCGGTACTGGTCCGGCCGCTCGGGGCACTGCCCCAACTGCTGCTGATGGACGTGCCGGTCCGCAAGGTTTCCCGGTCGCTGTTCGGCTTGGCGGTGCTGGTCGCGGCGCTGGCCCATGCCGGAATCGAGTGGACCCCGGGGCGGGTGGCGCTGGTGGTGGTGGCCCCGCTGGCCGGGGTGGTCTTCTTCGGTTCGATCTTCGTCGCCGCCGCCACCGTGGCGTTCTGGTGGATCGAGTCCGGTGAGGTCGGCAGCGCCTTCACCTACGGGGGACGCGACTTCACGTCGTACCCGATCACCGTCTACAGCGGATGGTTTCGAACAGTTTTCGCGTACGGTCTGGGGCTCGCCTTTGTCAGCTACTACCCGGCGCTGGCGCTGCTCGGCCGGGCCGACCCGCTTGGTCTGCCGGACTGGGTGGGGTGGGTCTCGCCGGCCGCCGCCGTCATCGCCGCCACCGCCGCAGCCATCGCGTGGCGGATCGGCATCAGGCACTATCGGAGCACCGGATCATGAACATCATCGAGGCGCGCGGACTGCGCAAGGACTTCACGGTACGGGTACGGGCCGGCCGGCTGCGCCGGGAGAAGCGGGTGGTCTCGGCGGTCGACGGGGTCGACCTGACAGTGGCCCGGGGCGAGATGCTGGGCTACATCGGCCCCAACGGGGCCGGTAAGTCGACCACTCTGAAGATGCTGACCGGGGTGCTGATGCCCTCGGCTGGCGAGGCGCGGGTCTGCGGCCTGCGGCCGGTGGCGCAGCGGACCCGGCTGGCGATGCGGATCGGGGTGGTCTTCGGACAGCGGTCGCAGCTCTGGTGGGACCTGCCACTTCGGGACTCGTTCGACCTGCTGCGGCACATCTACCGGGTGCCGGCCGCCGACCATGCGGCCCGGCTGCGCCGCTGCCGGTCGTTGCTGGACCTGGACGAATTCCTGGACGTACCGGTCCGGCAGCTCTCGCTCGGGCAGCGGATGCGCGGCGAGCTGGCCGCCGCGCTGTTGCACGGCCCCGAGGTGCTCTTCCTCGACGAGCCGACGATCGGGTTGGACGTGATGAGCAAGCGGGCGGTACGCGAGTTCCTCGCCGAGCTGGGCCGTACCGGGGACACCACACTGGTGCTGACCACACACGACCTGGCCGACATCGAGCGGCTGTGCCAGCGGCTGGTGGTGATCGACCACGGTCGGGTGGTGCATGACGGCAGCATCGAGGCGCTGCACGCGCGGTACGGCTCACATCGGCTGGTCGTGGTCGACCTGGACGAGCCGTTGCCGGAGCCGCCGGTGCTGCCCGGGGCGCCGCTGCACCGTACCGAGGCCGAGGGTCGGCGGCTGGCGTTCGCCTGCGAGTCGGTGACGGCCGGTGAGGTGGTGGCCCGCCTGTCCGGGCTGGCCACACTGCGGGACATCGCCATCGTCGAGCCGGACATCGAGGACGTGGTGGCCCGCCTCTACACCGCCCCGGAGCCCATCCTCGCCGCCCCCACCCTCCCCGTTGATCATGAAGTTGTAGTGGCCCCGGACGGGGCGGGGCGATAACCTCATGATCAACGGCGCTGGTCAGGGGTGTTCCATCACCAGCACGGCGACGGTTCCGGGGACCAGCGCCTCGTAGCGGTGGGGAACGTCGCCGGGGAACGCGACGTAGTCGCCCGGCCCGAGTTCCACCGGTGCCGAGATGGGGCCGGTACGCATCCGTCCGGCCGTTACCACCAAATGCTCCACGCTGCCCGGGATGTGCGGCTGGGCTTCCCGTCCGGCACCCGGCTCCACCTCGATCAGGTAGATGTCCCGTCGGGCGTGTGCGGAGCCGGGGGAGAGCAGGGTGCCGGTGAAATCGGCCTGCTCGGAGCGGAGCCGGGGACCGTCGCCGGCGCGGATCACGTGTACGGCGGGCACTGGCGGCTCGATCAGTCGGCTGAACGGTACGCCCAGCGCCACCCCGAGTGCCCACACCGTCTCCACGCTCGGGTTGCCATTGCCCGCCTCCAGCTGGGAGAGGGTCGACTTGGCGATTCCGGCGCGTCGTGCCAGCTCGGTGAGGGAGAGCCCGGCCCGATCCCGTTCCCGTCGTAACGCGGCGGCGAGGTTGGCCACGGGCGACTGCGTGCCGGGGCCGGCGGGCGCAGGCTGCGCGGCGGGACCAAGCTGCTCGGCGGGCGAGGGTGCGGCGGGCATGTTCGCTCCATCGGTCGATCTGTTCGGCTTGACGAACGGCAGTCGCCGTGTTCATTATTTTGGACCATGCGTACGGTAGAACGAACGCCACGGTTGCCGCTCGTCCGGGACGTGGCCGCCATCGGCATCGCGATGCTGGCCGTCGGAGCCTCCTTTGGCGCGATCGCGGTGGCCTCTGGCCTGCCCGGATGGGCCGCCATCGCGATGTCGGTGATCGTCTTTGCCGGTGGTGCGCAGTTCATGGCCGTCGGCCTGATCGCGGCGGGCAGTCCGATCGCCGCGGTCTTCGCCGGCCTGCTGCTCAATGTTCGGCACCTGCCATTTGGACTGGCCCTGGCCGAGACGATCGGCACCCGCTGGCGGGACCGGCTGGTCGGCGGTCACGTGATGACCGACGAGAGCACCGCCTTCGCACTGGCCCAGCCGCCGGGCAGTGGGCGAAGACGTGCCTACTGGGTGGCGGGAGGCGGCTGGTTCCTCGCCTGGAATCTCGGCACGGTCCTCGGCGTACTGCTCGGTGCCCGGGTCGGTGATCCGCAACGGTTCGGCCTGGACGCCGCTTTTCCCGCCGGGCTGATCGCGATGCTGATGCCGGCGCTGCGTGAGCCACGCACCCGTCGAGTGGCGTTGACCGGTGCCGCCGTCGCGGTGCTCACCACCCCGGTACTGCCCGCCGGGCTGCCTGTCCTGCTCGCGCTGACCGGCCTGGCCGTACTGCTCCTGCCCCAGCGGGCCGGGGAGCGGCCGTGCTGACCGGCCCGAGCGCCACCGCCGCGCCGCAGGGGCCGGCCGTGCTGGTCGCGGTGATTCTGGCGCTCGCGATCGGGACGTACGCCTTCCGGCTCGCCGGGGTGGTCCTGCACGACCGGCTGGACCTGCCCGGATGGCTGCGTCAACTGCTCCCGGTCGCGGCGGCCACACTGCTGGCGGCGCTCGCCGCCACCGCGACCCTGACCGAGGGAGGTGTCTTCGCGGGCCTTGCCCGCCCGGTCGGTGTGCTGGTCGGGGTGGGGCTGGCCTGGCTCCGGGCACCGTTCGTGCTGGTCGTCGTCGCCGCAGCCGCCACGACCGCACTGCTCCGCCTGGCCGGGCTGCCCTGATCTGGTTGAGCGACCCGGCTGGGACGACCTAGATGGCTTCGCCGAGCTCGACGCGGGGGACCGGCGTACGCATCCGGCGGAACGTGATGGCCCGCATGATCGCGTAGAGGTAGAGGGAGCCCATCCGCTCGCTGGTCTTGGGGAACCGGGCGCGGACCAGCTTCTTGATCTTTCGAGAGATCAGGATCGAGTCGACCACCACGCCGAGCGCCAGGGCACCCCACAGCAGGTTGGAGACGAGCTGCACGATCGGCGGCATCCCCGGAGAGGAACCGACCAGCACGATCAGCGCGCCACCGAAGAACCAGGTGCCGACCGTACGGCGGGAGTCGACGACGTTACGGGCCAACAGCCGCTCCGGAGTCTTGTCCCGGGGGCCGCCCTCAACGCGGAACTCGGCCGCCGACTCGGCCCGCAGCTGGCGCCGCCGTTCCCGCGCCTCCTGCTTGGTGAGTGGCTTCGTCGAGGTGGCCACCCGCCGGCTCGCGGTCGGGCGCTTCGGGGTCTCCTGCCCAAGCTCTCGCTTGCTCGGTGTGTAACCCCGGGGATGGGCGGATGCGGCCTCCTCGTCGGGCGTGACCGTGGTGACGGTCTCCTCGGCGAGGTTGGCGGACTTGCGGCGAAACAGCGACGGCACGCATGAAGGGTAGCCAACGGTCGGCGACCACCGCACATCACGGTACGGCGGACGCCGGTCGTTGGCCCTGCTTGCTGGTAACCTGCCGGCCTTCTACCCCAGCCGGGGTGGCGGGAATGGCGTCAGGGACGTTCGATGTGCGCGCCGAGGGCGGCGAGCTTGGCCTCGAAGTCCTCGTAGCCCCGGTTGATCAGGTCCACGCCGTACACCCGGGAGGTCCCCTCGGCGGCGAGCGCGGCGATCAGATGACTGAACCCGGCCCGCAGGTCGGGGATGACCAGGTCGGCGGCGTGTAGCTTGCTCGGTCCGGCGATGACGGCCGAGTGCTTGAAGTTGCGCCGGCCGAACCGGCACGGCGTACCACCCAGGCAGTCCCGGTAGACCTGGATGGTGGCCCCCATCTTGTTCAGCGCCTCGGTGTAGCCCAACCGCTGCTCATAGACCGTTTCGTGCACGATCGACAGGCCCCGGGCCTGGGTGAGCGCGACCACCAGGGGCTGCTGCCAGTCGGTGCCGAAGCCGGGGTGTACGTCGGTCTCCAGAGCCACCGCGCGCAGCTCACCGCCCGGGTGCCAGAACCGGATGCCGCCCTCCTGACCGGGGGAGTTACCCCGGGGCGGGCAGGGGTCGACGACCTCGTACGCCCCGCCGACCGAGCGGAACACGTTGAGGAAGGTCATCATGTCGACCTGGTTGGCGCCGAGCACCTCGACGTCGCCCCGGGTGGCCAGCGCGGCGGCGGCCCAGCTGGCAGCCTCGATCCGGTCCGGGATGGGGCGGTGAGAATAACCACTCAGCCGCGGTACGCCCTGGATCTCGATCACCCGGTCGGTGTGCACCTTGATGATCGCGCCCATCTTCTGCAGGACGCAGATCAGGTCGATGATCTCCGGCTCCACGGCGGCGTTACGCAGCTCGGTGACGCCCTCGGCCATGACCGCGGTGAGCAACACCTGCTCGGTGGCGCCGACGCTCGGGTAGGGCAGGGCGAACTTGGTGCCGTGCAGCCCGTTGGGGGCGGTCAGGTGCAGGCCCTCGGGCCGCTTCTCGACCACCGCGCCGAACTCCCGCAGCGCCTGCATGTGGAAGTCGATCGGTCGGGGGCCGATGTGGCAACCACCCAGGTCGGGGATGAACGCGTGGCCGAGGCGGTGCAGCAGCGGGCCGCAGAACAGGATCGGGATCCGGCTGGAACCGGCGTGCACGTTGATCTCGTCGGTCGAGGCGCTCTCGACGTTGGCGGGGTCGAGGACGAGTTCACCGTCTTCCTCGCCGTCGGTGACCTTGACCCCGTGTAGGCCGAGTAGTCCCCGGACCACCTCGACGTCCCGAATGCGCGGTACGTCGTACAACCGGCTGGGCTCGTCGCCGAGCAGGGCGGCGACCATCGCCTTGGAGACGAGATTCTTGGCGCCTCGGACCCGGATCCGCCCCTGCAGGGGGGTACCACCATGTACGACCAAAACGTCGTCAGTCAACGCAAACCTCCAGCGCGTCGGTGTCACCGGGCTTCGGCTCGGAGAGAGGGGTCAGCTCGGGCAGGCAATCCACTCCGATCGCTGCCCGGGGCGCCGCCGCAGGACATGCGGCTGGCTCTGTGTCGCTCGGGCAGCATAGCGCTCGGTAAGCGCGGCGACCCGGGCAGAGCGGATAGGAAGGCGCGAATCGGCGACCGCCGTAGTTATCTGTACAAGAAAAGTTACTTACTGTGATTGTGGTGGTGATTGGTCAGGGCAGGGCGAGCATCTGGTCCAGTGCTGCCCGGGCGTGCTGAGCCGTCGAAGGGTCGACCGTGATCTGGTTCACGATTCGTCCGGCGACCAGTTCCTCCAACGCCCAGACCAGGTGCGGCAGGTCGATCCGGTTCATCGTCGAGCAGTAACAGACCGCCCGATCCAGGAACATGATCTCCTTGTCCGGGTGGGCGTTGGCGAGCCGCCGTACGAGATTGAGCTCCGTGCCGATCGCCCAGGCCGAACCGGCCGGCGCGGCCTCGATGGTCTTGATGATGTACTCCGTCGACCCGACCTGGTCGGCGGCGGTCACCACCTCGTAGCGGCACTCCGGGTGGACCAGCACATTCACCCCGGGCACCCGCATCCGCACCTCTTCGACGCTGTTGAGGGTGAATCGGCCGTGCACCGAGCAGTGTCCACGCCACAGGATCATCTTGGCTTCCCGTAGCTGCTGCGCGGTGAGCCCGCCCCCCGGCTTGTGCGGGTCGTAAAGAACACAGTCGTCGAGGTCGAAGCCCATCTCCAACACTGCGGTGTTACGGCCCAGATGCTGGTCGGGCAGGAAGAGCACCCGCTGGCCCCGCTCGAACGCCCAGGTCAGAGCCCGCTTGGCGTTGGACGAGGTGCAGACCACGCCACCGTTGCGCCCGACGAATCCCTTGATGTCCGCCGAGGAGTTCATGTACGTCACCGGCACGGTCATCTCCGCCACCCCGGCGTCGGCCAGCACCTCCCAGGCCGCCTCGACCTGGGACAACGCCGCCATGTCCGCCATCGAACAACCGGCGGCCAGATCGGGCAGGACCACCTTCTGTGCGTCGGTGGTCAGGATGTCGGCGCTCTCGGCCATGAAGTGCACGCCGCAGAAGACGATGTACTCGGCGTCCGGCCGGGCGGCGGCCTCCCGGGCCAGCTTGAACGAGTCGCCGGTCACGTCGGCGAACTGGATCACCTCGTCGCGCTGGTAGTGGTGCCCCAGCACGAACACCCGCTGACCGAGCTTGGCCTTGGCAGCGGCGGCCCGGGCGACCAGGTCCGGGTCACTGGGCGCGGGCAACTCACCCGGACACTCGACACCACGTTCGGCGGCGGGGTCGGAACCCCGTCCGAGGAGCAGCAGTGCGGTAGCGGTGTCAGACGGCTCAACCCAGGTCGAAGTCACCCGTTCATGGTCCCCCAAGCGGTGGGCCGGACGCAGCCCAAGGGCATGTGGGCTGCCACACTGCCGGGCATGCGGATCCTGATCTGTCCGGACAAGTTCGCCGGTACTCTCTCCGCCCCCGAGGTGGCCGAGGCGGTGGCCGCCGGCTGGCGTGACACCGCCCCGGCCGATGAGATCGTCACCCGCCCACTCTCCGACGGCGGGCCGGGTTTCGTGGCGGTGCTGGCCGAAGCGCTCGACGGTCGCCGGTTGCCGGTGGACACCACCGACCCGTTGGGCCGTCCGGCCGCTGGCGAGGTGCTGGTCGTCGACGATCCGGTCAGCGGCGGGCGCACCGCGTACGTGGAAAGCGCCCAAGCCTGCGGCCTGCACCTGCTCTCCGCCACCGAACGCGACCCGAAGGCCACCACCTCGTACGGCCTCGGTGTGCTGGTTGCCGCCGCGGTGGAGACCGGGGCCCGGCGAGTGGTGATCGGCCTGGGCGGGTCCGGCACGAACGATGGCGGTGCCGGGATGCTCACCGCGCTGGGCGTGACCCCGCTGGACGAGACCGGATACGCCCTACCGTACGGCGGTGCCGCCCTGGTCGCCGTGGCCGCGTTGGACGGCGTACCCCGGGTGCGGGGGGTGGAGTTGGTGGCCGCCACCGACGTCGACAACCCGCTCACCGGCCTGCACGGCGCAGCCAGCGTGTACGGCCCGCAGAAGGGGGCATCCCGGGCAGACGTGCTGTTGCTGGACTCCGCGCTGGAGCGCTTCGGTGCGGTGCTGGAACGGGACCTGCCCGCCTGCCCGCCGGGACTGGCCGCCCAGCCGGGAGCCGGTGCCGCCGGTGGACTCGGCGCGGCGATCCTCGCCCTGGGCGGTCGGTGTGAATCGGGCATCGGGCTGCTGAGCCGCCTGATCGGGCTGGACGCTGCGATCGACCGGGCCGATCTGGTGATCACCGGCGAAGGATCGTTCGACCACCAGTCGCTGCGCGGCAAGCTGGTCGCCGGGGTCGCGGGGGCCGCCCGGGATCGGGGGCTGCCGTGCGTGGTGCTCGCCGGCCGGTGCAGCACCGGCCGCCGGGAGGCAGCCTCGGCCGGGGTGACCGAGTTCTACAGCCTGGTGGACCACTTCGGCGGCGAGGAACATGCTGGCGTCGAGCAGGCGCTGGCCCGACCCGCCGAGGGACTTCGCGAGATCGCCGCCCGGCTGGCGCGCCAATGGAGCCGCTGAGGTGTGTGAGGGGTGCGTGCGGGTGTTAGGAAGGGCCCCTTCCTATCGTTTTTTGTATAGGAAGGGGCCCTTCCTAACAGCCAAGGCCCAGTCAACCGGGTGACGTACGCCGCACCGACCTACAATCGAGGCGGCACCTGATTGGGAATCACTGGCCATGCGGATAGCGTTGGCCAGTACGTCCAGACCGAACGCGCGCAGGGAGAATACAAGTGACCACGCCAGCGCAGACCGAGTCGACCGAGGCCCAGGCCCCGACCACCATCGTCCTCACCGACGTCGCGGCGCAGAAGGTCAAGGCCCTGATCGAGCAGGAGGGCCGTGACGACCTGCGGCTGCGGGTGGCGGTGCAGCCGGGAGGCTGCTCCGGCCTGCGGTACCAGTTGTTCTTCGACGAGCGTTCGCTCGACGGGGACATCGTCACCGACTTTGACGGTGTCGAGGTTGTCGTTGACCGGATGAGCGGCCCGTACCTGGCCGGTGCGACCATCGACTTCGCCGACCGCATCGACGCCCAGGGCTTCACCATCGACAACCCGAACGCGCAGAACTCCTGCGCCTGTGGTGACTCCTTCCACTGAGTCGACCTCTGCTTCGTCTGGCGGGGCCGCCCAGGCACTGACCGACCACCGACCGGATTTGTCCGGCCGGTTGACGGGATCGGTGTTGGGGCGGCCCCGCTGTCGTTCTCACCGATCACCAGCCGGCTCGTCCGGGTACGCAACTGGGCACGACCGGCGTACGGCGGCGGTTCCAATGATCTTCGGTCGGCCGTCGGATGACCTCCGGGTGGCCTTCGGGCGACCTCCGGGTGGCCTTCGGGCGAGGAATGCGCAACCAGATGACATCGATCGGGTGCCCGGACCGGTAGGCTGACCGGCGCTGAGCCGTCCGCAACCGATTTCGAGGGCCAACCGAGATGAAGATCGCCGTTACCGGTTCGATCGCCACTGACCACCTGATGCACTTTCCCGGGCGGTTCGCCGATCAACTCATCGCCGATCAACTGCACCAGGTGTCACTCTCCTTCCTCGTGGACGACCTGGTGGTACGCCGGGGCGGGGTGGCGGCCAACATCGCCTTTGGCATGGGCCAGCTCGGGCTGAACCCGGTGCTGCTCGGGGCGGTCGGTGCGGACTTCGCTGACTACCGCTCCTGGCTGGAGCGGCACGGCGTCGACTGTGTGTCGGTGCACATCAGCGAGGTCGCGCACACCGCCCGGTTCGTCTGCACCACCGACGTCGACATGTGCCAGATCGCCTCCTTCTACGCCGGGGCGATGAGCGAGGCCCGCAACATCGAGCTGGCGCCGGTCGCCGATCGCATCGGCGGGATCGACCTTGTCGTGGTCGGTGCCAACGATCCGGCGGCGATGCTCCGCCACTCCGAGGAGTGCCGGAGCCGGGGGTACGCCTTCGCCGCCGACCCGTCCCAGCAGCTCGCCCGGATGGACGGCGAGGACGTGATCGGGCTGATCGACGGCGCGGAATACCTGATGACCAACGACTACGAGAAGTCGTTGCTGATGAGCAAGGCCGGCCTCACCGAGGACCAGCTGCTGGACCGGGTCAAGATCCGGGTCACCACGCTCGGCAAGCGCGGAGTGGAGATCGTCGGTCGGGACATCGAACCGATCCACGTACCGATCGCCCGCGAGATTCAGGCCTTCGACCCGACCGGGGTGGGCGACGGCTTCCGGGCCGGCTTCCTGGCTGGTCTCTCCTGGGGCCTGGGCCTGGAGCGGTCCGCACAGGTCGGCTCCCTGCTGGCCACGCTGATCCTGGAGACCGTCGGCACCCAGGAGTACGAGGTGCGCACCGACGTCTTCGTCAAGCGCCTGGCCGAGTCGTACGGCGACACCGCCGCCGACGAGGTACGCCAGCACCTCCTCGGCATCGGCTAGCCAGCCGAGGCACCGCTTCGTGATCAAGAGGTTTACGTCACCCGGTCCACGCCTACATGACGCAAACCTCTTGATCAACGGGGGAGGGGCCGGGCGCGCGGTGAATCAGTTGACCTGGTGGCTGACGAATGTTGCCGATCTGACGGCGGACAGGAACGCGGACCACTGGGTCGACGTGAAGACGAGGGTTGCCTGTGAGGAGGCCTTGCTGTCGCGTACGGCCACCTGGCCGGGCAGGTGGGCGCACTCGACACAGTCACCGTTGTTGGTGCTGCGGCTGCTCTTGAACCAGTGGGCGGTGGAGTGGTCAGGATGGGACACGGTTGCCTCCGGGCTAGGCCGCGCCGGCGAGCTCCCTGATCAGCGCCCGTGACTCGGCGGGCGAGAGGGCGACCTGGCGCAGGTTGTCGGCAACCATGCTATAGGTCCGCACCCCGTCCGGGTCCTGTACGTACATCGCCCCGTCGAGCACCTCCGTGTAGGCGATGGGGCGGACGTGCGTGAAGTCCAACACGACGAACTTGCCAATTGCGCCAGCCGCATGTGGACCGTCCTCCGGGCGGAGCACCTGGATCGTCACGTTGGGCAGTTCCGACATGGTGACGAGGTGGGCGAGTTGTGCCAGCCGGGTCGCATCGCCGTTGACCCGCAGTCGTAGTGCCGCCTCACCGATCACCGCGTGCAGGCTCAGTGGCGCGTCACCGGTGAGCCGTTGCGCTCGGGACTGGCGGAACGCGACGAAGCGTTCAGCATGATCAGGTCGGACGAAACCGGTGCCCAGGGTCAGCGCCTGTGCATAGTCCTCGGTCTGCAACAGGCCGGGAATCACCAAGGACTCGAAGGCGAATGCGCTATCCGCCAGCCCTTCGAGACCGACGAAGGTCTTGAACCAGTCGGGCATGACGTTCGCCCAGGGAGCCCACCAGGTTTTGGCGTCGGACCGGCCCGCCAGCGTCGTGAGCCGTTCGATCGCGCCTTGGTCCGCGCCGCAGGCCCGCAACACCGCCGCGATGTCGTCGGGGAACTGCTGGTAGCGCCCGCTCTCCATGTGTCCGAGCTTTGGCTTGCCGATGCGGGTTGCGGCGGCCAGTTCGCTGAGCGACATCGGCACTTCACGCCGGTAGCGGCTCAGTTCCGCGCCGATCAACCAGCGCAGCGCCGACGGGTCAGTGCGGGTGCTCACCAGGGCTCCACCTCTCGTCCGATCGATAGAAGCATCATCCGGGTAACCCTTTCGTTACGCAAGGCTAGCTGCTATACGTATAGCTACCCGACGTGATTTGAGGTTCCAGATGCGTGATGCAACGCCTCAACCGCTCGGTACCCCGGAGGAGTTCCACCAGATGCTGGTCGACATAGCGGTCGACTTCGCACCCCGGCGCTTCGCGATCTGTGAGGAGTACGGCGACCGGCTTGACGGTCGGGTCTTCGCGTGGGGCTTGGCGTTTGAGGAGCAGGCCCTGGTCAGTGACGTCGAGTGCAGGTTCCTGGGGCGCTTCCAGGCTGCCGACAGCGCGGTGCGGCTCTTCTCCCGCACCGGACGGCACCTGCGGCTGATCTGGGTTGATGAGGTGTCGTCCGGCCCAGCCGAGTCACTGTAAGCGGCGGACGTCGTACGCCGGGGCGTCGTCCACGCGCGACGCGCCGATGAACTCCTGCCCCCGCATCCGACACCAGGCCGGGAGGTCGACGGCGGCGGCTGGGTCGTCGGCGAGCACCCGGACCACCGTGCCGACTGGCAACTCGGGCAACCGGCGGGCGATCGCTATCACCGGCAACGGACAGCGCTGACCGCGACAGTCCAGGATTTCCGTTGGTTCGCTCACAGCCCCACCACCCCGGCCTCGGCCCGCAGGTCCGCCACCACCTGCGGCAACTCGGCGAGAAACCGGTCCACCTCGGCCTCGGTGGTCTCCCGGTGCAGCGAGACCCGTACGTTGCCGTGGGAGAGCACCCCCATCGCCTCCAACACATGTGAGGGTCGCAACGTCGAGGAGGTACACGACGAACCCGACGAGACCGCGAAGCCGCGCCGGTCCAGCGCGTGCAGCAGCGCCTCGCCGTCGACGTACAGGCAGGAGAAGGTGACCAGGTGGGGGAGCCGGTCGACCGGGTCGCCGACCACCATCACGTCCGGCACCGTCGCCGGCACGGTTACCCGGATCCGGTCCACCAGCGCCGAGAGCCGGGCCGCCTCGGCGGCCGCGTCGGCGACCACCGCGCGCAGCGAGGCCGCTGCCGCGACGATCGCGGGCAGGTCAAGCACCCCCGGTGTACGACCGGCCTCCCGATCGTCGGCCGGATAGGGCGACTCCCAGCGGGTGCCTTTGCGGACCACCAACAGTCCGACGCCGGGCGGCCCGCCCCACTTGTGGGCGCTGGCGGTCAGCACCGACCAACCCTCGGGGACCGGTGCCCGGCCGACCGACTGGGCGGCGTCGACGTAGAGCGGCACGCCAGCGTCAGCACACACCTGTGCCGCCTCGGCTACCGGTTGCACCGTACCCACCTCGTGGCTGGCGCTGATCAGTGCCGCCAGCGCGACTCCGGGGGCAGCGACCGCCGCTGACCAGGTCGCCAGGTCGAGCCGGCCGAGGGTGTCCACCGGCACCGACACCGCCGACCCACCGGTCGAGACGTGCCGCTGCGCGGCATGCAGCACTGCGGAGTGTTCGATCGCCGAGTGCACCAGTTCGCCGCCGGTACGTCGGCGGCCGGCCAGTCCGCCCAGCACCGCCGCGTGCGCTGCGGTCGTACCGCTGGTGGTGAAGGAGAGCTCGTCGGGGCGTACCCGGAGAATCTCGGCGGTCGTGGCCCGCGCCGCGTCCAGGAGTTGGCGGGCCCGGCGGGACTTCGCGTAGAGCTTGCCCGGGTCGGCCCAGCCGTCCTCCAGGGCGGCGAACAGCGCCTGCCGGGTCACCGGATGTAGTGGCGCGGCGGTCGCCGCGTCGAGGTAGACCGGTGGGACGTTCACGACGGAAACGGTAGCGCGTCGCAGGTGGGCAAGATCCCCGACCGGATGACCTGGCTACCCCAAGGCTGCCCAGGCTGTCATGGTCGAGTAATCTGCGACCGTCGGTGACGCCTTTGCCGCTGGTGCTGACGAAACAGACATCAGGCGGCGCGCTAGGGAGGCAGGACCAGGTGGTCTCAAGGGGTTCGGAGGTACGGCCTTCGGCTGTACGACACAGTGCTCCCCAGAATGCCGCTGGGCGTGGCCCACGGCGTGGTGTTGGACGGCTTGCCGGTCTCGGTGCTGGTGGGGCGGCGCTGCTCGTCCTGCTCACCGGTTGCGACGTCGGCAAGACGTTCGGCGGGTTCGGCTGGCCGCAGGGTGGCATCACGCCCCAGGCCAACAAGATGTACGACCTGTGGATCGCCTCAGCCATTGCCGCCCTCGCGGTCGGCATCTTCGTCTGGGGTCTGATCTTCTGGTGCGTCATTCGCTACCGCAAGCGGGGCGAAGAGCTGCCGGTGCAGACCCGGTTCAACATGCCGATGGAGTTCCTTTACACCATCGCGCCGATCCTGGTCGTCGCCGTGCTCTTCTACTACACGGCGATCGTGCAGACCAACGTCGACAAGGTCGGCAAGAACCCGGACGTCGTCGTCGAGGTCGTGGCGTTCAAGTGGAACTGGCAGTTCAACTACCGCGACGGCATCGGGGTGGACGCCAACACGGTTGCCTCCACCACGGGCACCACCGAGATCATTCCGGTGCTGGTGCTGCCGACCGACCGGACCATCCGGTTCGAGGAGACCAGCCGGGACGTCATCCACTCGTTCTGGGTGCCGGAGATGCTGTTCAAGCGGGACGTCTTCCCGGGTAAGGCGCGCAACGTCTTCGAGGTGACCAACCTCCAGACCGAGGGCGCGTTTGTCGGCCGGTGCGCCGAGCTGTGCGGCACGTACCACTCGATGATGAACTTCGAGCTGCGGGCGGTCAGCCCGGAGAAGTACGACCGGTTCCTCGCCGCCAAGCAGGACGGGATGACGACCCAGGCCGCGCTGGAGTCCATTGGTGAGGCGCCTTACGCCACCACGACGCACCCGTTCGACACCAAGCGCGACGAGCAGAACTTCAACAAGACCAGCGCTGCCGGCATCGGAAACTGAGGACCAGGCATGAAGACTGAGTGGCGGATCTTCGGTATCGTCGCGAGCTTCCTGATCGCTGTCTCGATCGTCTACGCCGTGTGGACCGATGGGCAGCTTGGCCACGTGGAGTGGGCCGGCACCACGGCCCTGATCCTCTCCGCTCTGCTCTGCGCGATGTGCGGTGGCTTCTTCTGGTTCGTTTCCCGTCGTATCGACCCGCGGCCGGAGGACCGGCCGGACGCGGAGATCGCCGAAGGGGCGGGCGAGATCGGCTTCTTCAGCCCGGGTAGCTACTGGCCCCTCGGGTTGGCGCTGGCCGCCACGATCGCCGGCGCGGGTCTGGCGTTCTGGCAGGTCTGGCTGATCCTCGTCGGTGGGGTTGCGATCATTTTCGCCGCGTGCGGATTGCTCTTCGAGTACTACACCGGCACCCGGCGTACCGCCGAGCACTGAGTTCGACCCTGCCGTTGCCCCGGCCAGCCCACCGGCTGACCGGGGCAACGTCGTTTCCGGAGGAGACAGCAACGTCGTTCTCGAGGAAATCAGTGCGCTGGGAAATCATCGCGGAACTCTTCCAGCGGCTGTCCGCCATTGCTTTCCGGGATGGTGCTTCCAGCCGCCTGAGATGGCGGCTCAGGGCTTGGCCAGCAGTATCTGTGTCGCAATAACCGGGCGGCCGTTCATGGTCTCCACGGCGATTTCACGGGTGGCAACCAGGATGAAGTTGGCCAGCAGGTCGTACAGCCAGTCCAGGGTGTGGTGCCGGCAGACCGCGCCATCGGCGGTCTCGAAGACGCCGTAGCTGCCGTACCTCTCGGCGAATTTCTGATATCGGGAACGGTTGCGTTGGTCTGCTTGTAGACACAGGTCGCTGACGTAGAGGAATCCGCCCGACCGCAGCACGCGGTGCAGCTCCGCGACCAGCTCGCGCTGCCCTGCATCGGTGACCACACATGTCAGAACCGCGAAGAGCAGTACCACGTCGATGCTTTCGTCGCCATGGGGTAGCCCGGGCGTGTGGTCGAGAACTGTGAACCGCGCGCCCGACTGTTCCTGCCGGGCACGGGCGATGAGCTGCGGAGCGGAATCCACTCCTTCGACGTTCTCAAAGCCCCACCCGGCGAGCAGCCCCGCCAGGCGCCCGTACCCGCAGCCGTAGTCGAGGATGCGCGCCCGCCGGTCGATCCGGTCCAGCCACGAGGGCTCCGGTGGATGTCCAAAGGATTTCGTCGTCCCGATGGAGTTCCAGTACGCCACTTGGTTGTCCAGCTCGGTCATGCCGGTGACCCTGTCACACCCGGTCGCCGCCGCTCGAGTGGATCGACCCGCGAACGAGAGTGGCGCCCGCCGGAATCGGCGGGCGCCACTCGTCGGTGACTGGGCTATCGGCTACGGCTTACTTGCCGCTGCTGCCGACCTCCTTCTGCTCCGGTCGCGGCTCGACCGGCGGGTGACCCGGCGAGACCGGAGCCTCGACCGGCTTCTCGATCGGGTAGAAGAAGCCCTTGATGGCTGGGCCAAGCGCGCCGAGCCGGTTCATCTTCTTCGGTACGACCCAACCGACGTAGTCCAGTTCGCCGTGACCGTGCTCGTCGGGCGTGGTGAGCGGCTGGTGCACCTCGACGAAGCGCCCGTCGGGCATCCGGCGGATGATGCCGGTCTCCACGCCGTGCGCCAGCACCTCACGGTCATGCTGCTGGAGACCCAGGCAGATCCGGTAGGTGATGTAGTAGGCCAGCGGGGGCAGGATCAGCAGGCCGATCCGGCCGACCCAGGTCATCGCGTTGAGGCTGATGAAGAACTTCTCCGCGATGACGTCGTTGGCGCCGGAGAGGGTCAGGACCACGTAGAACGTGACCGCCATGGCGCCGATCGCCGTCCGGTTGGGCACGTCACGCGGACGCTGGAGCAGGTTGTGCCGCTCCTTGTCCTTGGTCATCCGTGCCTCGATGAACGGGTAGGCCAACGACAGCCCGACCAGGATGCCGGGGAGCACGACCGTCGGCCAGAACATCGGCGGGATGACGTAACCGTCCCCGATCGGGATGACGATCTCCCAGGCCGGCATGAGTCGGGTCGACCCGTCGAGGAACATGACGTACCAGTCGGGCTGGCTGGCTGCGGAGACCACCCATGCCTCGTACGGGCCGAAGATCCAGATCGGGTTGATCTGGAAGAGACCGCCCATCAGCGCGATCACGCCGAAGACGACCATGAAGAAGCCGCCCTGCTTGAGCGCGTAGCGCGGGAACATCCGCTCGCCGACCACGTTCTTGTTGGTCCGGCCGGGGCCGGGCCACTGGGTGTGCTTCTGCTTGAAGACCAGCCCCAGGTGGGCACTGATCAGTGCGACCAGCAGACCGGGGACCAGCAGCACGTGGGCGATGAAGAAACGGCTGATGATGATGTCGCCGGGGAACTCGCCACTGAAGATCGAGGAGGTCACCCAGGAGCCCACCACCGGGATGGAGAGCATGATCGCCGAGGCGATCCGCAGACCGGTGCCGGAGAGGCCGTCATCCGGGAGGGAGTAGCCGGTGAAGCCGGCGAGGAAGCCCACCCAGAACAGCAGCGAACCGATGATCCAGTTCAGCTCACGCGGCTTGCGGAACGCGCCGGTGAAGAAGACCCGGAGCATGTGCACCACGATGGAGGCCATGAACAGCAGGGCCGACCAGTGGTGCATCTGCCGCATGATCAGGCCGCCACGGACGTCGAACGAGATGTCCAGGCTGGAGGCGTACGCGGCCGACATGTGCGTCCCGCGCAGCGGGGCGTAGCTGCCGTTGTAGGTGACCTCCTGCATCGACGGGTCGAAGAAGAAGGTCAGGAAGACACCGGTCAGCAGCAGCACGATGAACGAGAACAGCGCGATCTCGCCCAGCAGGAACGACCAGTGGTCCGGGAATACCTTGTTGAGTATCCGCCGCAGCGGGGTGGCTACCTGGAGCCGGTCGTCGACCTGGCTGGCTGCCTTACCCGGCAGCGCGGCCACGTCCATTTTTCGACGCTTCACCGCATCTCCTCGCTGCGCTCGTCGTCGCCACGGACATCAGGGCTGAGCGGACTGATCCGCTCGATGGGCTCGTTCACGGCCGCTCCCAGAAGTCGGGCCCGACGGTCTCGGTGTAGTCCGACTTCGCCACGAAGAAGCCCTCCTCGTCCACCTCGATCGGCAGCTGAGGAAGCCTGCGGCTCGCGGGGCCGAAGATCGGCTTGGCGTTGTCGGTGATCAGGAACTGCGACTGGTGGCAGGGGCAGAGCAGCCGGTTGGTCTGCTGCTCGTAGAGGCTCGCCGGGCAACCCGCGTGCGTGCAGATCTTCGAGTACGCGACGTAGTTGCCGAACATGTAGTCGGCATGGCCCACCCGTGCGTTCGCCTCCCGAGCGTCCTGCGCGTCGTCATCGCGCAGGTGGATCAGGAGGGTGGGGGAGTCAGCGTGCTTGTTGGTCGCACCGTGCGGGATGCCGGGGAAGACCGTCATCTGGCCACCGGCGCTCACGTCCTCGGGGCGGATCGGGCTGCCGTCCTCCCGGGTCAGCCGGATCAGCTTCTTGGTGCCGTGGTCGTCCGTCGGAGCCCACCCGGTGGTGAACATCTGGTTGTTCTCGTGCGGCTGCTTGATCAGACCACCGACCAGCGGCGCTGCGGCGACCGCGGCCACCGGAGCCAGACCGGCGAGCAGCGAGACCCCGAGCAGCGGCCGGCGGCGTACGCCAAGCTCGTCAGCGATGTAGGCCATGGTGCCGGCGGTGATCTTCTGGTCTTCCGGGCTGGACGGTCCGTCGTGCCGGTCCTGGATCGCCACCTCCTTCGGCAGCAGCTTCTTGCCCCAGGTGAGGATGCCGAAGCCGATGCCGAGCAGCGCGACGCCCAGCGTCACGCCGAGCAGCGGCGTGAACCACTTGTCCTGGCCGGTGCCGGCGCGGTACTCCCACGGCCACCAGATGTAGATGGCCAGGAACGCGGTCGCCGCCAGGCCGGTGAGCAGGAAGAAGAACGCGACCGTACGGACCAGTCGGCGCTCGCCCTTGGTCCCCGAGACCGGGAACTGCGGCTCGTAGTGGACGATCTCGATGTCGTCCCGGCGCAGCCCTTCCTTGAGGACGTCGAACCGGGTCAGTGACGGGTCGTCGAGGTCGACCGGCTCCTGGCCGGCCTGGGATGCCTGCGTGCTCATGACTTCCCCGCAATCCAGAGGCTGGCGAAGACCAGTGCCACGATGCCGACCAGGAAGATCGCCACGCCCTCGGTCGAGGGGCCGAGCCGGCCGAGGTTGAAGCCACCCGGGTCGCGGTCGTTCTTCAGCGTCTCCTGCACGTACGCGATGATGTCGGCCTTCTCTTCCGGCCGCAGCTGGTTGTCACCGAAGACCGGCATGTTCTGCGGGCCGGTCAGCATCGCCGCGTAGAGCTGGCGGTCGGTCGCTGGCTCCAGGCCGGGCGCGAACTTGCCGGAGGAGAGGGCACCGCCGCCACCGCCGAACGAGTGGCAGGACGAGCAGTTGATCCGGAACAGCCGGCCGCCCGCCGCCACGTCGCCGTCCTTGGCCAGGTCCGTACCCTCGGGCAGCTGCGGGCCGCCACCGAGTTCCTGGACGTACTGACCGAGCTGACGGATCTGGTCGTCGGTGTAGACCGGGGGCTTCCGCTCGGCCTGCGCCTCTTGACGGGCCATCGGCATCCGGCCGGTGCTCACCTGGAACTCGACGGAGGCCGAGCCGACGCCGATCAGGCTCGGGCCGCGGCCTTCGAGGCCTTGGGCGTCACTGCCGTGGCAGGAGACGCAGCTTACGTCGAACAGCGCCTTGCCGTCCTGCGCGGCACCGGTCAACTGGGGGGTGTCCTGCGCCTGTAGGCCCGGTGCGAAGACGGTGTAGGCACCGCCGGCCAGGGTCAGCGCGGCCAGCAGTCGTACCGCGGCGCCCAGCCGGCGGCGGCCCCGGCTGCGTGGTGTGGATCGCCCACGGCGTAGCCGCGCGAGCACGCCTCGCCCGCCCGTCTCGGGGCGGCTCGCCGACGATGCGGCCGCGCCCGAACGGGCGTCGGGGATGTCAGAAGTCATGGCCTGTGTCCTTAACGGTTTTCTCGACCTTGTTCCAGGGACGGAGCAGCTTGTCTCAGAGACGGCACAGTGGCGTCGCGGGTGGCCCTAGATCACTGGAGCCAGTAGATCATGAAGTAGAGGCCTACCCACACCACGTCTACGAAGTGCCAGTAGTAGGAGACGACGATTGCCGAGGTCGCCTGGGCCGGGGTGAACCGACCCATGGTTGTGCGGATCATGAGGATGAGGAACGCGATGAGGCCACCGATCACGTGTAGAGCGTGGAAGCCGGTGGTCAGATAGAACACTGATCCGTATCCGTCTTCATTGATCTTGACGCCGTGGTGGATCAGCTCGCGGTACTCGTTGAGCTGGCCGAGGACGAAGATCAGGCCCATCACGAAGGTGATGGTGAACCAGCGCCGGAGCGCGTGCACATTGCCCCGCTCCGCCGCGATCACGCCGATCTGACAGGTGACCGAAGAGAGCACCAGGATCGCCGTGAAGGTCGTTGCGTAGGGGACGTTGAGCACCTCGGTGTGCTTCTCCCACTGCTCGGGAGCAGCCGCACGGATGGAGAAGTACATCGCGAACAACGCCGCGAAGAACATCAGTTCGCTGGAGAGCCACACGATCGTCCCGACACTGACCATGTTTGGACGTGTCAGCGAGTGGATCCGGCTCTTGTCAATGGCTGGGGCCGCAGTCACGCGGTCATTATTGCCCGCGATCAGCCTCGCCGGACGCCGGGGTGGCCAAATGACCAGTCTTGCGGGGCGGCCGACCAGGCACGGACCGGCTGGCATAGCCTGAAAAGCGTGCTGCACGTCGATCCGAGTCCTAGTATCGCCCCGACCCTGGCGTCCGCCGTCGCGGCGGGCGGGGACGGGACGCCGCCGCCCTTCACCGTCTCCACGATCCTGACCGAGTCCACGCTGAACAATTGGCTGGCGGTCATGCTCGTGCTGGTGGCCGGGTGCTACCTCTACGGCGTGCACCGGCTGCGACTGCGCGGCGACCACTGGCCGGTGGCGCGGACCGTGCTCTTCCTCGGCCCCGGGCTCGGCTCGATCGCGGCGGTGACCCTGACCGGTCTGGGCGCCTACGACACCACGCTGCTCTCGGTGCACATGGTCCAGCACATGGTGCTCTCGATGATCGCCCCGATCTTCCTCGCGCTGGGTGCGCCGATGACCCTCGCGCTGCGTACGCTGCCCGCCGCTCCCCGGCGGCGGTTGCTGGCGATCGTGCACAGCCGGGTGGCGAAGGTCGTGAGCTACCCGCTGTACGCGTTCGCCATATTTGTGATCAACCCGTTTGTGCTCTACTTCACTGACCTCTACCGGCTGTCGCTGGAGAACGCGTTCGCGCACGAGGTGGTCCACGCCCACTTCATCCTGACCGGCTGCCTCTTCTTCTGGCCGCTGGTCGGGCACGACCCGCTGCCGGGGCGCTGGCCCTATCCGGCCCGAGCCCTGCTGATGGTGCTCTCCGTGCCATTCCACACTGTGCTCGGGCTCACCATCATGGAAAGCACCACACTCTTCGGTGGCGACTGGTACCCCTCGTTGGGCCTCGACTGGTCCAATCCCTGGTCTGACCAGGAGGTGGCTGGCGGGATCCTGTGGGCCGGTGGCGAGTTCGTCAGTGTCACCATGCTCGCCGTACTGGTCGTGCAGTGGATCCGACAGTCCGAGCGGGAGGCCCGCCGGGTCGACCGCGAACTGGACCGTCAGGAGGCCCGGGAGCGAGTTGCCCAGCTGGCCCCGGGGCAGGTTGCTCAGCCGGCCTCGGGTCAGGATGTTCAGCCGGCCCGGGAGCAGGATGCTCAGGAGGCTCGCGGATCCACCGCCGAGTCCGCGCCTGCCTGATCTTCCGAATGGCGCCGCCGCCCCGCTTCGCGTGGTGGTGCCACCGCTTCGGTCGGCCGGCGTGTCTGGATGAGTGCCTCGATTCCGTCGAGCACCCGTTCGAGGCCGAAGACGAACTGGTCCTCCATGCCGTCACCGTCGTCGTCCCAGACGTCAGCCTCGACGGCGAAGGCGTCGGCCTCGACGACCGTACTGAGCTCTGGGAACCGCTGCTTGTCGATCAGGCTCCGGAGTAGTTGGGTGTAGCCCGTCATCACCTGGCTCAGCATGACGTTGGAAGCCTGGGCGGCGGCGTTGACGTCTGCGGCCGTGGTGCTGGCGTTGCGGACGTACCCGGTGAGCAGCAGGATCACCGAGAGC
This sequence comes from Micromonospora sp. NPDC003197, assembly GCF_053590565.1. Classification (NCBI taxonomy): domain Bacteria; kingdom Bacillati; phylum Actinomycetota; class Actinomycetes; order Micromonosporales; family Micromonosporaceae; genus Micromonospora; species Micromonospora sp. NPDC003197. The sequence goes on along the minus strand of NZ_JBSFTE010000011.1, from coordinate 120,639 downwards.
TTCTCGGCTGGGGTGAGTGCGGTGTTACGCAGGCAGCGCAGGCCCTTCTCCAGCCAGAGGAGGTTGTTGGGAGTGGCCGGTGGTCCGCTGATCGGTACCCGGAGCACCCAGGGGTGCTGCCGCAGCGCTTCCCGCTCGGCCCAGGACCATCGGGTCAGCCCGCCCCGCCAGTCGTCGTCTAGGCCGCCAGTCGTCGGAGGGCTTCCGTACGCGGCGTCCACCATGAGGACCAGCAGTTCGTCCTTTGAGACGACGTAACGGTAGAGGGACATCGGTGCTGCCCCGAGTTCGGTGGCGACCCGGCTCATCGACACTGCAGTCAGGCCGTCGCTGTCCGCAACCCGGATGGCCGCCTCAACTATCTGCGGCAGGCTCAGGCCCCGCTTCGGTCCCTTCGGTGGGCGTTCCCGCAGCCCCCAGGCTGCCTCGATGCCTGGCGGCAGGGTGCCGGTGCTGTCGTCTTCCATGCCTTCGCTCTCTTCGGGTTGACCCGCATCCTAGTGGTGCGTATAACCTACGCAGTAGAGCGTAGACCCTACGCAGAAAAGCGTACGGCCTACGCGGAACCGGGATTGTTGGCGTCGAGGAAGAACGGGGTGCATTTCGAATGAGTGGGGCAACCCAACCCAGGGCGGGACGGCGGGAGTGGATCGGGCTGGTCGTACTGCTCCTGCCGCTGTTGTTGGTGTCCATGGACGTGTCGGTGCTGTATTTCGCGGTGCCGTTCATCAGTCGGGAGCTGACTCCGACCAGCACCGAGCAGCTGTGGATCTTTGACATCTACGGATTCGTGCTGGCCGGGCTGCTGCTCACGATGGGGGCGATCGGTGACCGGATCGGCCGTCGCCGGCTGCTGCTGATCGGCGCGGCGGCGTTCGGACTGGCGTCGGTTGCCGCCGCGTACGCCACCAGCCCGGAGCTGCTCATCGCCGCCCGGGCGTTGCTCGGCATCGGTGGGGCGACCCTGATGCCATCGACCCTGGCGCTGATCCGCAACATGTTCCACGACGACAAGCAGCGCGGTACCGCCATCGCGATCTGGTCCGCAGTACTGACCGGGGGTGTCGCGATCGGCCCGGTGATCAGCGGCCTGTTGCTGGACCACTTCTGGTGGGGCTCGGTCTTCCTGATCAACCTGCCGGCGATGGTGCTGCTTCTGGTGCTCGCACCGGTGCTGGTGCCCGAGTTCAAGCCGGCACGGACTGGCCGGTTCGACTGGATAAGCGCGGTGCTTTCCCTGTCCGCCGTCCTGCCGGCGATCTACGGCATCAAGGAGATCGCGGCGCACGGTGTCGACCTGACCCGATTGCTGATCATCGCTGCCGGCCTGGTCCTCGCTGTCCTGTTCATCTGGCGGCAGCGGATCGCCGGGAATCCGATGATCGACCCCGCGTTGTTCCGTAATCGGGGGTTCGGTAGTTCGGTCCTCACCAACCTGGTGGCGATGTTCGCGATCGTGGGCTTTGCCATCTTCACCACGCAGTACCTGCAGTCGGTGCTCGGCATGCGCCCACTGGAGGCGGCGCTGTGGAGCCTGGTGCCCTCGCTCGGGGTGAGCGTGGCGGCACCGCTGTCGCCGATGCTCGCCCAGCGGATCAACCGGGCCTACCTCATCAGTGCCGGCTTCCTGATCGCGGTCGTCGGCTTCGTCGTACTGGCCCAGGTCCAGGTCGACTCGCCACTGTGGGTGGTGCTCACCGGCGCCGGTGTCTTTGCCGCCGGCACGGCAGTGGTGATGACCCTGATCACCGACCTGGTCGTGGGCACCGCCCCGCCGGAGCAGGCGGGCACCGCCTCGGCGCTGGTGGAGTGCTCCTCGGAGTTCGGCGGCGCGCTCGGCATGGCGGTGCTGGGCAGCATCGGCCTGGCCGTGTACCGCGACGAGGTGACCGACGGTGTGCCCGGCGGCCTGCCCGCGGACGCGGTGGCCGGCGTACGGGAAACCCTGGCCGGTGCCACCGTGGTCGCCGAAGGTCTGCCTGGACCGGTCGGTGACGCACTGCTTGTGGGTGCTCGGCTGGCGTTCGTGCACGGGATGCAGGTGGCAGCCGTCACCGCCGCGGTCGTGATGGCCCTCGCCGCCGTCGTTTCCCTGCTCGCCCTGCGCCGGGTACGACCCGTTCAGCTCGGGGGCGACACACACCGGCTCTCGCCCCCGGCCTGGTCTTCGGCCGAGGCCACCGACCCGGCCCGTTCGTCGGCCTCCGTCGGCTGACCGTCGCCCGCACCGTCGGCACGTACCGGCTACCTGCACCGTTGGCTTGCGCTGGCGGCCTACATCGGCGGCCCGGCGGCCACCGGATGGTATGACGAGGGGCGCGGTCGCGCCCCTCGTCACGTCGACCCGGCCGGGACGACGGGGGTCCCACCCCGACCGGTACGATCGGCGGGCACGCCGGGGTCGTCCACCAGCCCAAGTCCGTTGGACGTGGTGAACCACCCCACCGACGCGGGAGCCATGCGACTGATGACCGATCGTCTTTACACCGTCCTGCTCTACAGCCACGACCCGCAGGTCCGGGACCGGATGCGGCTCGCCGTCGGCACCCGGCCGGCCAGCGACCTGAAGGTCGAGTTCGTCGAGGCAACCAGCTACGCCGAGTGCCTCCAGCTGGTCGACGACTACGAGATCGACCTGCTGCTGTTGGACGGCGAGGCCAAGCCGGCGGGAGGCATCGGCATCGCCCGGCAGATCAAGGACGAGCGCACCGACGCCCCGCCGACCTGTCTGGTGATCGCCCGGGCCGCCGACCGCTGGCTCGCCGCGTACGCCGAGGTCGAAGCGACCCTGGTGCACCCGCTCGACCCCGTGACCACCGGCCAGACCGTGGCCAGCCTGCTGCGCTCCACCGACAGCGGCGCGACCACCGCTGCCTGACCCGGCAGCGCTGGCGGCCGTACCGCCGTATCCGCCGATCCACCGCCCGCTCGGGAGGCCCATCATGGGCGAACGGACCTGGTCCAACCTGCTCAACGCGCTGCTGGGCAGCGAGGAACTCTCCACCGCCGACACCGCCTGGGCGATGGGCGAGATCATGTCGGGGTCGGCTACCCCGGCCCAGATCGCCGGGTTCGCCGTGGCGTTGCGGGCCAAGGGGGAAACCCCGGCCGAGCTGGCCGGTCTGGTCGAGACCATGTTGGCCGAAGCCGTTCCGGTGGACCTTCCGGAGGAGCTGCGGCAGAGCGCCCTCGACGTCGTCGGTACCGGCGGTGACCGGGCCCACACGGTGAACATCTCCACGATGACCGCCATGGTGGTGGCCGGTGCCGGGGTCCGGGTGGTCAAGCACGGCAACCGGGCTGCCTCCTCCTCCTGCGGTGCCGCCGACCTGTTGGAGTTCCTGGGCGTACCGCTGGACCTCGGCCCGGCGGGGGTGGCCCGGTGTGTCGCCGAGGCCGGCATCGGGTTCTGCTTCGCCCCCCGGTTCCACCCCGGCTACCGGCACACGGCGAGCCCTCGACGCGAACTCGGCGTGCCCACCGCCTTCAACTTCCTCGGCCCGCTGACCAACCCGGCCCGCCCCCGCTCAGCCGCCGTCGGCTGCTTCGACGCCCGGATGGCTTCCGTGATGGCGAGTGTCTTCGCTGGTCGTGGCGACTCGGTGGTGGTGATGCGGGGGGAGGACGGGCTCGACGAGTTCAGCACTGCCGCCCCCACCCGGGTCTGGGTGGCCCATCAGGGCCAGGTGACCGAGAGCGTGGTGGACGTCGCCGACCTCGGCGTTGCCCGGTCCGCGCCGGGTGATCTGCGCGGTGGTGACGCGGCGTTCAACGCCGAAGTCGCGCGCGGGCTCCTTGCCGGGGAGTCGGGACCGGTACGGGATGCCGTTCTGGTCAACTCCGCCGTGGCGTTGGCCACCCAGGGTGGTCTCGGTGGCGACCTCGCCACCGCGATCCGAGGCGGGATGCGGCGCGCGGCCGAGTCGATCGACTCCGGCGCGGCCGGCCAGGTGCTGGACCGCTGGATCGAGGTGGCTCGGGCCGCCCAGACGGCCGAACATTCGGACAAATAACCCTTTCGGTCGTAGAGCTTCACATCTCCCCGATTTCATCGGGATGGTCCGGGTTGATCCCGCGTGGATGCCTATCACGCGGGTACGCCCGAGGTTCAGCCATTCGAGGGGGGGATCAGAATGTTGGGGGTCAAACGCCTGGCGTCACTGGCCGGGCTGGTGGTGCTGTGCCTGGCACCGGCGACCGCGGCGCACAGTGCCATGTCGGCACCGCACGTTGCAGCGCCGTCGACACAGGATCAACAGTTCCTGAAGGCGATCCACCAGGTGAACCTGATGGAGATCGCCGCCGGTAACCTGGCCCAGCAGAAGGGTGCGAACCAGCAGGTCAAGGACCTGGGGGCACGGTTCGTGACGGACCATACGCAGCTGGACCAGACGGTGCAGAACACCGCCAAGTCGGTGGGGGTGAGCCTGCCGAACGCGCCGAGCGCCGAGCAGGAGACCGTCCTGAAACAGTTGCGCGGGCTGAGCGGTAAGGCGTTCGACACACAGTGGGTTTCGTCCCAGTTGACCGCGCACGCGCAGGCTGTGCAACTGGTGCAGTCCGAACTGGCTCAGGGTGTGGATTCGATGGTGAGACAGGTGGCACAGGACGCGTTGCCGGTGCTCCAGGCACACCATGAGGCACTCATCGCACTGGCTCAGCGGCTGGGCGTGACCGTGCCGGGCACACCGAGCCCGAGTGGTACGGGTACCCCACGGCCGGGTACGCCCACTCCGGGCACCCCGAGTCCGGGCGGTACGAGCACCCCGAGTCCGAGTGGTACGGGCACCCAGGGACCTGGCGTCACCCCGACAGTGCCAGCACCAACGGTCAGCTGATCTGCGGATCAGTTGCGGTCAGGCCGGCGGCAAACCCTGCCACCCGGGCGGCGAGCGGAGCAGAAGCTCGTACCCAGGTGAAATGATCCAGGGGGCCGCCGGCCTCTGCCGTGGTGTAACGCTCCCGGCGGATCGGGGCGTCGGTCAGCTTGCCGCACAGATGGTCGAGCGTCTCGTGCGGGGTGAACTGGTCGTCGTCCACGCTCACCGCCAGGATCGGGGTCCGTACCGACCGGAGGGCCGCCTCCGGGTCGACTCCGTCGAGGATCGGGAATCGGCCGGTACGGGCGGTGTAGGCCCAGTCCCGGATCACCCCACGGGCCTGCCGGCCACCGAAACCCCAGCCGGGCCAAACCCCCAGTACGGCAGTGGCGGCGGCGATGCCCTGGCTGTACGGCAGCAGAGCGTAGCGCCGCAGGTCGGAATAGGCCCGCCAGTACGGCACACCGACGGCCAGCAGGGCGAGCCCGTCCACCATCTTCTCCTCGGCGAGGGCGAGGTGCAGCAGGGCGGCCTGCCCGCCCAGCGAGTGCCCCAGCAGCAGCCGGGTACGCCCGTCGAGGCGGGACTTGAGGCTCTCCAGCACCGCCCCGACGTCGGTGACCAAGTCGGCGTAGCCGTAGCGGTCGGCGCGACTCGGTGCCGGCGTACTGGCTCCGGTGCCCCGCAGGTCGGCCACCACGACGGCCAGCCCGGCCTCGCGCAGCGCCGCCGCGAACGGCCGGTAGTAGCGTGCGCGTACCCCCATGGCCGGGCAGATCACCACGATGGGTGCCCCGACCACGCCGTCCGGCTCGGGATAGACCTGCACCCCGAGGCGGCCGCCGGGGACGTCCACGAACTCCTGCGTGTACTCCGGAGTAACTTCCACCGGCACAGCGTACGGGGGCCGATGACCGGGGGAGTAGGGGGCGGCCGGCGGCAGGTAGGTGGGGCGGCTGGCGGCCGGTCAGTCCGCGTTGGCGAGCCCGATGGCGAACGCCTCTTCGAGGTCGTGCTGGGAGTAGGCCCGGAAGGCGATGTGCGACTCGGTGTTGAGCACCCCGGGCACCTTGGAGATCCGCCCGGCGATCACCTTGGCGATCTCGTCGAACTCGCGTACCCGGACCATCGCGATCAGGTCGACGTGGCCGGCGACCGAATAGACCTCACTGACCCCGGGTAGGGCGGCCAACGCCTCAGCCACCTCAGGGATCGAGTCGGTAGCACAGTCGATCAGAACGATCGCGGTGATCAAGGTGGTCCTCCCGTTCGCGGCCTACGTCGGCATCGTGGCTCATGCTAGATGGTCGACCGGACCGCCGGACGTGCTACCGGCACCCCGCCGGCCGACCCGGGTCGGCCGGCGGGTGACCCGGCACCGGCCGGTGCACAGTGGGCCGGCAATTCGTCACCAGCCCGCCGGCGGTTCGTCACCGGCTCACCGGCAGTTCGTCACCGGCCCGCCGGCACGGTCACGTCCCGGCCGAGGCGCAGCACCTCGGTCAACAGCTCGCCCTCGGCCACCTCGCCGCCCGGCCAGACGACCGACCGGGTGATGCTGCCCCGTACCACCGCCCCGGCCCCGACGACTGACTGATGGCAGACGCCGGTCACCGTCGCGGTGGGATGGATCAGACTCTCCCCGGCCGCCGCGTGCAGGTTGGCAGCGAGATAGTCGGCCGGGGTTCCGGTGTCGAGGTAGGTGCCGGAGAAGCCGACGACGGTCAGTTCGCCGGCCGCCTCCGCCGGTCGCCACACCGCCCGGACCAGCTCGGCCCGCTCCAGCGGCAGGTCGCGTACCCGGTGCCAGGGCAGCAGCGACCAGCCGGCGAACCGGTACCCACTGAAGCTGCCCGGCTCGTCCGGGCCGGTGATCGGCTGGCCCAGCAGTCGTACGCTCCGACCGTCCCAGCCGGCGAGCAGGGCGGCGATGTCCGGCCCGGGTAGGGTCGGCGGATCGGCCAGGTAGCCGTCGGCGTTGCCGACCAGTACGCCGCGCCCGTCGATCCAGTTTCGCAGGTTGGCCAGGGCGCCGGCCGTACCGAGTAGGCCGCCGGACTCCACCGACAGGTGGGCGCGCGCCCCCACGTGCTCGACCACCTGTTCGCCGAGGTAACAGGCGTTGACAGCGACCCGGTCCGGTCCGGTGAGCTCAAGTCCGGCCAGCCGGGCCAACACCCGGTCCAGCAGCGGTACGTTGCCCACCGGGCACAGTGCCTTGGGGCGGTGTTCGGTCAACGGCCGCAGCCGGGTGCCTTCCCCGGCGGCGACCACGACCGCGCAGATCCCGTCGGGCAACAGTGACGTCGCCGGTGCCGGTGCCGGGGCTGCTTGGGTCGGGGTCGCGGCTGCTGGGGTGCTCATGAGGAGGCGGGGGAGGGACCGAACTCCCCGGCGCGCGGGCCGATGCCGTAGTGGCCGAGCAGGACACCGGTGGCCCGGGTCAGCCGGGGCAGGTCGTCGAGGGGATGCCAGGCCGCCTCGTACACCTCGGCACCGTCCACCACCAGGTCGGTCGTGGACGCTGGCACCCGGGCCTCGAACACCACATCCACCCAGCCCTTGGCGTGCACCACGGCGTTCGGTACGGCCGGCCGGAGCTCCGTCGGGTCCAGTGCGACGCCGGTCTCCTCCCGTAGTTCTCGGGCTGCGCCGACGATGGGTGCTTCCGCGCGGTTCAACAACCCGGCGGGCAGTCCCCAGCCGGGGCCGGACGGCTGGCGGAGCAACAGGATCCGGCCGGGTGCCTCCGCTTCGGCGTCGAAGACCAGGGTGACCGCGCCTACGACGTACTTTCGCACGGTGAGCCGGACCAGCCGCCGTCGTACGGGGACGGGCAGCCGGTAGAAGACGCCGTACAGGAGGGCGCGGGCGGGCGAGCGGCGAATGATCACGAGGCCAGGCTAGAGGTCGGCGGGCAGGTGGGTGAGGGTTGGGGCGGTCAGGGGCTAGGGGCGCTGGTCGACCTGGGCGATGAGCTGCTCGACCACCGTATCGGGCTCGATCGCCCGGTCGAAGACCGCGACCAGCATGGTGTCCAGGTCGGGGTAGCCCAGTTCTTCCGCGAGTTGACGTAGCGGTGTGTCGTTCTTCAGGCCACGGTTGTGCTTGCGCAGGGCCAGCCCGATCGTCGAGCGGCCAAGCCGGATCTTGTCGATGACCGAGATCCCGGGCTCGTGGTGCTCGGCGAACCACCGGTTGATCTGCATTCGGGCCTGGGGCGACTTGACGAAGCCGAGCCATTCCCGGCGGGGGCCGGGCCGGGCGACCGCGACGTCGAACTCGGTGCGCCCGTCGGCCTCGGTGAAGATCTCCACCACGTCGCCCTCGTCGAGCTGTGACGAGAGCGGGGCCAACCGGCCGTTGATCTTCGCCGCCAGGCAGTGGTCACCGCGTTCGGTGCCCAGTTCGTAGGCCAGGTCGACCAGGGTGGAACCGGCTGGCAGCACGACCGGGCGGCCCTCGGTGAAGACCTGGATCTGGGCTTCGGAGAGGTCACAGCGCAGCGACTGGAGGAACTGCGCCGGATCGGCGGTGTCCGGCTCCCAGTCGAGGACCCGACGCAGCCAGTCGAGCTGCTCGGCCCGAGCGGCGGCAGATGCGGCGGCGGAGGCGTTCGGCTGCGGGAAGCGGTACTGCGCGGCGATGCCGTACTCGGCCAGCCGGTGCATCGCCACAGTACGGATGAGCACCTCGACCGTGGTGCCGTCCGGACCGATGACGCTGGTGTGCAGGGAGCGGTAGAGGTTGTTCTTCGGGGATGCGATGAAGTCCTTGAATCGACCGGGGACCGGCCGCCACCGGCTGTGTACGGCACCGAGGGCCGCATAACAGTCGGTCTCCGGCCCGTCCACGACGATTGCGATCCGGGGCAGGTCGAAGGGGGTCACGTGCTGCCCGGCGACGGTGTCCTTCCAGATCGAGTAGTAGTGCCGAGGTCGGGGGGTGATCGTCGCGACGACCCGGTCCCGTTTGAGGGTGGCCTCGGTCGGGCCGATCACCGCCTTGAGGTAACCGTCCCAGCTTCCGCGCTCCTTGACGTACCGGTCGATCCGCTCGTATTCCTCGGGTTCGAGATGTTCGAGGACCACGTCGTCCAGTTCGCGCTTGAGCCACTGGATGCCGAGCCGGTCGCAGAGGGGGACCAGCACCTCCTGGGTGGCGCGGGCGATCCGGGCCCGGGAGGCGGGGGAGCGGACGCCAAGGGTACGCATGTTGTGCAGTCGGTCGGCCAGCTTGATGATCATCACTCGGACGTCCCGGCCGGCCGCGATGATCATTTTGCGGATGGTTTCCGCCTCGGCGGCCTTGCCGTAGAACGCCTTGTCGAACTTGGTGACGCCGTCGACCAGGTGGGCCACCTCGGGGCTGAAGTCCTCGGTCAGGGCCTGCAACGTGTAGTGGGTGTCCTCCACCGTGTCGTGCAGCAGGGCGGCTATCAGGGTGGTGGTGTCCATGCCCAGATCGGCGCAGATCTCCGCCACCGCGAGCGGATGGGTGATGTAGGGCTCTCCGCTCTTGCGGAACTGGCCCCGGTGCATGCTCTCGGCGATGGCATAGCTGCGACGCAGCACAGTGGTGTCGGCACCGGGGTGGATGCTGCGGTGGCTCTGGGTCAGCTGGGCCACCGGATCTTCGTTGGCCGGTGGGCGAGACAACAGGGCGCGCAGGCGTCGAGCCAGCGGGATCTCGGTCGGCTTCGTCAGCCGGGCGCCGCCAATGGCGGCCCCGTGGCCGGCGTCGAGGTCCACGTGGAGACACCTCCTTACGCAGCTTCCCGCTGGTGCGACCAGACGAACGGAAGCAGGCCACGAAACGGGCAGGACTGCACTTCCTCAACACCCTATGTGAGTCGACGTTATCCGATCGGCCATATGCTTATGGGCGTTCGGTGGAGAGTCGCACCAAAGTGGCCGCCTCAGCCTTGGCGAGCAAGTCACGAAACCGCGCCGCACCCCTGATCGGGGAGGCCCAACCGGTCGATGTGTGCACCAGCCGGGTGTCCGGTCGTTCCAACCAGGACAGGACACGTTCGGACTCCTCAGCCGAGGCGTTGGGGACCGGACCATGGCCGGGCGGCACCGTTTCGGCGGTGGCGCGTACCAGATCGAGGGTTGGACGTGGGTCGATCCCTGGTGGAGTGGCGCCCGCTCCGGCCAACCGACCGTGCCGGACGACCGCGAGTTCCCAGCCACCGTCGGACCCCCGTCGGGCGGCGGCCAACTCGCCGATCCGGGTCAGCCCGGCCAGCCGCTGCATCCGTACGACGGCCCGCAGCAGTACGGCCAGCCGACCGCGTACCACCGCCGCCTCCTCGAACCGTTGGTCGGCGGCGAGCGCGTCGATCCGGGCGAGCAGAGCGTCGACCACCGGCTGCGGATCGCCGGTCATGGCGGTACGGAACGGGTCGGTCGCCTGGTGTGCGTAGTCCGACACGGAGATACGGTGCTCGCAGGGAGCCGGGCAGCGGCCCAACTCGGCCAGGGCACAGGCCGGCATGGTGCTCCGGGTCGAGAGCCGATGGGTGCACTGCCGTACCGGCAGCGCGTCGTGGACGGCGGCGGCCGCCAGTTCCGCCGTACGCCGGGAGGTGAACGGCCCGAGGTAGGCGTCGTCGTCCGGGCCGATCGACCGGACCACCGACAACCTCGGGTACGCCTCGCTGGTCAGCTTCAGCCACACCGCCCGCTCCGGATACTTCGACCGGCGGTTGTACGGCGGCGCGTGCGCGGCGATCAGCCGCAGCTCGCGTACCTCGGCCTCCAGTGCGTGCGCGCACTCGACCGCCTCGACCCGTTCGGCGGCGGCGAGCATCTCGGAGATCCGGGCCCGCTTCTCGCTGGCGGTGAAGTAGCTGCGGACCCGGGTGGCGATGTCCCCCGAGGTGCCGACGTAGAGCGGGCGGTCGTCAGCGGCCCGGAAGATGTAGACCCCCGGCACCCGGGGTAGGCCGTCGGCCAGATGCCGTTTGCGGCGCTGGGTGGGGGTGACCGCCTTGGCGAACTCGATCACGTCGCCCAGGGTGTGCACGCCCTGGTTGCCCAGCCGGCCGATCAGGCCGTGCAGCACGTCGACGGTGGCGTGGGCGTCGTCCAGCGCCCGGTGGGTCGGCTGGACGCTGGTCCGGAAGTAGGCGGCCAGCGTGCCGAGCTTGCGGTTGGGGACTTCGTCGCGGGTCAGTACCCGGCGGGCCAGGGCGGCGGTGTCGACCACCCGGGGGTTGGGCCAGGTGTGTCCGTGCCGGGCACAGGCGGCCTTGAGGAAACCCACGTCGTACGGGGCGTTGTGGGCGACCAGCACCGCGCCCTGCAGGAACTCCAGGAAACTGGGGAGCACCGCCTCGATCCGGGGCGCGGGCGCGACCATGGCCTGGGTGATGCCGGTCAGCACGGTGACGAACGGTGGGATCGCCTCACCCGGGTTGACCAGGGTGCCGAGGACGCCCAACTGCTCGCCGCCGCGTACCTTCACGGCACCGATCTCGGTGATGCCCCCGCCGTCCGGGGCTCCGCCGGTGGTCTCCAGGTCGACCACCACGAAGGTGGTCCGGTGCAGCGGCAGGGTGTCGGCGGGGCGGTTGCCGTCGTCGTCGACCAGCAGTCCATCCAGGGTGTCCTGCACATATCCGGGTTGAGCCACGCCGGCAGGGTACGGGCCTCACCTGACACTTCTGTCCCAGTGGTACCGAGAGTGTCGGCTGGCTAACCCCGTGAGATCATCAGTGTCACTGAGCGGCGAACCTACTCGCGGTGGGAGACTGGTCACATGCCCCTCACCGAACCGTCCGACGACCGCCTCCCCGAGGCGGCAGTCGCCGCCGACCCACTCGGCGGCACGGACGGCGTGGTGGGCGATTACGTCGATTCGCCTGATTCGGCCCTTCCTGAGGCGACGGTGCCTGATTCGGGCCTGCCTGAGTCGGCGGTGTCTGATGCTGACCTGTCTGATTCGGCGGTGTCTGACTCGGCCCTGCCGGAACCGACGTTGCCGGAGCCGGTCCGGCAGCGGATCGTCACGCTGACCGCAGCGGCCCTACCTGGACTGCCAGCCGACGAACTGCCCGCCCCGTTACGCCGAGTGGCGAAGTTCGCGCCCAATCGCCGGGCCCGCCTCGGCGGCGGGGCGATCGCCACCCAGCTTGCCGGCGACCCACTCTTCCGACAGCGAGTGACCAGCCGGATCCTGGCCGAGGCCGGCGACCTCGGGGCGGCGGTGGTCGACGGCGTCGTACCGGCAGCCGCCGACCCGGTGGAGGTGGCCGCGCTCGCCTACCTGGTCCGGCCACCTGGCTGGCGGGACCAGGTCGAGGCCGCCGGTGCGGCCGTGCAGGCCGACGTCGACAGCGCGGTCGTCGCCGAACTGGTCCGCGGCGCCGAGCAACGGGTGGCCCGGGCCGAGCACGACCGGGCCGTCGCCAAGGTGGAGGCGGACAAGCTGCGGGACGAGCTGGCCCGGGTCCGGGAGGAGCTGGGCCAACTCCGGGAGGAGGCCCGGACGCTGGGCCGGTCCCTGCGGGAGACGCAGGCCCGGGAACGCAAAGCCACCGAGATGCTCGCCACCGAGAAGGGTCGATCCGCCCGGGCCGCGAACGACCACGACGCGGAGCTGCGCCGGCTGCGCGCCAAACTCGCCGAAGCTGAGTCCGGTGCCGCCGCCGCACGGCACACCGCCAAGGAGGCGCGCTCGGTCGACGACGCCCGGCTCTGGCTGCTGCTGGAGACGATCGGCCGGGCCTCCGCCGGGTTACGCCGGGAGTTGGCGCTCGACCCGGTCGACTGGCTGCCGGCTGACACGGTGGCCGAGGCGTACGCCGAAGGGCCGACCGCCGCGACGACCAGCCGGGCGCGGGACACCGACGACCCGGCCCGGCTCGACGAACTGCTTGCCCTGCCCCGGGCGCACCTGGTGGTGGACGGTTACAACGTCACCAAGCGCGGATTTGGCGAGATGTCCCTGGAGCAGCAGCGTAAGCGGCTCATCGCTGGGTTGGGCGGTCTCGCGGCACAGACCGGCGACGAGGTCACCGTCGTCTTCGACGGGGCCGAACGGATGCACGGGCTGCCTCCCGCGCCGCGCGGTGTCCGGGTGCTCTTCTCCCGTAAGGGGGAGACCGCCGACGAGCTGATCCGCCGCCTGGTCCGGGCCGAACCCCGGGGTCGGCCGATCGTCGTGGTCTCCTCGGACCGCGAGGTCGCCGACGGGGTACGCCGACACGGGGCCTATCCGTTGGGGGCCGACTCGCTACTGCGGCGACTAGCCCGATCCTGACCGGTCGCTGCCGGCCGTCCGCCTTGACCATCCCGAGGCGACTCGTCTGATCCAGACGGATCTTGGGCGGCTCATCCGGCCCGTCGGTTTTGTCGTACCCCCGAACTACCGTCGATGTAACCGACGGTGGTCGGGTCGCAACTTGCGGCGCGCACCACCTCCATTGCCGAGGAGGTAACCATGATCATCGACTGCAACGGCTGCACCGGACACGGAGTAGCGTGTGGTGACTGCCTGGTCAGCGTGCTGTTCGACGCGCCCCGGCGCACCGCTGACGCGCCCCCGGCCGAGGCTCGGCTCACCGCCGACGAGCAGCGGGCAATCGAGGCGTTCAGCCTGGCCGGCTTCGACGTGCAGGTGCTCGACGACGCGAGCAGCTCGATCCCACCCACACCGATACCCATGGCGCCACTGCCGTCCATGCCGGCCCGAGCCACCAGCCGCCCCCGCTCCCGATCGCGTACCCGTCGTCCCCGGCAGGTCGCCTGACTCCGCGTCGCCCGTACCTCGCCCGCCCGGTTCCCCGGTTCCGGGCAATAGGATGGGCGGCGCGGTGCCCGGCGAGAAGGAGGAACGGCGTGCGGACTGGACGGCTCACGGCTGCTGGCGAGCCCGAGCCGGCCCGTGGCTGTGCCCCGGCTGACTCGGCCCGTAGTCAAGACCCGGACCGTGGCTTCGACCCGGGCCATGACCGTGGCAGGGGGTTGGCGTGACCCCCCGAAGCTGGGCGGCCGTGACGCTCGCCGGACTGGTCGTCGCACTGATCGCCGCCGCCGTGCTGCTCGTGCCCTGGGGACGGCCACCTGCCCCCCGATCGGATCAGCTGGCCGCCCTGGGCGACCTGCCGCAGGCCGAGGTGGCCCGAGGGCGGGAGTTCCGCGCCGCGCTGCGCCCCGGTAGCTACGGCGCGCTGGCCATCGGCCTGCTGATCGCGCTGGTGCTCGGACTGACCCCGCTGGGCGCGAAACTGGTCAGCCTCGTCGGACGGCCCTTCGGTGACCACTGGATCGCCCAGGCGATACTCGGCGGGCTGGCCGTGGTGCTGGTCGCCGACCTGGTCACCCTGCCCTTCGCCGCCTGGCGACACGCCATCGTCTCCCGCTACGGACTCTCCACCCAGGGCTGGAGTGGGTGGACCGTCGACCTACTCAAGTCGTACGCGGTCAGCGCCATCATCGGCGCGGTGGTGCTGCTCGGCTTCTACACCGTGACCCGACTCGCCCCCCACTGGTGGTGGGCGTTCGGCGCGGCCGGTGCCGCCGCGCTGGTCGTACTGCTCTCCTTCATCCTGCCGGTGCTGGTCGAGCCGGTCTTCAACCGGTTCACCCCGATGGAACCAGGTCCGCTGCGCACCCAACTGACCGCGCTCGCCGCCCGCGACGGCGTACCGGTACGGGACGTGCTGGTGGCCGACGCCTCCCGACGTACCCGGGCAGTCAACGCCTACGTCTCCGGATTCGGGCCGACCCGCCGGATCGTCGTCTACGACACCCTGCTGCGGGAGGCGCCACCAGCCGAAGTGGCCAGTGTGGTGGCGCACGAGCTGGGGCACGCCAAGGACAAGGACGTACTCACCGGCACCCTGACCGGGGCGCTCGGCGCGGCAGCAGCGGTCGTCGCCCTTTACCTGCTCGGTTCCTGGGGTGCGCTGCTACGCCTGGCCGGGGTCGAGTCGATCGCCGAACCTAGGGCCTTCCCACTGCTGCTCGGGCTGATCACCGTGGCTGGCCTGGTGGCCACCCCGGCCCAGGCGCTCGTCTCCCGACACGTCGAAGCCCGCGCCGACGCACACGCCCTAGCCCTGACCGGTGACCCGGCCACCTTCGAGGCGATGCAGCGTCGGCTGGCGACGATCAACCTGGGCGACCCGGATCCGCCCCGCTGGGAATACCTCTACTCCGCGACACATCCGTCCACCGTGGAGCGGATGGCCGCCGCCCGCGCCTATGCCCGAGGAGGCGGCGGGTGACCCGTACGCTGCTGGTCACCAACGACTTCCCGCCGCGTCCCGGTGGCATCCAGTCCTTCGTGCACAACCTGGCGATCCGCCAGCCCACCGGATCACTGGTGGTCTACGCCTCGACCTTCGCCGGCGCGGAGAAGTTCGACGCCGAGCAGCCGTTCGAGGTGATCCGCGAGAACACGCAGATGCTGCTGCCCACCCCGGCGGTGGCGCGCCGGGCAGCCCGGCTGGCCATCGAGTACGACTGCGACACGCTCTGGTTCGGGGCTGCCGCCCCGCTCGGCCTGCTCGCCCGAGGGCTGCGTCGCCGGACCGGAATCGAGCGGGTGGTGGCGTTGACCCACGGCCACGAGGTGGGCTGGGCCGCGTTGCCCGGGGCGCGAACCCTGCTGCGGCGGATCGCCCGGGACGCCGACGTGGTCACCTACCTCGGCGAGTACACCCGGGTACGGCTCGACCGGGCGTTGCACGGCCTCACCGACCTGCGTCGGCTCGCGCCCGGCGTGGACATCGACGTCTACCACCCGGACGTGGACGGCTCCGAGGTGCGCGCCCGGTACGGCCTCACCGACCGGCCGGTGGTGGTCTGCGTGTCCCGGCTGGTGCCGCGCAAGGGGCAGGACGCCCTGATCCGGGCGCTGCCCGAGATCCGTCGCCGGGTGCCCGACGCGGCGTTGCTGATCGTCGGCGGCGGGCCCTACCGCGATGAGCTGGGCAAGCTCGCCCGGCAGACCGGGGTCGCCGACGACATTTTCTTCACCGGTGCGGTGGAGTGGGCCGAGTTGCCGGCGCACTACGCGGCCGGGGACGTCTTCGCCATGCCGTGCCGGACCCGCAACCGGGGCCTCGACGTGGAAGGGCTGGGCATGGTCTTCCTGGAAGCCTCGGCGACCGGGTTGCCGGTGGTGGCTGGCGACTCCGGCGGCGCACCCGACGCGGTCCGGGAGGGCGAGACGGGGTTCGTCGTCGACGGCCGCAACATCGTCCAGCTCGTCGACCGGATCGTGCCCCTGCTCGAAGATCCGGAGCTGGCCCGCCGGATGGGTGCCGCTGGTCGTACCTGGGTGGAACAGGAGTGGCACTGGGGGCTCCAAGCCGCCCGAATGGCCAAGCTGATGGGGCGCAAGGCCGGCTCAGCGACCTGACCAAGGCAACCTGAGCAGGGCGAGGGAGCAAGTAGGTCAGCGAGGCCAAGTACGACCCGCTGGGCCGACTCGTCGAGGCATGGGGACCCGGCCGTACCCCGTCCAGCACAGCGATCCCGGACTTCCGGGCCGAGTACGCCACCCCCGTCGGCAAGCCCCCGTACATCACCACCTTCAGTCGTGGGCACGAGGGCCGGATCGAGGTATCCGTCACCCTCTACGACGGTCTCGGTCGTGAGCGGCAGATCCAGGAACAGGCCACCGGTGGCGGCCGCCTGATCACCGACACGCTCTACAACAGCTCCGGCGAGATCTGGCAGACCAACAACGCCTACCTCACCGACGGGTCGCCGGTCGGCACGCTCTTCACACCGCTCGCGGACAACGTCGTACCCAACATGACCCGCTACACCTACGACGGCCTCGGTCGAGTCACCACGGAACTGCCGGTCCTGCGCGGTGTCGACACCCCGTCGCGGGCCACCAACTACGAATACGGCGCCGACCACTCCACCGTGATCAACCCGGCGGGGGCTGCGTCGTACCGGCTCTTCACCGACGCGGTGGGCCGGACCACCCGGGTGGACACCTTCACCGACGCCGCCCGCACCGAGTTCACCACCATGCGGTACGAGTACGACGCGCGCGGCCAGATGGTGAAGGCCACCCACTCCGCGGCTCCGACCCACCCGTGGACCTGGGCCTACGACCAGCGCGGCCGCATGGTGATCACCACCGACCCGGATGCCGGCACCACCAGCTTCACGTACGACCACCGGGACCGGCAGCTCACCACCACCAACGCCCGCAACGTCACGACCTGGAACGGGTACGACGAGCTGTCCCGCCCGACCCAGCAGCGGCTCGACAACAGCACCGGCCCGCTGTTGGCCGAGTTCACCTACGACTCGGTTCCCGGCGGCAAGGGCCTGCCCGCGATCGCCACCCGGTACACCGAGGGACTGGCGTACACCCAGACCATCGGTGGCTACACCGACGACTACCAGCCGACGTCCACCACACTCCTGCTGCCGCAGTCGATTGCCGACACATGGGGCCTCCAGACGTCCTACCGGTACGACTACTCGTACACCGACACGGGTCTGCCCGAGTCGACGACCTTGCCAGCAGCGGGTGCCTTTCCCAACGAAAAGATCCTGTACCGCTACAGCAAGGACGGTCTGCCGCTGTCGGTCTCCGGCGCGGACTGGTACGGGGCGGAAACCATCTACTCGCCGTACGGTCAGGTGTTGCGCTCCACGCTCGGCGCGCAGCCGTACCGGGTGTGGACCATGGCCTCGTACGACGATGCCAGCGGGGCTCTGACCGATCAGCAGGTCTACCGCGAGCAAACCGGGGATGCGAGCATCGTCACCGGGAACCTCGTCTCGCACCGCTCCTACGCGTACGACGCCGCCGGCAATGTCACCGCGATCCGTGAGGGTTCCGTCGGCATCCAGGAGCGGCAGTGCTTCAGCTATGGCCAACTCGGTCAGTTGGCGAAGGCGTGGACAGCCAGCGACCTGACGTCCTGTGGTACTGGTCCGGTCGGTGCGGACGGGGCTGTGAATGTGGCTGCCGGGCCGGATGGTGCGGGCTACTGGCAGGAGTACGAGTACGACCTGCTCGGTAACCGTAAGAAGCTGGTGGAGAAGAACCTTGCCGGTGATGCCGCCAAGGACGCGACCACCACCTACACCTACGGCAAGGCCGACGGCAGCCAGCCGCGAACCCTGACCAAGGTGGCCAAGAGCTACGTCACCCCGGCGGGCGCGGCGGTCACCGCCGAGGCCCAGCGGCTGTACGAGCTGACCGGCGAGACCAAGTCCGTCACCTCCATTCAGAACGGTGACCAGCAGACGCTGTCGTGGACCTACGACAGCCAGGTCGAGCGGATCACGGGTGCGGGCAGCAAGGGCCGTACCTCATACGTGGGGCTTGCGGGCAAGTGCCTGGACCTTCGTACCAGCCTGGCGGTGGCCGGACAGCCGATTCAGCTTTACACCTGTAACGGCTCCATCGCGCAAAAGTGGACCTTTACGCCGGCCCCGAACCAGACCAACGCCAATCTGGGCACCCTTTCCGCGCACGACAACTGGTGCATCCAGCCGGCCGGTGCCACGGCAGGGTCGGCGCTGCAACTACAGCGGTGTGACGGTTCGGCCGCCCAGCAGTTTGAGCGCGCTGCAACGGGCAACCTCAAGCATCCGGCCTCCAGCCTCTGTGCCGCGGTGGAGAACGGGGCGGCCGTCAACTCGACCCCGATCGTGCTGGCAACCTGCGACAACGATGCTCTTGCCCAGCAGTGGGAGGCGCAGGACGAGACCCGGCACATCTACGGGCCCGGCGGCAACCGCCTGCTGACGGTGCAGGGGCAGCAGGCCACGCTGAACCTGGGCGAGGTGCAGGTGACCGTGCAGCGGGGCGGGGTGCAGGTGAGCACCCAGCGCTCATACGCCACTCCGGGCGGTTCGGTACTGCGTTACGCGGATGGTGCCCACGCCCCCGGTCTCATAGCCCTTGTTGGTGATCATCAGGGCAGTCCGTATGCGGAGGTGCATCTCAGCGGCGGGATGATGGTCGGGATCCGTAAGCAGGATCCGTTCGGTAACCAGCGTGCTGCGGCAGCCTTGGGCATGAGCATGCGGACCAACACCGGGTTCCTCGGCGCGGTGCGGGATGACGCGTCTGGTTACACGCCGTTGGGGGCGCGGTTGTACGACCCGGTGGTGGGGCGGTTCCTGTCTGCCGACCCGGTGTTGGACATTGCCGATCCGATGCAGTCCAACGGGTACGCGTATGCGCACAACAACCCGGTGACGCATTCGGATCCGTCTGGTTTGTCGATTTCGTTGACGCCTTCGGAGATGGCGGCGGCGTTGGCGGGTGCGGGTTTGTCGGCGGCGCAGGTTGCCGAGGCGCAGTCGAACATGGGCCGGTCGTTGATGTCGGTGATCATGGACGCGGCGTGGTCCATGTTGAAGGATTTCATCGGTATCACGGATGCGATGAACTGCTTTGCCGGTGATATGTGGGCCTGTGGCAGTTTGATCATCGGGGCGGTTCCCTGGGGGAAGATCGCTAAGCTTCCGAAGATTGTGAAGGCCATCGATCGTACGATCGCGGCGATCCAGGCATGGAAGGCGGCGAAGCGGGCGGCTGAGGCGGTGTTGGCGGCTGCTCGGGCGGCTGAGGCTGCGGCGTTGAACGCGAAGAAGTTGGCGATCGAGCGGGCGAAGAAGGCTGCTCAGGCGGCGAAGAAGAAGGCCGCTGACAAGGTCAATACGACCAGCAACAAAGCCTCCAACGCGACGAAGAAGACCGGTAATCCGGTACAGAAACAGGCGCAGGCCAAGTCCAACCCGAAGGGCTCCTCAGCAGCCTCCAGCGGTGCGGGCGGTAAGTCCGGCGGTGGTGGTGGCAAGGAGTCGAAGCCTGGTGGTTCGTCGGGTGGTTCCGCCCGTAGTAACGGCGGTTCCAGCGGCAGCGGCGGTGCCGGCCGAGCGGACGAGGGTGGTGGCGGTGGCTCATGCCCGACCGACGGCAACAGTTTCGTCCCCGGTACTCGGGTGCTCATGGCCGACGGTTCCACGAAGCCGATTGAGGATGTCAAGCCGGGTGACGAGGTCGTGGTCACCGATCCGGAGACCGGTCGGACCGAGACAGAGACGGCCTCGGCGGCGATCACGGGTGATGGCGTCAAGCACCTGGTGAAGGTCGTCATCGACACCGACGGCGAACAGGGTTCGGAGACTGCCGAGGTCACCGCGACCGATGGTCACCCGTTCTGGGTGCCGGGGTTGGGTGAGTGGATAGGCGCCACCGATCTTCAGGCTGGCCAGTGGCTACAAACCAGCGCCGGCACCTGGGTGCAGATTACGGCCATCGAACGCTGGAGCGTCCCGCAGGTCACCGTCCACAACCTCACCGTCTCCAACATCCACACGTACTACGTGGTGGCCGACGACCAGTCCATCCTCGTCCACAACTGTGGTGGAACGGCAAGTACGAATGGAAAGCAGCATTCTGCGAAATGCACGTGCGCTACTGGTGGCGCACCGCGTATTCCTAGAAACCTCCACGGCAGGAAGGGAAATCCCGCCACCCGAATGCAGTTGGACGATCTCAGAGACGAAATTTTGGATGCAAATCCAGACTGGAAACACACTGCGGGCGGTTCCCTTCCCGAACAGGCAGTATTTGGGTCAAATGGAGAACCGCGATTCCCGGACCTGATATTCGAGCATCCGGGGAGTGGTAGTCGGATCTTCGTGCAAACTGTGGATACCTATAAGAGCGGCTCTCCCGATATTCGAGAACTGGAAAACGCTCTTGATATTGGGCGCTGGGGGAACGGTGTAGTTATCATGTACCCCAAGGCTTGAGTGGTGGGGCGCCAGGAGAAGCAAATGTCGCAGCGAAGACAGCAGATATCGTTCTTTCTAACACAGGAAGACGAAGTTAATCTGACTGATGAGATCCGGAAGCAGTTGCCAGAGGTCAGGCTCGTTGACGAGTGGCGTTGGGTTGATCCAACGTGGCCGCCAGTGCGAGAGTCGCCTGCGGACTGTGGTGGCGCGATCGGGATTTGGAACACGGTCATTGCGCCGGAGCTGACCGGCGTTGTGCGCGCAAATGGAAAGGTGGATGGGCCAAATGTCGGTCCTGTGGTGCAGTGGCTTCGATGCCGTCTTGTGGATGGGAGGCTGAACGCTGGGCGTTGGGCCGCTGCCTACGATTCAGCAGACAAGGAGAATGCTGCTTATGTTCGTAAATTGTGGCGGATGCTGAACTCTAAAACCCGAAATGATCTAAGACGTGTGTCTGGCGATCTGTCTATGGGTGCCATCGAAGAACGCAGGTTTCGTGTTGGGAATGTGGCCTATCGCGGCGCGTTGAATGGGAAATTCGCCCTGGTGGTGGATCAGCTCATTCTTGCGCCAGAGTAGGCCGCAGGCTCCGCTGCGGATGGATCGCTTAGCTTCAGCCCTTCGTTAAGGGCTGTCCACGGTTGGGTAGGAATCAGGAAAGTGCCTTCTGATCGGGACGATAGGGCTTGTCGAAGGTCCTGATTATCCCGTCACGGAAGGCACTTGCAGGGTGAAGGCTACTCGAACGCGTCCGAAGATCGTGGTTACCGGTGGCGCGGGGGACGAGTCACGCTGGTGCCCGGTTACTGGCCGATCTCGCGGACGCGACCGGTCTGACCAGGCGCGTTCAGTCAGGCCCCCGTTGAGCTGCGGCAGCGGCAGGGCGCGCACGACCCGGGCAGCGGCATCACAACGCCGGTCAAGCAGCCCGTCGACGGCCGCCGACGGAACGTGGCCGTGCAGTAGGAGCACCTATATGACGTGCGGCTGACTATCTACGGAGGAGAAAGGGTGGCACCCGTGTCAGGTATGCCAGCCGTGAACGACCCTGACGAGCCGCCGAAGGAGCCCGTCGTCGTCGAGTCATCCCGTACGACTCTCGGCGTAGCTTGATCAGCGACTGGGACGAGGACACCGTGCTGCGGATAGAGGTGCTCGAGACGCCGGCGAAGACGATCCTCATCTCGGGCAGCGCGGCCGGGCTCACCTCGCTCGCCCGTCACCTGCTTACCCTTGCGCAGCCCAGTGTGCCGGCCGCGTCGCACCTGGACTTCGACGAGTACTGCGGCTGGTTCGAGGAAGGTTCGTTCGGGGTCCGGATCGAGCTGGAGTAGAGGCTTTCCGCCGACGCCTGGACATTGATCTAGACCTGTGCGACCCGGTTTACGCGGAGGTTGTTTCGGGCGGGTGACTGATCTCCGATGCTGGCTCTCGTGGGGGTGTGCCTCTGTGGCGGATCTCGGGCGCCTGAAGCGTGCAACAGTGGGCGACGGTTGTTTCCGGTGGGTAGTGGTGCGTAGTAGTCGACCTGCGTTGCCGTCGCGGTTGCCGTCACCGCAGGCTGCTCATACAAGGGCATCGATGATCGGTGTTTTCGTGCTGGCGGGTCCGTCAAGTGTCGGAGCTGGCGACGGGAGCCTGTATTCAGTCGGCTCGGCCTCGGTTGTAGGCCGTCCGACCATCTTTGATGGGCACGGTTGGCGGCGTGCGCGTGGGGCCGCAGGCCTATAGCGCGTGCGTGCGGCCCGGTCTCGCGCCGGGCCGCACTTGATTCTGTAAAGCAGTTTTGAGCCAGTCGGATCTTGGTCGAGGGCCTTGGTCCGGCCGGATTGCTGCTTCGATGCGTGGTTGCGGCTGCTGCGGGAGCGCTTGGCGGGTGGCGGGGCCTGCTTCCGCCATCGGTGTCCTACTGCGGGCATCGCGAACATCTCCGCCGCCAACCAGCGCCACGCCCGTGACAGCAGCCGCCCGCTGGCACTACTCGGCATCACCTGACGACTTTGCTGGGTCCTGCCTCAACCCCCGCTAATTTCGTTGAGCTTACAAACCGTGTCGGCGTCCACTAATGCGAAATCCATATAGGGTCAATGTTGTAGGACCGATGATCCGCCCACGTTCAAGAACGAGTGCCCATTTTACGTAGCGGACCACATCATTATTTGTGACGGGAGGAATCAGTGTCTGAAATGGTGGGCTTAGCGCTGCTAAGGCGACACGTCGGAAGGCTGCTCGCGGCGCTGCGTAGACGCGCCGGCATAACCCAAGAAGAGGCTGCGACCGCCCTGGAGCGAAGCGTTGTCACCATCCAGCGCATCGAGTCCGGCTACGAACGCGTCAAGTTCCGCGACACCTCGGTGAACGCGATGTGCGATCTCTACGGGGCCAGCCAACAGGATCGAGAGCACCTGCTTGGTCTCACCAGGGAGACCCACAACGGCAACAACAAGTCCTGGTGGCTCGACTACACCGAGACCACCCTGCCAAACTGGTTCGGCCTCTACGTCAGCCTGGAAGACAGCGCCCGAACGATCCGGGAATACAGCGCAGAGGTCGTCCCGGGCCTGCTGCAGACCCGTGGCTACGCCCGGGAGATCTTCAGTGCGCCGCAGCGTGCTCGTGATGCTCACGAGATTGAGCGCAAGGTCCAGGTTCGGCTTGATCGCCAGGCCCTGTTGCTCAAGCCGCAGGCCCCGCACCTGAGCGTCATCCTGAGTGAGGCGGTTCTGCGCCGACAGGTCGGGGGCGTGGCGGTGATGGCCGAGCAGCTCCGACATCTGCGCAAGGTCGCCGAGTGGCCAGGGGTCAGCCTCCGAATACTGCCGTTTGCCGCCGGGGTGCATGGCGCCATGAACTCGGCCTTCATCATTCTGGACTTTCCGCACCTGCCGCACACCAGCGAGCCCTTGGAGCCGCCACTGATCTATGTGGACACGTTCACTGGCGCGCTCCATCTGAACAAGGCCACAGAAGTGCAGGCGTACGAGCTGATCTGGAAGGATCTGGAGAGTCGAGCCCTCGACGAGGACTCGTCGACAAAGCTGATCATCGAGGCATTGGAGGCGCTCACCAATGGCTGACCTGAGTACTGCCACCTGGCGCAAGAGCACCCGCAGCGGCAACGAGGGCGCGTGCGTCGAGGTGGCAGACAACCTGCCTGGCACCATCGCGGTCCGGGACAGCAAGGACCCGCACGGTCCGGCCCTGACCTTCCGCCCCCACGCGTGGATGGCCTTTACCACCGCCCTGCGCGACCATCAGATCGACCGATTGGCCCTGAGCTAAACCTGCGTGGACAACAAGCCGCCGCACCACACCCTGTTATCCGGTCCAGCCCACCGGCTCAAGCGACCAGTCGTAACCCTCCGGCGATTTCATCCAGGCGGTGCGAGGATCGATGTCCGTGCCGACCCGGGCAGCTCGGCCGGCTTGCCTGGCCGGGGCCGGTCGGCGAGGGTCGTGAGCCGGTCGGATCTTGGCCTAAGACCCTTGGGCTGGTTCTCGTACGGGTTCGGCTTGCGGTGGCGTACGTTGTGCGTACGATCGTGGGTGTGAGTGCGAAGGCGGAGCGGCTGCACCTGCGGCTGGATGAGCATCAGAAGGCGTTGTTGGAGGCGGCCAGCCAGGCTGCCGGGGACAGCGTGTCGACTTTCGTGTTGAAGGCGGCGACCGAGGCGGCGGCGGATGTGCTGGCCGACCGGCGGATATTCCTGCTGGACGAGGACGCCTGGCGGGTCTTCGACGAGGCGCTGCAACGTCCGGCTGAGGAGGTTTCCGGGCTGCGGGAACTCTTGGCTGACCCGACGGTTCTTGACCCGCCGGCGAGCGGTGCGGCGCGGTGAGTTCGCGCTTCTCACCGGTCGAGCCGTTGTCGGTTGCGCATACGGTGACCGGGTTTGACTGCGGGTCGCGGGCGCAGTCCGGGTGGCTGGTCGAGCATGCCCTGCAAGCCCATCGGGCGGGGCTGTCTCGGGTGTACGTGGTGTGTGACGCTGACCAGCCCGACCGGCGGGTGGTTGGCTACTACGCTCTCGCTGCCGGCAGTGTCGCTCCGGCCGATGCTGCCCCACGGCTGACGCAGGGTGCCGGCCGCTACCACCAGCCGGTAGTGATCCTGGCGCGGCTTGGCGTCGACCGATCCGCCCAGGGCGTCGGGCTGGGACGGGCCCTAGTGGTGGACGCGCTACGGCGAATTGCGGCCGCCGCTGAGGTCATTGGCGTACGCGCGGTGCTCATCCATTGCGAGAACGAAGCTGCCCGTGACTTCTACCTGCGGCTGGCCAAGTTCGAGGCCAGCCCCACCGACCCGATGCATTTGTTGCTGCTGATGAAGGATCTGCGCCGCGCGCTCAGCGGCTGACAACCCTGGTGGAGAGCGAGAAGGCCGGATCAACGGCCCGGATGTATCCCCGCGCTACTGTCTGTCGAACACGTCGTCGAGTACAAGTCGTGCTCGACCGGGGACTTCCTCTTCGGGGAAGATCTCTGCGCAAAGGCGAAGAACTTCGTCGGTGCTGTGCAGGTTGAGGTGTTCGACCAGGAAGCGGATGTCTTCGGCGTCTCGACGTCGTGCGGCGAGTACCTTCATTGCCAGTAGGTGCTCCGGTGATGCTGCCGCGACCCGTAGGCCGGGATGGTCGAAGACGCGAGGAGCTGCCGGATCCCCGCCGGGAGCTACGTAGGCGCTTGCCTGTTCATTGAGCCACCAGTGGGGTAGGCCGAGTTCGTCGGCGGCTGCCTGAGCCTCGTCGAGGACGATGCCGTGTGGCTGGAGAACAGCGTCGATGTCTCGGGTGGCTCGGCGTGCGTCGTAGGCCAGGGCCATGGCCGCGCCTCCGAAGATGTAGAAGTCCCGCGACTACGCCCCGGCGGGCGAGCCGGTCTCCGAGTCGGCGAAAGGCGTCCTCGATCGCGGCGCGATCCAGGAGTGGATCAACGGGGCTCACGCGACGTTCAACTCCTGCGCGGCGACGTACACACCACGTCGCCGGAATGCCGCTGGCGCGTGCACCATTGCGTCTACGCGGGCAGCACGGGTGTTGAAGGGGAACCAGAATCGACGTAGTGAGCGTGTCTCAGCCCAGGGGGGTGCACCGCGTCCGTCTTTGGCCGCCAGATGCTCGGTCAGGGCTGCGAGGAAGACATCCCAGTGCGCGTCTCCGGTGGGGGCCGGTTCCGAGTTCAGTAGGGCAGCGCGCGTGTTCAACGGTTCCCAGCGGTACTCTTCCAGGAACTCTGCCACTAGCCGCCACCGTCGTGTTTCGTTGGCCTCGACGAGCAGGGCACCCAGGTGTTCCACCGTCAGGGGCTCGTACGGGGTGGCATGGTTCTTCACGGCTCTGACGCTAGTACACAGGCGGGTGAAGTCGTGTATTGCCAGCGGTGGTCCACCTTTCAGTCTGGGCGTGGGTCCCAAGACCTTTGAGCTGGTTCTCGTGTGGGCTCGGCTTGTTGTGGCGTACGTTGTGCGTACGACATGTCAGTGTGGGTGCGAAGGCGTAGCGGCTGGACCTGCGGTTGGATGAGTATCAGAAGGCGTTGTTGGAGGCAGCCAGTCGGGGCTGCCGGGGATAGCGTGTCGATTTTCGCGTGTTGAAGGCTGCGACCGAGGCGGCGGTGGACGCACGGAACTCGCACAGGGCGAGGGTTCCGTCGTCGAACTGTTTGTCTCGGTGACCCGGCGTGACTGGTTGTCCGGCCTGTTCGGCGGCGCGTAGTGCGTCGAGCACGCCGCGTGGTCCGGCCGCGTCGAGGATGGTGAACGCGTCCTGCCAGCTTCGCCCGAACCGTTCGACGAGTCGCGCGGCACCGTCGGTGAGTACGGCGGCCCGGCGTACGTCGGGAAGTGGGGTGCTGCCGGTCAGCGCGTGTTGGGCCGCGACGGGGCTGGTGGAGGCGGCCCAGAAGCCGCCCGGTGCGTTACGTAGCTGGGCCACTGTGCCGGCGTCGTACGCCGGGAGTCTGGCGGTCCGGTCGTCGATGACCACCCGGTGGCCACCGTCAATGTCGAGGACGATCGACGAGTCGCACAGGACGAAGTGGTCGATGGTGTCGGCGTGGGCGAGCACTGGACATCGCCCGGGGCATCGAGGACCGCTGGGGCTTCACGCACTACGTCAGCGAGGACCGCCTGGCCCTGCCTACGAGCTACCGGCTACCGGCGATCATGACGGCTCGGGCCATCCTGCTGATGGTCTCGATGAGCCCGGAGATGGAGGCGCTGGGCCGGCTGCCGGGCGACGGCTTCGAGAGCTGGGCCGAGGCGCGGGCCGACCTGCTGAAGCGCTTCGAGGATGCCTATCGCTACATTGAGCGACCGGCGGATAACGAGAACGGTGAGCCGTGGCCCCTGCTCGGGGACCA
This sequence comes from Micromonospora sp. NPDC003197, assembly GCF_053590565.1. Taxonomy (NCBI): domain Bacteria; kingdom Bacillati; phylum Actinomycetota; class Actinomycetes; order Micromonosporales; family Micromonosporaceae; genus Micromonospora; species Micromonospora sp. NPDC003197. The sequence goes on along the minus strand of NZ_JBSFTE010000011.1, from coordinate 93,713 downwards.
CGAGCGGTCGGTGGTCCAACTCCGTCTACACCTCGCGTTGCTCGCGCCGGGGTACGACTTCGCCGCAAAGGCCGTCTTCGATCCGTGTGTCGCGACCAATCCACTCGATGACGAGGCGGTGGCGGCGATGTCGAGCTGGCTCGCCGCAATCGGTGACGATGGTAGGCAGCGCGGGGACGCGAACGTGGTCGGCAGCGCTACCAAGCCGAGCTTCATCAGGTCGGTCGAGACTGTCCGCAAGGCGCTCGGCGGGTCGAGTGGGTACGCCCAGTGGCGCCGCGACTGGTTCGAACTCGACCGGTACTGGGACGAGGACGGTCATCGGGGTCGGGTGGACCAGGCGCTGGCCGATGCTGCTGAATGATTGGTATCGCGCCTGGGTCGCCCGTGCGGAGACGAGCGGCAGACCTTCCTGAACGCACTACCCTGCGTCATTGGTAGCCGGGCGAGCGGGCGACCTCGTCCTGCCTTTACTCTGCTTCACTATCGGCGACACCGCCCTGAACAAGGCATTCGCTATAGGCTCCTTGCGGTGGCCGCCCGATCCTCCGCATGACGACAGAAATGCCCTTCAACTGAAAGTCGTGCTCGTCGAGCGAGAGTTTCCAGGGCGGTAACGACCGTCGGCCGCCTATCGGCTCGATGTGTCGCTGGGCGGAGAGAGGCTTCCCTTACCTGGCGGGGAATCTGGCCGCCATGCTCGCTTGCTTACGCAGACGTGGATTGTCCGGCAGATCGGCTGGCCCGCTCTCCGGCGTAGTCAGCCGCGATCGGCAGCCGGGCCCGTACGTCCAGTCGCTGGCCCCCGAGCGCATCGGGCCGGTCGACTACGCGGCGGAGCACCGCCTGGCCTTCTGGACCAGCCCGCACCGGTCCAGCACGGCCGCCAGCCCGCACCGGTCCAGCACGGCCGCCAGCCCGCACCGGCCCACCACGGCCGCCAGCTAGCGCTACGGTCGGTCCCGGTCCAGCCGCTCGGTGATCCGGGCGGCTGGTGCCGGCATACCCAGATGCCAGCCCTGGCCGGCGTCGCAGCCGATGGCGCGCAGTCGTTCGGCCTGGTTGGCGGTCTCGACACCCTCGGCGGTGACGGTCAGGCCCAGGGCATGGCCGAGCGCCACCATGGTCGCCAGGATCCGCTCGTCGATGTGGCTCGCCGGGTCGTCGGCGGGTGCGCGTAGACCAGCCACGAAGGACCCGGCCACCTTCAGCTCGTTGACCGGCAGGTCCCGCAGGTAGGCGAGGTTGGAGTAGCCGGTGCCGAAGTCGTCGATGGCGATCCGTACCCCAAGGTCGGCCAGGGTACGCAGGGCGTGCACCGGCTCTCCGGCGGTGCTCATCATGGCGCTTTCGGTGATCTCCAGTTGCAGCCGCTCGGGGGGCAGCCCGGTCTGTTCCAGCACCCGGACGACCTCGTTCACCAGCCCCGGATCGTGCACCTGCCGTACGGCGAGGTTGACGCTGACGAACGGGGGAGGGCCGTGCCGGCTGGTCCAGCCGCTCGCCTCCCGGCAGGCTTCGGCGAGCACCCAGCCGCCGAGCCGGACGATGAACCCGGTCTCCTCGGCCAGTGCGATGAAGGCGTCCGGCCGGAGCAGGCCCAGTTCGGGATGCCGCCAGCGTACGAGCACCTCGACCCCGAGCACCCCACCGTCGGTGAGCGAGGCCAGCGGTTGGTAGTCGAGATAGAACTCGCCCCGATCCAGAGCGTCGGGCATCGCCGCGGAGAGGGCGTACCGGATTTGTTCCTGCTCGTTGCGTTCGGTGTCGAACACCTCGCATCGTCCCCGCCCGGCGGTTTTGGCCCAGCGGAGGGTGACGTCGGCGGCGCGCATGATCTCGGTGGGGGTGGCGTCGTCGACTGGTCGCTCGACGATGCCGACGCTTGCCGTGACGCTGAGCAGGTGACCATCCACGTACGACGGTTCGCGGCTGGCGGCCAGGGCACGCTTGGCCACCGTCAGCATGTGGTCGGTGCCGGTGGACTCCTCGACGAGGATGGCGAACTTGTCGCCCCCCAGCCGGGCGACGACGTGGTCGCCGACGTCCCGACGGAGTCGCTCGGCGACCGCGACCAAAAGTCGGTCCCCGACCTGGTGGCCCCGGGTGTCGTTGATCTCCTTGAACCGGTCGAGGTCGACGAAGCAGACGCCCACCCGGGCGTCCACCTGGTCGGGCCGGTCGATTGCGGCGGCGAGCCGGTCGGTGAAGAGCGCCCGGTTGGGCAGGTCGGTGAGCGGATCGTGGGTGGCCTGGTGCCGGAACCGCGACTCGCTGTCTCGCAGGGCCTGTTCGGCGTGCTCTCGGGCGACCATTCCGGCCCGCCGGACGGACTCCTGCTCGTCGAGGGTGCGGTCGCGCAGTGCGCGGGCGTACCCGGTTGCGATGCTGGCCAGCAGTCGGGCCAGCCGGTCCTCGATGTCCTCTCCGGAGAGACCGAGGTCGCGCAGCAGTCGGAGGTGGATGACCTCGATGGTGCGGCCGAGCCCTTCGGCTGAGGCGATGTGGTTGGTGACGAGGTCGGTGCCGACCTTGATGCCAATCCGGGGATCGAATGGTTCGGCGTGCAGCGACCGGGCCAGTCGGATGGTCAGCCGGCGGAGAAAGGCTTCCAGTTGGGCCGGGGTCATCGGAATGTAGCTGGTGTCGTCTACCGCCTTGCCCCAGGCGTGGGCGAAGGCGCTCGCCCCGGGCTGTACCGAGGCCGTGGTCCGTTTCTGGTCAGTCACCGAGCTGGCCTACTCCACCGAGGAAGACGGTGTGCTCGGCGTCCTCCGCCGCGCCCTCCGGGCAGTCGGACCGCCACTGCGGCACCCACACCAGGCCAGGCTCGACCAGGTCGAAGCCGTCGAACAACTTGCCGATCTCCGCTCGACCACGAAAAGCCAGATGGTTGTCGGTCTGTTGGTAGACCGCCTCGGCATCGCGCCGTTCGACAGTGCTCCGACCGTCGTCGCTGGCGTGGGAGAGGACCAGGTAGCTGCCGGGTACGAGGGTGCGCCGGATGGTACGCAGGAGACCGGCTGGGTCGTCGGTGTCGGGGATGAAGTGCAGGACCGCGACGGCCATGACCGCGATCGGCTGGTCGAAGTCGAGCAGTCCGCGTACGTCCGGATGGGTCAGGATCCGGTCGACCCGGCGTAGGTCCTCATGGATCACGGTCGTCCGGTCGTTGCCGCGCAGGATCTCCCGGCTGTGCGCCACCGCCACCGGATCGATGTCGACGTAGACCACCCGGACTTCCGGGGCCAACTGCTGGGCGATCTCGTGCACGTTGCCGACCGTGGGGATGCCGGAACCGATGTCGAGGAACTGGCGGATGCCGGCCTTGACCAGGTATTGCACGGTTCGACGCAGGAAGGCCCGGTTGGCCTGGGCCATCAGGGGTGCATCCGGGATCGCGTCGATCAGCGCCTGCGCGGTACTTCGATCGACCGCGAAGTTGTGCGACCCGCCCAGATAGTAGTCGTACATGCGGGCCACGCTGGGCCGCTCGATGTCGATCTTCTCCGGTGCCCAGTCCGGCCGCTGCATAGCTGCCCCTTTTGCGCGGTACGCGACACTTTGGTGCCTGCCAGGTATTCCCCGGTATTCTGCCCGTCGCGTGCCCGACTATCCAGAGCGGTGTAAAGCCCGTCCGGACGTATTTGTTGCGGGGCCGGGTCGATCGCCTGTTTCACCCGGTGTCGCGGTCGGTCCGGGCCGGGCCCTGCCCGACCGCGACAGCGGTCAGAACTTCGGCGCGTCGGGTGCTTCGAGTAGCCCCAGCCGCAGCGCGGTCATCAGGGCCTGGGCCCGGTTGGCCGCCCCCAGCTTCTCGTAGAGCTTGGAGATGTGGGTCTTGGCCGTCGACTCACTGACGAAGAGCTGCTTGGCGATGCCGGCGACGCTCATCCCATCGGCGAGCAGCCGCAGCACCTGGCCCTCGCGGGGGGACAGCTGCGGGCCGGAGGGGGCCAGCCGGCGCTTCATCGCCTCGGCCAGGTCGGCGGCGGTGAAGGCGCTGGGAGAGGAGGCGGCGTGGCGGGCCGCGGCGACCACCTCGTCAGCCGGCGCGGTCTTCGGTACGAAGGCGCTCGCCCCGGCTTCGAGGGCCCCGAAGAGCTGGTCGTCACCGGCGTACATGGTGAGTACGACGATGCCCATCGTGGCGCTGGACTTGCGCAGGGCGCGGGTGGCCTCCAGGCCGCTACCGTCCGGCAGGCGGAGATCCATGATCACGACGTCGGGCTGCAGGGCGCCGGCCTGGCGGACCCCCTCGGCGGCGGTGGCGGCCTCGCCGACGACCTCGAACTGCCGATCCCGCTCGAACGCGTGGCGCAGTCCCTTGCGGATCAGGTCATGATCATCCACAAGCAGGACCTTGGTACGGGTCGTCGGCGTGGGGCTGGTGGTCATGCTCGGGTTACTCCCCTTCTGGTGCGGTGACGCTATCGCGGACGCTATCGCGCCGGGGCAAGGTGCCGAGTACCACCGCCACGGTCGTGCCGCTGGGGCGTCGCGGTCTGATCTCTAGGCGGCCTCGGATACGTTCCGCTCTCTCCGCCATGATCGCAAGACCGTAACGCCCGTCGGGCCGCTGGTCAGCTATGCCCTGACCATCATCCGACACTTCGATCTGCGCGAACGGCGGGTCGACGGCACAGGTTACCCACAAATTGGTGGCCTGTGCGTGCTTGCGGGCATTCGTGATGGCCTCTTGGGCGATACGGAGCATTTCGGCCTCGGTCGCGGCCGGCAACCGGGCGGTGGACTCGTCGAGGGAAAGGTGCACCCGGAGCCCTGCCGACGCGCCGACCGTCCGGGCGTACTCGGCGATCGCGGCCGCCAGTCCGCCGTGCCGGTCCACCTCGCTGCGCAGCTCGAACAGGCTCAGCCGCAGCTCGGTGATCACCCGGGTGACCTCGCCGCGCAGCGTACGCAGCTCCTCGGCGGTCTCCTTGGCGTCCTCGGGCAGGGTGGCCAGGGCGTTGTCTATGCCGTACCCCACCATCACGAGCTCCTGGGCGACCCCGTCGTGGATCTCCCGGGCCAGCCGCTGTCGTTCCTCGTTGGTCGCCAGCGACCGGACCTCGTCGAAGAGCAGCGCGGCCTCCAGCCGCAGCGCGGCCGGCCGGGTCAACGCGGTCACCCGGTCCACCACCGAGGCCGGGTACGCCCCGGCCGCGTCCGCCTCCAGGGTGACCAGGCCGACCGTACGCACCCCGGCGACCAGCGGTACGACCAGCGCGGAGACCTCCGGCCCGGAGTGGGAGCGCGACTGCGACCGGTGGGCAGTCTGGGGCTGCTGGGTGGCCCAGGCATCGGCGATGGCCGAGTCGGCGTCGAGGGTGGTTTCCCAGTCGACCCGATCCACCCCCACCTGGGCGAGCACCACCAGCCGCCCACCGCCGCTGGCCGAGAGCACGGCCGCCCGGTCGGTACGGGCCACCGTGCGCAACTCCTCCAGCAGGTGCTCGGAGATGCCGCCCGGGTCGAGGGTGGCCCCGGGCAGTTGCCGGGCGACGCTGCGCAGTTGGGTGAGCAGCCGGGTCGCCTCGGCGTACGGCTGGGGTTTGCTCTCGCCCCGGACCTGCATGAGCCGCTGCAAGGTGCTGGCGGCGATCGTGCCGAGCACCGCCATGGTCAGCCACTGGGCGCAGACGGCGAGGTAGTCGGACTGCCCGATCTGTCGGCCGGCGGAGGTCTCGGTGAGCAGCCCACTGACGACGAGCGTGAGGGCGGCGACGCCGAGCAGGGTCGCGCCCTCCCGTACCCGTCGGTTGAGTGCGGTCACGGTGAGCGGTACGGCCAGGTAGGGGAGTATCGCCGCCGCGCCGAGGTTACTGCCCTGGGCCGCCGCGCCGAGGTCGCCGGCCTGGAGCGCCGAGGCGGCCACCTGGCTGGCCGCCAGCCCGACGATCACCACCTCGGCGAGCCGGCCGAGCGGAGCGAGGATCCGGTGTCGGGGAGCGAGCACCGCGGGGATGCCGGCCCCGGCGAGCAGGGCGATCCACCAGAGCTGAGTCACGTCCCGGGTGGCGATCAGGGTCAGTACGGCGACCAGACAGAGCATCACCACCCGGGCTGCTACTGCCAGCGGGTGCAGGAACGGCAGGGGGACTGTCGATGCGGGCACCTGACGGATCGTAGTCAGCTTCCGTAGATGGCGGCGATTTCCGCCGCGTGCTTTCTGTGTACGACGTCCCGCTTGACCTTCATCGACGGGGTCATCTCGCCGCTGGTCTCGGTGAAGTCGCCGGACAGGATCCGGAACGTCTTGATCGCCTCGGCGCGGGAGACCAGCTGGTTGGCGGAGTCGATGGCGCTCTGCACCTCGGCCCGCAGGATCGGGTCCTCGGTCAGCTCGGCGACCGGAGTGCCGGCGGGATGCCCGTGACCGGCGAGCCAGTTCGGCCAGGCCTCCTCGTCGATGGTGATCAGCGCGGCGATGAACGGCTTCCGGTCGCCGACCACGACGCACTGGCTGATCAGCGGGTGCGCGCGGACCGGGTCCTCCAGCACGGCCGGGGCGACGTTCTTGCCGCCCGCGGTAACGATGATCTCCTTCTTCCGGCCGGTGATGGTCAGGTAGCCGTCCCCGTCGAGTTCGCCGAGGTCACCGCTGAGGAACCAGCCGTCGCTGGTCAGCGCCGAGGCGGTCGCCTCCGGGTTGGCCCAGTAGCCCTGGAACACCAGGTCACCCTTGATCATGATCTCGCCGTCGTCGGCGATGCGGACGGTCACCCCGGGCAGGGGCCGGCCGACCGTACCCATCCGGGTGTGGGTGGGCAGGTTGGCGGCGGCGGCCGGCGAGGTCTCGGTCAGCCCGTAGCCCTCCACCACGGGCACCCCGATGCCCCGGAAGAAGTGGCCCAGCCGGGCACCCAGCGGTGCACCGCCGGAAATCGCGTCCCGACAGCGGCCGCCGAGCGCGTCCCGCAGCTTGCGGTAGACCAGCCGGTCGAACAGCGCGTGCTGTAGGCGCAGCCACAGGCCTGGCCCGGATGGGGTGTCCAGCGCCTCGCTGTAGGCGACGGCCACCTGCTCGGCCCGGTCGAAGATCTTGCCCTTGCCCTCGGCCTGGGCCTTCTGTCGGGCCCCGTTGTAGACCTTCTCGAAGACCCGGGGGACCGAGAGGATGAAGGTGGGGCGGAACCGCTGGAGTTCGGGGACCAGGTTCTTGACGTCGGCGCTGTGCGCCATCGTCGACCGGGTGTGCACGACGCCGATCTGGATCAGCCGGGCGAACGAGTGCGCCAGGGGCAGGAACAGCAGGGTCGAGGCACCCGGGTTGAACAGGTTGGGCAGCACCGGTACGGCGTTGGCGATGTCCGCGTACATGTTGCGGTGGGTCAGCACGCAGCCCTTGGGGCGACCGGTGGTGCCACTGGTGTAGATGATCGTGGCGGTGTCAGTGGACCGGAGGTTCTTGCGTCGTTCGTCGATCTCGGCCGCGTCGACCGAGGTGCCCTGCTCGACCAGCTTGGCCAGGTCGTCCGCGTCGATCTGCCACACCGGGCCGAGATCGGGCAGCCGGTCCCGGATCTCCGCCACGCACTGGGCGTGGCCGCCGGTCTCCACCAGGCACGCCACCGCACCCGAGTCGGAGAGGATCCAGGCCACCTGTTCGGCGCTGGAGGTCTCGTAGATCGGCACCGTCACCGCGCCGGCAGCCCAGATCGCGTAGTCGAACAGGGTCCACTCGTAGCGCGTCTTGCTCATCAGCCCGACCCGCGCGCCTGGTTCGATCCCGGCCGCGACCAGCCCCCGGGCGACCGCGACGACCTCGTCGCGGAACTGGCGGCAGGTGACGTCCACCCAGCTGTCAGTTCCGTCCGATGCCCGCCGGACGAACTGCACCGCATCCGGTGCCGCCTCGGCGTTGTCCCAGACCGGATCGGTCAGGTTGGCCGCTTCGCCGACGGTGACGGCCGGTGGCACGGAGAACTCACGCACCTGCACTCCTCGCGTTCGTACTGGGCCGGTCTGCCGTCCTGGGTGACGGGGCCCGCCGTCGGCCGGTGGGGGCTTACGCCGCCGTCGACGACAGGTCCGGCACTGCCGAACCTACCCGCCCGCCCATGAGGACTGTTCAGGCAGGTTGCCTGGTCGGGGCCGGGAACCGGCGAGTCGGGACGATCCGGCCGGCTGAACGGCCCGGATCACCGGGTAGCCTGCCCCACATGACGGACTTCTCCACCCAGTCGATCGTCATCGCCGCACCTCCCGAGCGGATCGCGGCGGTGATCTGCGACTTTGCGCGCTACCCGGAGTGGACCGAGGCCGTCAAGAGCGTCGAGGTGGTGCAGGAGTACGAGGACGGTTACGCCAGTCAGGTCCGATTCGTGCTCGACGCCGGGGTCATGGCCGACGAGTACACGCTGGCCTACGAGTACGCCGAAGACATCTCGCGGATCCAGTGGCACCTGGTGGATCCCTCGAAGATGCAGAAGGCCCAGAACGGGTCGTACGACATCGAGGACAACGGCGACGGCACGTCAACAGTGACCTACACCCTGGCGGTCGAACTCTCGGTCGGCATGCTGGGGATGTTTCGGCGCAAGGCCGAGAAAATGATCATGGATGCCGCGTTGAAGCAGCTCAAGCAGCGGGTGGAATCATCCGCCGCGACGCAGTGACCCGCTCGTGACGAGCACCGCCCGGGCAGAGGAGCCGCACATGGGAGGAATCAACCCGGGTACGGCCCGGGAGGAGGCTGAGCGCCTGGTCACCACGGCCCTGGCCGCTGTCCGGCTGGCCGCCTCCGGGACCGTCGACGGTGGCAGTGGACCCGGCCCGTCCGGCCCGTCCAGCTCGCTTGGCCCACTCGGCCCACTCGGCTCGCTCGGCGAGATGATCTCGGGCGTACTGGGGGCACCGCCTGCCGGGCATTCGGCGGCGGGCTCCGGTGCCTCGGCTGGCCCTGGTGCCTCGGCTGGCTCTGCCTCCTCAGCGGCGGGCGACGCCGCGGAGGCCGCAGGTGCGGGCACCGCGCCAAGAGACGGACACTTCGCGACCGGTACGGCAGAGTGCTGTGTCTGTCCGATCTGTCGGGCGATTGTGGCGCTGCGCGACCCGAGCCCCGAGTTCAGCGAGCGGCTCGCCACCGGAGCCGGCGACTTCGCCGCCGGGGTGGCCAGTCTGCTACGCGCCTTCTCCACCGCCACCGCTGCCGGCACGACCTCCTCCGGTACGACCGCTTCCAGTGCGGCGGCCGCCGACCCGACCGCCTTCAGCCCGACCGCCTCCGACCCGACCGCGTGCGAAGGTGGACCGGACATCCCGGCCGGAACGAGTACACCCCGCCAGGCATCGGCTGCCCGTGCGGAGTCGAGGCGGACCCAGATGTGGCGCGAGGCGACCGATACCGGGCATGATTCGTGGGCGGCGCCCGAGCAGGACGTCTGGGCGGTCGCGACGCGTACGGACGGGGCCGGACGTTCGGGCGGTGCCGGCGCACCCACCGACGCGGCCGGAAGCCCCGACGCTGCCGAGACGATGGCTCACGAGGCGATCGATCGGCCGGTGGTGCCCGCCTCGCGGAAGCCGACGTCCGGGACCGATACGGACGACCTGTCAGGCGACGACGCCTGACCACGGAGGAACTGGACCCTCGACGGCCAATCGGCCGCCGACGGGATGAACGTGCAGCAGAGCAGAGGGGAGCGGCAGCGGTGACGCTGACCATCGGAGTCGACGTCGGTGGCACGAAGGTCGCCGGCGGAGTCGTCGACGACGCAGGTGTGGTGTTGGCGCAGACCCGCCGGGAAACCCCCGCCGACGACGCGGCGAAGACCCGCGACGTCATCGTCGAGGTGGTCACCGAACTGGCCGCCGGTCACAAGATCGAGGCGGTGGGCATCGGGGCGGCTGGCTGGATCGACGCGACCCGTTCCACCGTACTGTTCGCCCCCAACCTGGCCTGGCGCGACGAGCCGTTGCGCGATCACGTCCGATCCGCGGTCGACCTGCCAGTGATCGTGGAGAACGACGCCAACGTGGCCGCCTGGGCGGAGTTCCGTTACGGTGCGGCCCGGCACGCGGACGACTCGATGGTCATGTTCACCATCGGCACCGGCGTCGGGGGCGGCATCGTGCTCGGCGGTGAACTGGTGCGCGGCTCCCACGGAGTCGCCGCCGAACTGGGGCACATGCTGGCGGTGCCGGACGGGCACCGGTGCGGGTGCGGCCGACTCGGCTGCATCGAGCAGTACGCCAGCGGCAGCGCCCTGGTCCGCTTCGCTCGCGCGGGCGCCCGGCAGGAGCCGCGTCGCGCGACCGGGCTGCTCGAGTTGGGCGGTGGTGACGTCGACGCCATCACCGGACACATGGTGACCGCCGCCGCGAAGGCCGGTGACCAGGTCTCCATCGAGGCGTTCGCCCAGTTGGGCCGGTGGCTCGGCATCGGGCTCGCTGACCTGGCGCAGATCCTCGACCCGCAGGTGCTGGTCGTCGGCGGCGGTGTGGTCCATGCCGGAGATCTCCTGCTCGGCCCTACCACACGATCCTTCATGGACTCCCTGGCACAACGGGGGCGACTTCCGGTGGCCGAGGTGCGACCCGCGGAACTGGGCAACAGCGCGGGTGTGATCGGTGCGGCTGACCTGGCCCGCCGCCGGTAGCCAGGGACGAGTGAGGTAGGACGTGGCAGAGGCACAACCGGTCGAGCAGGAGTCCGAGACGGTCCGTCTGCGGGTGCTGTCGTACAACGTGCATGGTCAGCGGGACGACACCGCCGCCCTGGTGGCGGCGGTGCGCGGTGTCGAGCCGGACGTGGTGATCGTCCAGGAGGCGCCGCGTCGGTTCGGTTGGCGACAGCGGTGCGCCGCGCTCGCCGACCGGCTCGGGATGGTGGTGGCCGTCGGTGGCCTGCCATCACTTGGCAATCTGCTGCTGACCAACCTGCGGGTCCAGGTTCTGCGTAGTTGGTGTCGGCAGTTCCCGCTCACCCCGGGCCGACACATGCGCGGTGCCGCGTTCGCCGAATGTGCGGTCGGCCGGGCCCGGTTCGTGGTCGCCGGCTCACACCTGTCCACCGACGCGACAGAACGGCCGGGGCAGGCCACCCTACTCAAGGCGGATCTGGCCGAGGTAGACCTGCCGCTGATCCTTGGCGCGGACCTCAACGAGAACTCCGGCGGTGCCGCTTGGCGTACGCTCGCCGACGGGCTGACCGACACCGCTGTGGCCGCCGACCGGGCCGACCGGTGCACGTACTCGTGCGCCAATCCGCGTGAGCGGATCGACGCGCTGTTCGTGTCGCCGCAGATCGCCGTCACCGACTACGACGTGGTGGACACCGAGCAGACCCGCCGCGCCAGCGACCACTTCCCGGTCCTGGCCGACCTCCTGCTTCCGCTGGCCCGCGCCTGAGCCCCCAGCTCGGTCGACGCGCCGGCTAGCTCGGCCCATGACCGGCTAGCTCGGCCTACGAACGGCTAGCTCGGCCTACGAACGGCTAGCTCGGCCGGACGTGCCGGCTCGGCGGACACCTGGCGGATTCCCTCCAGCAGCTGGGTCAGCGCCGCGCTGGCATCGGCCAGGTCGGACGGATCGGTCGACTGGGCCAGCCAGAGCGCGGTCTCGTTCATCGCCCCGGAGAGCAGCCGGGTCAGTGGCGCCACCGGTTGTTCGCGGAGCGTTCCGTCCTGCATCAGCGCGGTGAGCGCCTCGGCGAGGTGTCGTGCCGAGGAGGCTTCGTCCATGGCCCGCCACTCCTGCCAGCCGAGAACGGTCGGCCCGTCCAGCAGCATGATCCGCTGCACCTCCGGGTCGGAGCCGGCGGTGAGGAACGCCTGACACCCGGCGAGGAGCTGGGACCAGGGCTCGGTTTCCGCGTCGGCGGCTGCGGCCACTCGATCGGCGACATCGCGTTGTACCTGTTCGACCACGGCCCGGAAGAGGCCGTTCTTGCTGCCGAAGTGGTGATAGAGCGCGCCCTTCGTGACTCCGGCGGCGCGGGCGACCTCGTTGATGTTCACCGCGGCGAATCCGTCGCGGGCGAACATCCGTCGCCCCTCGGTGATCAGGGCGGTCATGGTCTCCCGGCGCTGCTCGGCCTTGGTCCGTGTTGTCGTGCCCATTGCTGCCTCCCATTTGACATACCCAGGGTACGCATCTACCTTCTCGACAAGAAACATACTCTGGGTACGTATCTTGTGGAGGAGTGCCAGACATGCCCCTGACCAGCTTCTATCCGGTCATCTGCACCCAGCGGGTCGCCGAATCTCGGGCCTTTTACACCGAGCACTTCGGATTTGAAACAACCTTCGAGGCTGACTGGTATGTCAGTCTCCGGCGACCGGAGTCACCGCACTACGAGCTGGCGCTGCTGGATCACACCCACGAGACGGTGCCGGCCGCGTACCGGCACCCGGTGCGAGGGCTGATCCTCAACTTCGAGGTGACCGACGTCGACGCCGAGTACGAGCGCCTGGTGGTTCAGGCCGGTCTGAAACTGGAACTCCCGCTGCGCAGCGAGGAGTTCGGGCAGCGTCACTTCATCGTCGCCGGCCCCGATGACGTGCTCATCGACGTCATCACCCCGATCCCGCCGAGCGAGTCCTTCGCCACCCAGTACGTCGAGCCCTAACGGTGCCCACGGATGTTAGGAAGGGCCCCTTTCTATCGCATTTTGTAGAGGAAGGGGCCCTTCCTAACGCTCAACGCGTCGCGCCGGCGGCAACCGTGGACAGTTGGGCCTACGACCCGCCGCCGCCAGGCGACGCGGCGGTGCGACGGACAGCGCTGGAACAACCCGCCATTGCGGGCCTGCTTGCCGCGCTTCGATACGTGGCGAAGCGATGACCACGAAACGAGTGTTCAGCAGCACGGACATCGGGTGCGGCAGTGTCGTGACGGATTGACATTCGGCAACTGGTAGGTCCGATGGGCTGGACAAAGGGCGACCCGAGTCGAGAGGATTCGGCGGCAGTTCGGCTTTCGTGCGGAAACAAGGAGAAACCTGGTGTCTACCTCCGCCGACCATGACCGTCCCGACTCCTCGTTCGGCGATTACGATTCCGGGATCAGCACCGCCGGTCACCCAGGCGGCCGCTCGGTCTCCGACCGAGGCGGTGCCGTCTGTGTCATCGGTGCCGGGGCCAGCGGGCTGACGGCGATCAAAAACCTCAAGGAGTACGGCTTCGACGTCGACTGCTACGAGCGGGAGACGGGCGTCGGGGGTGCGTGGAACTGGCGACACGACCGAAGTCCGGTCTATGCCAGCACCCACTTGATCTCGTCGAAGCCGTTCACGCAGTTCCCCGACTTTCCGATGCCAGACTCCTGGCCGGACTATCCACATCACAGCCAGTTACTGTCCTATCTGGACCATTATGCCGACCATTTCGACCTACGGCCGCACATCTGGTTCGGCACCGAGGTGGTCCGGGTGGAACCGGTCGATGGACATCGCTGGGACGTCACCACCCGCAGTACCGGTGGCTATGGCACCGAACGTACCTCTCGATACGCGGCCGTCGTGGTGGCCAACGGGCACAACTGGTCCCCGAAACTGCCGTCGTACGAAGGGCTGGAGGAGTTCCGGGGTCAGGTCATGCACGCCTCGGCGTACAAGGAGGCGACGCAGCTTCGCGGTAAGCGGGTGCTGGTGGTGGGGGCCGGTAACACCGGCTGCGACATCGCGGTGGAGGCCGGGCAGCAGGCCGCGAAATGCTGGCACTCCAGCCGACGCGGTTACTGGTACGCCCCGAAGTACGTCTTCGGCCGGCCGACGGATCAAGTGAACGACCGGGTGCTGGCGATGCGGCTACCGCTGTGGCTGCGGCAGTGGCTCTTTCACCGCACCCTACGCCTGACCGTGGGTGACCTGACCCGGTTCGGTCTGCCCCGACCGGATCACAAGGTCTACGAGACGCATCCGATCGCCAACAGTCAACTCGTTTACTACATCGGGCACGGGGCGGTGACGCCGGTGCCGGACATCATCCAGTTCCGGTCGTACAGCGTGAAATTCTCTGACGGACAGGAGATCGAGCCGGATCTGGTGGTCTTTGCCACCGGTTACCTGCCCCGCTTCGAGTTCCTGGCCCCGGAGATCCTCGGTACGGACGCGGACGGTCGACCAGCACTCCATCTCAACGCCTTCCCGCGCCGTTATCCGACGCTGGCCGTGGCGGGCCTGTTGCAGGCCGACTCCGGGGTGTTTCCGCTGGTCCATTGGCAGACCGTGGCGATTGCCCGCTGGCTGCGGCTGCGGGAGGCCGCGCCCGAACGGGCGAACTCCTTCGCGGCGCGAATCGACGCCGAGGCGGGCCGCCGGTTCAACCGGGCGAAGGTCAAGGACAGCAGTCGCCACTGGTTCGAGATCGGTCACGTCGACTATTTGCGTGCGTTGCAACGCACCCTCGACGAGTTGGAGACAGCAGCGTGAGCGCGAGGAGTGAACGAGCGCAGCGAGTGAGCCCCGCAGTCGCGAACAAGGTCAACACAGTGAGCGCGAGGAGTGAACGAGCGCAGCGAGTGAGCCCCGCAGTCGCGAACAAGGTCAACACAGTGAGCGCGAGGAGTGAACGAGCGCAGCGAGTGA